>DATBJZ010000093.1:0-16841 GCA_036556125.1 Gemmatimonadota bacterium | reverse complement strand
GAGATAGGGCTTGCCGGACCGCTCCCCGAGGCGCTCGGCGACCGCGCGGTAGAGCGTGTCGTGCACGAGCGTGCTCTTCCCCGATCCGCTCACGCCGGCGACCGCGGTGACGGCGCCCAGCGGGATCCGGACGTCCACGCCGCGCAGGTTCCGCTCGCTCGCGCCCTCGAGGACCAGGCTCGGGAGCGCCGCGTCGCGGACGACGGCCGGCCGCGCGGCGGACGCGCGGCGCGCGATCCCGCCCCCGTTCCGCGATCCAGGCGTGGACCAGCGGAGCCGCGCGACGCGGCCGCCCCGGCTGCGCGCGAGTCCGGCCCCCGGGAGCGGAACGGCCCGCGCCGGCGCCTCCACCGTCTTCCGCCCCGACAGGTACGGTCCCGTCGCACCGTCGGAGTCGGCCAGCGCCGCGGGGGTCCCCGCGAACGTGACGACCCCGCCCCGCTCGCCGGCGCCGGGGCCGAGCTCCACGATCCAGTCGGCGGCGGCCATCACGTCGAGGTCGTGCTCCACCACCAGCACCGTGTTGCCCCGGTCCCGGAGCCGCCGCAGGATCCCGATCAGGCGCTCGGTGTCGGCGGCGTGCAGCCCCACCGACGGCTCGTCGAGGACGTACAGGGTGTCCACGAGCCGGCCACCCAGGGCGTTCGCGAGTCCGATCCGCTGCGCCTCGCCTCCCGAGAGCGTCCGCGTCGGCCGGTCGAGGCTGAGGTAGCCGAGCCCCACCGACTCCAGGATCTCCAGGCGCGCGTCCAGCTCCCCCGCCACCAGTCCGGCGACGGCGCGCTCGCGCGGCGCGAGCTCGACCGCCGCGAGGAACGCCCGGAGCCGCTCCACCGGCAGCGCGCAGAGCTCGGCGATCGTCAGGCCGCCGAGCCGCACGTGCAGCGCCTCGGGGCGCAGCCGCGCGCCCGCGCAGTCCGGGCAGTCCCCCGGCTTCTGGTAACGGCGCAGGAAGAACCGCACGTACGCCTTGTACTTCTTCTCGACCAGACCCTGCAGGAACGGGATCACGCCCTCGAATCCCGGCGCCCCCTCGAGCAGCCGCCGCCGGTCGGACTCCCGGAGCTCGCGCCACGGGACGTCCTGGGGGATGCCGGCGCGCGCGCAGAACGCCGCCAGCCGCCGCCGGCGCCCGCGGTAGCGCGGGGCCGTCCACGGGTGGAGGGCGCCGTCGCGCAGCGACCGCGCCGGGTCCGGCACGATCATGTCGGCGTGGAACTCGAGCAGGTTGCCGAAGCCGCGGCAGCGCGGGCACGCGCCCCACGGGTTGTTGAACGAGAGCAGGCCGGGCGTCGGGGCGGAGAAGTCGCGGCCGCACCCGCCGCAGCGGAACGCGCGGGTGAACCGCAGGAGCTCGCCCGCGGGGCCGCCGACCGCGGCGCAGGCCTCGCCGTCGCCCGCGCGGAAGGCCGCCGCGAGCGCCTCGCTCAGCCTGCCGCGGCTCTCCGGCGCGAGCGCGAGGCGGTCCGCCACGACGAGCAGGGCGGGATCCTCGAGCGCGCGGCCGGCGTCCTCGACCGCGTGCTCGCGCCCCCCGGCCAGGACCCGCACGTACCCCCCCGCGAGCAGCGACGCCCGGAGCGCCTCCCGCGCGCGCGGCGCGGACCGCGGCAGGGGGAACGCGACGTGGAGCCGCGTCCCGTCCGGCAGCGCCCCGAGCCTGGCGGCGGCGTCCTCCACGGTGTCGGGGCGCACGTCGCGGTCGCACGCCGGGCAGCGCGTGCGCCCCGCCCGGGCGACGAGCAGGCGCAGGTAGTCCGCGGTCTCGGTCGCCGTGCCGACGGTCGAGCGCGAGGTGAGCGTGGGGTTCCGCGGCTCGATGGCGACCGTCGGCGGGACGTTCTCCACGGCGTCCACGTCGGGGCGGTCCACGCGCTCGAGGAACTGCTTGGCGTAGGTCGAGAGGGACTCGGCGTACCGCCGCTGCGACTCGGCGTGGAGCGTGTCGAGCGCCAGGGACGACTTCCCCGAGCCGCTCACGCCGGTCAGGACGACGAGACGGCCGCGCGGCAGGTCGAGATCGACGCCGCGGAGGTTGTGCTGGCGGGCGCCGCGCACGCGGATCGGGGCGGGCATCGGCCCAAGATTCACGGCGCGCGAGGCCCCCGCAAACGAGCGGCGCGCCGCGCGGGCGGCTCTATCCGGGGCAGGTCACGTCGAAGCGGACGGAGGCGGTCAGGCCCGGCAGCACGACCACGGGGCGGGGATTCGCGCCCGTCAGCGCGCAGGTCACGGGGAAGCCGCCGAGCGTGACCGACTCGCGGCCCGCCGGCACCTCGCGGAAGAGGACGGAGCCGACGGGATCCACGTCCGCGCGCGGTCCGGACGCGAGCGTGGCGGTGAACGGACCCGCGGGCGCGTCCGGTCCGCTCGTCGCGACGGTCACCTCGAGGTCGCCGGGCGCGCAGGTCACCAGGAAGCGGTGGCTCACGCTGCCGGTGGGAGGCACCGTCACCGTCACCGGGTTCTCCCCCGACACGGAGCATCCGGCGGGCACGCCGCCGAGCAGCACGGTGTGGGAGCCGCCGGGGAGCCCCGAGAGGAACACGCTCGCGAACGGTTCGATCGCGTGCTCCGGCCCGCCGTCGACACGCAGGACGTAGGTGTCGAGGCCCTCGCCGACGGGCGCGTCCAGGTCCAGCTGGAGATCCCCGGCCGGTTCGTCCACCCAGATCGCGAACGGGCTGAACGAGGAGACCTGCCCGCCCACGCCGACGCGTCGTCCGGCCGGCGCGAGGCCGGACTGCGGCTCGAGGAACTGCCGCTCCGGAAGCTCCTCGAGGAGACCTCCGGCGTTGACCTTGCCGATCGTGAGGCCCCGCAGCCGCACGCCCGACGGGAGGCTGTCCTCGTCGAAGAAGATCGTGATCTCGCCGGGCGTCCCGAGGCGCAGCCCCTCCGGGCCGACCAGGTACACGGCCGAGAGACGCCGGCGGGCGCGCAGCGGCTCGGGCACCTCCGCCGGCGCGAGGCGCCGGATCGTGATCAGGGTGTCGCCGTCCAGCGCGCCGGGCGGGATCTCGAGCAGGACGTTCAGGTCGTCGGTCTCGACCGCGCCTCCGTCCGCGCCGATGCGGGCCTCGCCGACGCCCTGCGGCTCGCCGGGTGCCTGCGGTCCGTCGTCGCCGCACGCCGCGAGCGCCAGCAGCGCCAGCGCGGCCGCGGCGACGCGCGTCCGCCGCGTCCGTCCGGCACCTGCACGTTCGAGGCGAAGGCTCCGCTGCATCTCCCGAAGTCCGTGTTTGACCCCGACGCGGGCCGGACGCAACACTAGCGGCGGATCCAAGTCAAGCACCCCCCTTGCACATCCTCCGTTTCGGCAGACTCGTCACGCCGCTGCGCAACGGCGACGCGCTCGACCTCGCCCCGGCGTGGCTCGCCTGCGACCGCGCGGGCCTCGTGCTGGCGCTCGGCCCGGGCGATCCCCCGCCCGCGCTCGCGGGCCTTCCGGAGACGAACCTGCGGCGGTTCGTCGGCGTTCCGGGCTTCGTGGACGCCCACCTGCACTTCCCGCAGGTGGACGTGCGCGGGCGCCCCGCGTCCGACCTCCTGACGTGGCTGGAGCGCCACGTGTTCCCCGCGGAGGAGGCGTGCGCCGATCCCCGCGTCGCGCGGGACCTGGCGAGGCGCACGTTCTCGGAGCTCGTGCGGAACGGCGTCACGACCGCCGGCGTGTTCGGGTCCTCGCACCCGGACGCGACCCACGCGGCGTTCCTGGAGGCGGAGCGCTCGGGCCTCCGGATCACGATGGGCATGGTCCTCATGGATCGGAACGCGCCGGACGGCCTGCTGCTTCCGCGCGCGCCCGCGGTCGAGGCGTCGCGCCGGCTGTGCCGGCGCTGGAACGGACGGGCGTCCGGCCGGCTGCGCTACGCCTTCTCCCCCCGGTTCGGGCCGTCGTGCACCTTCGAGCTGCTGCGCGAGGCCGGGCTGGCGGCGCGGGAGCTGGGGGCAGCCGTCCAGACCCACCTCTCCGAGAGCCGGCGGGAGGTGGCGTGGGTGCGCGAGCTCTTCCCCGGCTCGCAGGCCTACGCCGAGGTGTACCGCGCCGCGGGCCTGCTGGGCCCGCACACGGTGCTGGGCCACGCCGTCCACCTCGACGACCGGGAGTGGGCGCTGCTGAAGGTCCACGACGCAGCGGTCGCGCACTGCCCGACGTCGAACTTCTTCCTCCGCAGCGGGGCCTTCGACCTGGCGCGGGCGCTCGGCGAGCGGCTGCGCGTGGGGCTCGGGTCCGACGTGGGGGCGGGCCCTTCGTTCAGCCCCTTCGACGTGATGCGCCACGCCGGCTACCTGACGCCGCTCTCGCCGGTCGAAGCGCTCACGCGCGCCACGCTCGGCGGGGCCGAGGCGCTGGGCGTCGCCGAACGCGTGGGAAGCCTCGAGGTGGAGAAGGACGCCGACGTGGCGGTGCTGGCTCCGGAGGCCGTGGACGCGCGGGTCGACGTCCCCCTCGACATCCTGCTTTCGGCGTTCATCCACCGCGGCCGGGCCGCCGCCGTCGCAGGCGTCCTCGTCCGCGGGGAGTGGGCGTGGACCGACCCGGCGCTCCGCGTGTGACCCCCCGGACGCCGCGGCCGAGGCGCGCCGTCCTCGACGGACCCGACCCCCAACCCTCACCGTGAGGAGCGCCGATGACCGTACCTGCCGAAGCCCGCGACCGCGAGCTGTTCGTGCGGTGCCGCACGTGCGGCTTCCCCGTCGCCACGGGAATCCGCGCCGGCCGGGACGTGCCGGCTGCGGCCGACCCCGACCTGCGAGAGCACCGCTGCCCGCGCTGCGGGGCGGAGCACGCCTACGGCGGAGACGACTACTCGATCAGGGAATGAGACGCGGGCGCGCCCGGACGCGGCGGCGACGTCCGCCGGCGGAACCGGACGGCTGCTGCGGCTACTTGCGCCGGCGGTCGAGGGAGCGGAGGAACGCCTCCACGAGCTCGTGGTCCTCGGACGTGGGCTGCGGGTCGCGCGAGGGGACGGGGTGCGGCTCGGGGTCGAGCCGGCGCCGCGGCTCGTGCACCGGCGCGCGCCGGCGCTGGCGCCGGCCGTGAAGCCACAGGACGAGGACCAGTGCGGTGCCGAACACGATCACCCCCGCGAGCCCGAGCATCGCGAGGAGATTGACGCTGAGGTCCATGGTGCGGCGGCCGGAACGGAGGGCGAAGGGCGGGACGACGGACGAAACGTAGCGCGGCCCGTCGCGGGGCCGCAAGCTCGGGGGCGCCGCGCCCCGCGCCGGACGGGCGCGCGGTCTACCACCAGCGGACGCAGCGGGCCGCCGTCGGAAGCCCGTCGGCCGACGACCGGCGCGATGTCGCGGACCCGGTCGGTCTCGGCCGACGCGGGGTCGCACCCGGTCGGCGGGAGCGAGGATGAGCCGGCGTCGAGGGAGGCGCTGCCGCGATGGGCGTGGTGAGCCCGCTGGGATTCGAACCCAGGACTCTCGGCTTAAAAGGCCGCTACTCTACCAGCTGAGTTACGGGCTCGCCCCAAGATAGCGAGCCCGTCACGGACGCGCCGGACGCCTACGCGACCGCCAGGATCTGGTCGCGGGCCGTTCCCACCGACACGCGGCGGATCGGGCAGCCCACCAGCTCCTCGATGCGCGCGAGATAGCGCCGCGCGCCCGCCGGAAGATCGGCGAGCTCGCGGCCGCCGGACGTCGAACCCTCCCAGCCGTCCATCTCCTCGTAGATCGGCTCGCAGTTCTCGAGCAGGCTCAGACTTCCCGGGAACTCCTCGAGCCGCTCGCCGCCGTGGAGGCCGGCCGCCGACCGGGACGACGCGCGGTCGCCGCGGAACCGGTAGCCGACGCAGATCCGGAGCGGCGAGATGCCGTCGAGGACGTCGAGCTTGGTGACGGCGAGCTCCGTGAGCCCGTTCACGCGCGCGGCGAAGCGCACCACGACGGCGTCGAACCACCCGCAGCGCCGCGGCCGGCCCGTCGTGGCGCCGAACTCGCCGCCCGCGGCCCGCAGCCGCTCCCCCATGGCGTCGGTCAGCTCCGTCGGAAGCGGCCCGTTCCCGACGCGCGTGGTGTACGCCTTCACGACCCCCACGATCTCGTCGAGCGTGCGGGGACCGATGCCGACGCCCGTGGCCGCGCCGCCGGCCGTCGTGCTCGACGACGTCACGTACGGGTACGTGCCGTGGTCGAGGTCCAGCAGCGACCCCTGCGCGCCCTCCAGGAGCACGCGGCGCCCGGCCGCGAGGGCCGCGTAGATCGCACGCGACACGTCGCAGGAGCAGGCGAGCAGGCGCTCCCGGCACCCCGCGACCTCGGCGCGCACGTCGTCGAGCCGGATCCGTGCGGGCGCGCGGAGGCTCTCGAGGAGCCGGTTCTTGGCGTCCACGTTGGCGCGGAGCATCTCCTCGAGCCGCAGGTCGTCCCAGAGATCCGCGACGCGGATCCCCATCCGGCCGACCTTGTCCTCGTAGGCGGGGCCGATGCCGCGCCCCGTGGTGCCGATCGCGCCGATCCCGCGGCTCCCCTCCTTCGCGCCGTCCAGGACCTTGTGGTAGGACAGGAGCAGGTGCGCGCGGTTGGACACCTTCAGGCGTCCCCCGGTCCCGACGCCGCGCCGCTCGAGCCCGTCCACCTCCTCGAAGAAGCGGACCGGGTCCAGGACCACGCCGTTGCCGAGCAGGCAGACCTTCCGGGGGTGCAGGATCCCGGAGGGCACCTGGTGCAGGACGAACCGCTCCTCCCCGACCACGACCGTGTGCCCGGCGTTGGCGCCGCCCTGGTAGCGGGCGATCACGTCCGCCTCGCGGGCGAGGACGTCCACGATCTTGCCCTTGCCCTCGTCGCCCCACTGGGCGCCGACGACCACCTGGCAGGTGCCGCGGTTCACGGGGTCCTCACGACGCGGGGCGGAACCCGCTCGGGCCGCGCGGCGCGAGGCCGCGAGGCGGCGCCGCAGCGGCGGTTCACGCGAGGCGCTCGAGCACGAGCGCGATGATGGCCACGCCGGCGGCGGCCTTGAAGGCCACCGCCGCGACCCGGCCCAGAAAGGCCCCGGCGCCCGCGCGGAGAGCCGCCCCCAGCGCGCGCGTGTGCATCCACTCGAGGAGCAGCGCGCCCGCGAAGGCGCCGGCGAACGCGCCGAGCAGGGTGCCCGCCAGCGGGAACGGGATCGACAGCACGATCGCTCCGGCGACCCCGCCGAGGAAGGCCCCCCACATCCCCCACCGCGTCGCGCCGAGCCTGCGCGCCGCCAGGACGCCGAGGGCGGTCTCCGCCACCTCCGCCACGGCGGCGATCGCCGTGAGGGCCAGCAGCAGGGGGACGCCGAGCTCGCTCGCCGGGGCGAAGACGCGGTGCAGCACGGCGGCCCCGACCATCAGCCAGAGGCCCGGGAGCCCGATCGGGATGAGGATGAAGCCGATCGCGAGCGCGGCGATCACCAGCAGGTCCGCCGCGGAGACGCCGCTCACAATCCCGTCGGCACGTCGCAGAAGAAGGTCTCCACGCCGTGGCGGCGCTCCAGGTGCTCGCCGAGCGCGCGCACGCCCCACGTCTCGGTCGCGTAGTGCCCGGCGCACAGGAGGTTGACGCCGGCCTCGAGCGCCGGGTGGTAGGCGGTGTGGCTCGTCTCCCCGGTGAGGAAGGCGTCGTAGCCCTCGCGCGCGGCCTCCGGCGCGAGGTCGGCGGCGTCGCCCGAGACCACGGCCAGCGACGTCACGTGCTCGGGACCGAAGGGGAGGAGCGACACGGGAGACCCGAGCCGCTCCGAGCACCAGGCCCGGAGTCCGGCGCGATCGAGCGGCCGCGCCAGGCCGCCGCCGAGCCCGAGCGCGCCCGGGCGGCCCTCCCGGTCCGGAGGCAGGCCGGGCCGGACGCCGAACGGCGCGGGCCGGACCAGCTCGAGCCGGCGCGCGAGCACGGCGTTGTTGCCGACCTCGGGATGGACGTCGAGCGGAAGGTGCGCGGCGTAGAGAGCGAGCCGCCCGCCGATCAGCGCCGCGACGCGCCGCCAGAGACCGCCCGTGAGGGGCACGGGGCGCTCGCCCCAGAAGAGCCCGTGGTGCACGACGAGCAGCTGCGCTCCGCCCGCGCGCGCGGCCTCGATCGTCGCGAGCGCCGCGTCCGTGGCGAGCGCGGCGCGCGACACGGGGTCGGGGCCGTCCACCTGCAGCCCGTTCAGCGACTTGTCGGGGATCTCGTGGACGCGCAGGAAGCGGTCGAGCGCGGCCGCCAGCTCGGCCGCGGGGATGGACACGCGCGGCTAGGGTCGCCCGCCGCGCGGGCCGGGGTCGCTTCCCTCGAGGGTGATCGGCGCGCCGGTCGGCATCGTCACCGTGACGACGTAGCCGCCGTCCTTCGCCTCGTACCGAAGCCCCGTGCCGATCGCCGCCGCCTCCGCGGCGGCCATCGCGACCTCGGGCGCCGTCTCCAGCTCGTCCTGATCCGCGGGGAAGCGGTCGTGCAGCACGTGGAAGTTGAGGAGCGACCGGTTCAGGTCGAGGAGCCGCGTCCGGACCTGGAGCCGCTGGGCCTCGGCCGCCGCGCCGAGGATGCCCGGTGTCGCGGCGTCCGCCCCGGGAGCCGCGCCTTCCGCGGCGACGCCCGCTGCGGCGCCCGCGTCCGCGGGAGCATCCCCGGATCCCGCGCCGGGCGGCGCGGCGTCGTCGCCCCGGCCGCACGCGAGCGCGGCGAGGGCCAGACAGACGGCGAGCGGGAGACGTGCTGAACGCATGGCCCGGGCATTCGGCAGTGTAGGCCGGCGCGCTTGGCGACGGCGTGACGCGCAGGGTAGTTTAAGCCGGCCGATGAGCTCCTTCAACGAGTTGCGGAGTCGCGTCCGCGGCGCAGCCCGGCCCCGGGCGGGCCGCGGAAGGATCGGCGCCCGGCCGGCGTCGCTGGCGCTGACGCTCGCACTCTCGGCCTGCGGACCCGATCGCGCGACGGTCGAGGAGGACGTGCGGCTCGAGGTTTCACACGAGCCTCCCGCCGGGCTCGTCGCCGGCGACTCGATCCGGCTCGACCTCCGGGTCTCCGCGAGCCCGCCTCTGCCCGCAGGCGCCGCCCACGTCTGGTACTCGGCCGACGGCGACCCCGCGCGCGTCGTCCTCACGCCGCTCGCGGGAACCGACCGTCTGCGGGCCATCCTGCCGCCGCCCGGCCGCGGGACCGTGCTGCGCTACCGGTTCACCGTCGCGAGCCCGCTCGGGGACGAGGTGCGCCTGCCCGCCGGACCGCCGGCACCCGCCGGCGAGCCGGGTGAGACTCCGCCGGTCGCCGGCGCCGCCCCCCGCGGCCCGGCCGCGCTGCCGCACTACGAGCTCGTCGCGCGCGCGCCGATCGAGCCCTGGGCGGCCTGGCTGCGGGGCGGAGGCGCGGCGCTGGGAACGTTCCTCGTTCTCGCCGGCGCGCTGCTCGCGCTGCGCGACAGCGCGGCCGGCCGCGGGCGCGGCGCGAGGGGCTGGCTCCGCGCGGCGGCGGTCGGCGTCGTGCTCTTCGCGGCGGCGGTGCTCGTGGGCGCGACGGCCGCGAGCTGGCAGGCGACCGGCGACCTCCTGCGCGACGTGCCGCTCGCCTGGTGGGTGGCCCTGCTCCTGTGGCTGCCGGTGGTCGTGCTCGCGTGGAGGGTGCGGCCGCCGCACGCGCTCCCGGCGCCCGGCGAGGAGCCGCCTCAGGGCCCGCCCGGCCGCCGCACGGCGACCGCGGCGGCGACCCTCGCGGCCGCCGGAGCGCTGGCGGCGCTGCTGGGGCTGGGGAGTCTGGTCTAGCTGCGCCCGGCGCGGCCCGCGGCGCGTCCGGCGGTCCGGAGCTCGGTCAGAAGCGGCCGAACGCTGCGAGGGGATCCGCGGCGCCCCCGGCTGCGAGGCCGTCCAGCCGGAACCGGAGCTCGAAGTCCGCCGGGCTCGACGAGGCGGCGAGCGCCGTCTCGTAGCTCACCAGCTCCTCCCGCACCAGCTCCTCCAGGTGCGCGTCGAAGGTCTGGGAGCCGTACTGCTCCCGCCCCTCCTCCATCTGCTCGCGGATGTCCTCGAACGGCTTGCCGCCGGCGATCATGTCGCGGATGGCGGGCGTCGCGATCAGGATCTCGCACGCCAGCACCCGGCCGCGGCCCGACTTCGCCAGCAGCAGCCGCTGCGAGATCACGGCCTTGAGCGACTCGGAGAGCCGGACCCGGACCGCCGCCTGCTCGAGCGGCGGGAAGAGCGACAGCATGCGGTGGACGGTGCTCACCGCGTCCGGCGTGTGCAGCGTGGACAGCACCAGGTGCCCGGTCTCGGCCGCCTTGAGCGCGATGTCGGTGGTCTCCGCGTCCCGCATCTCGCCGATGAGGATGACGTCGGGGTCCTGCCGCATCGCGGAGCGCAGCCCCGACGCGAAGTCGCGCGTGTCGGGGCCCACCTCCCGCTGGGTGATCGAGCAGCGCCTGTCGTCGAAGAGGAACTCGATCGGGTTCTCCAGCGTCACGACGTGACGGCACACGGTGCGGTTCAGGTGCTCGATCATCGCGGCCTGGGTCGAGGACTTTCCGCTCCCCGTGGAGCCCGTCACCACGACCATTCCGCGCTCGAGCTGCGCGAGCCGCTCGACGACCGGCGGGAGGCGCAGCGAGGCGAAGTCCGGCACCTCGGCCGGGATCGTCCGCAGGACCATCATCAGGGTCCCGCGCTGCCGGAACAGGTTCACGCGGAAGCGGCTCACACCGGCGACGCCGTACGTGCCGTCGTACTCGCGTTCGCCCGCGAGCGCTCCCTCCACCGCGGCCGCTCCGGCCAGGCGGGTCGCCATCTCGCGGACCTCGGCGAGCGTCAGCGACCGCTCGGAAACCGGCGTCAGCGTTCCGTCGATGCGCGCCCGCACGACGTCGCCGGTCTTCACGTGGACGTCGGAGGCGCCGCGGCTCACCGCGGCGCGGAGGAACTCGTGCAGGGCGTCCGGCGGGGTGGAGCGGTCGTGCGCGGCGGGCGTCGCGGGATCGGTCACCGGTTCGCTGGTCTCCGGGAAGAGGGCGCGCCGACCTGCTTGCAAGAGTCCGACCCCTGCGCGGCGCCGCGCCGTCCCCGGACACTCCCGGCGGCAAGGCGAAGCGCGGCAGCGTCTTACGTCCGGACCCCACGGCGTGGTCCGGCGCAGGCCGTGATCGGCGGCCCGCGTCGCCGGGGCGCGCGGCTTCGGGCGCTGGCAAACCGCGAGCGCGAGACGGCGGCGAGGTTCGAGACGGCGCCGGTCCGGTCAGCGCGCCGGGATCCCCGCTGGGCTCGCGGAGTCCCCGGACGCTCCGATCGCGATCTCCCGGATCGCGTGGCCCTGGAGCGAGAAGAAGAACGACCCCGCGAGTCCCTCGTGGGCGTCGCCCGCCCCCGGCGATGCGAGCGCCTGGCGCACGGTCGCGGGCGTGTGGGCGCCGCCTGCGACGGCACGCGCGACGAGCGACGCGCCCTCGTACGCAAGCGCGGCCGGCGGGCCGGGCGGGCGGCGGAAGGACTCTCGGAAGGTCCGCGTGAACTCGCGCGTCCGCGGCGTCTCGTCCGGATCGAAGAGGATGGGACGCAGGACGCCGGCCGGCTCGCCCCCTGCGGCGCCGCCTTCCGCGTCGTCGCCGCCGTCCTCGTTCTCCGACGGGTGGACCCAGGGAGCGCCGAGGAGTACGGGCGCCTGACCGCCGTCCGCGCGCGGCCTGGCGCCCGCGGGCCCGCCCGGCGTTCCGGCCGCGGCGTCACCCGGCCGCGCCGCGGGCTCGACGCCGGCGAACACCATCGCCGGAACGGAGTGGGCCCCCGGCAGGGCAGCCGCGGCCGAGTCGGCGGCGAGGCGGAAGACGACCTCTCCGCCCAGCCGCTCCAGCTCGCGGGAGAAGCCCTCCGCGAGCGCGCTGTCGGAGGCGCCGTCTCCCGTCACGACGCCGGCCTCGTCCAGACCGAGCCTCGTCACGATGAACCAGGCGAGCGCCTCGCCCAGGTAGTCCGCCGCGGGCTGGAGGCAGAAGGCCCACGGCCGGTTCAGCGTCAGCTCGGGAGCGCAGGGGCCCGGAAGGAGCACGGGGACGGGCGTCCCCCCGTCGAGCACGGCGAGGACCTCGCGCGCCGCCGGCGGGGACGCCGGGGCCAGGATCGCGACGACGCCGTCCAGGTCGCGGACGTAGCGCGCCAGGCGCGCCGCGCGCCGCGGATCGCCACGATCGTCCTGGACGAGCGCGCCGAGCCCGGGTCGCGCTCCGCGGAGGGCGAGACGGGCCCCGTCGCGCAGGTCGCGGCCGGCGGCGGAGCCGGGGCCGGAGAGGTCGGCGATGACGCCGAGCAGGAGCCGGGGCGGCTCGGGTCCCCGGCACGCGGAGAGGACGATTCCGAGGAGGGCCGCGGCCAGGGACCCCCGCGCCGCGGCGGGGCCCGCCCGCGGCAAGGCTAGGTCGCCGCGGCCGGTGCGGCGGTCTCGCCGGCGAAACCCGTGAGCTCCTGCTGGAGGTAGCGCCGTACCCGCCCCGCGAGCACGCACAGCATCTGGCGGCTGATCTTGGCGTTCTCCTGGAGGATCTCCTCGAGCTCGAGCTCGCCGATCTCCAGAGCCTCGACGGGGGTGCGCGCGACGGCGGTGAACGTCCGCGGGCCCTGGTCCACGGCGGACAGCTCGCCCAGGGACGCCGCCCGTCCGCGCGTCTCGACGTGCGTCGCGCCGCGGACGAGATCGACCTCGCCGGAGCGGATCACGAACAGGGCGTCGCCGCGTTCCCCCTCCTGGAAGATCGTCTCGCCCTCCTCGAAGGACGTCTCCTTGAGATAGCCGGCGAGCTCGGTCAGGTCCTCGCCCGTGAGGCCGGCGAAGAGCTGCACGCCCTTCAGGAAGAGCGCCTTCTCGACCAGCGTCTGCATCGGTCCGTCTCCCGCGCGCGCGGCGGCCTCGCCGTCCAGCAGGCGCAGCGCGAGCCGGGCGGTGCGCCGCACCTCCTCGTCCCCGTCCTCCCGCGCGCGATCCTCGAGCAGCGGCCGAAGCGCGGAGAGACCCCGGTCTCCGGCGTAATATAGCGCGCACAGGCGCAGCCACCGGGCGGAGTGGGTGGCGATCTCGCCGACCACGTCCTCGACGCTCCGGCTCACGAACGCGAACCGCCCGGCGGCGGCCGCGAGCGTGTCCTCCGGCGACAGTCGATCGAAGATCGGCAGGAGCGCGGTCTTCAGGTCCGCGCGCTCGATCAGGCTCTCGAGCAGCTCGTGCGCGTTCGACGCCTGCCGCAGGTTCCGCCCGTACACGCCGCGGTAGATGCTGAACACGAGCTCCGGCGGCAGGACCAGGGCCAGCAGCCGGGAGATCCGCTCCGTCGCGAACACGAGGCGGTGGCGGAGCGCGTCGTGGAGCAGGTGGTCCTCGTCCGGACCGAGCCGCACCAGGTAGTGGCAGTTGCGGTAGTAGTCCTCGATCTCCTGCTCGAGCGCGTCCGCGACGAGGTCCACGTTGAGGAGGAGGTCGGGGCGGCGCGCGCGGATCTTGTTCAGCGCCTTGACCAGGTCGTACCGCTCGGACGAGCTGGCGAACTTCACCTTGCGCAGCAGGACGTCCGCGGCCCAGGTCGTCCCGATCTCGCTGAGGACGCGGATCACGCTCTTCCGGAGCCGCGGCCACCCCTCGGCCGTCTCGTACGCCTCCTCCAGCACGGGGACCGCGGACTCGCCGTAGTCCGCGAGCGCGCGGATCGCCTCCTCGCGCGTGTCGCGCCGCGTGCTCCGTTCGAGCAGGATCGGCACGTACTCGGGAGCGGCGAGACGACCGGCCGAAGCGATCGCCGCCCGCTGCACGTCGAGCGACCCGTCGAACAGGAAGTGCAGGAGGACGTGCCGGTGGCTGCCCAGCCGGGGGTCCGCCAGGGCGCGCGCGGCCTCGATCCGGCTGAGGTCGGGGTCGCCGCACCGTCCGGCCAGCAGCTCCTCGAACCGGTCGAGCGCCTCGAGGTCCGCCGCGTCCCACCGGCCGTCGGCGAGCACGGCGCCGATCGCCGCTCGCCGCAGCCGCGGGTCGCGGTTCTCCAGGAAGCGCCGGATCAACGCGGTCGCCTGCTGTGGCGCGAGCCGCCCGATCGCCGCGACGGCCTCCGCGGTGACCTCGCTCGGCATTTCGCCGAGCGTCTCGAGGATGGTCTCCACGGCCGCGGCGCCGCCGGTCTCGGCGACGTGCCGCAGCGCGCGGACGTGGACGTCGGAGGAGGGCAGGTCGAGCAGGGCCCGCAGGTGCGGCGTGAGGTCGAAGTGGGTCTGCTCGATGAAGTCCAGGGCGACCAGCACGCGGCTCTCGTCGCCGGAGCGCAGCGCCCGGTCCAGCTCCCGCTTCGTGGTGCGGTCGAGCGGGGCCTGGCCGAGAGCCGGGCGGAAGCCGAACTCGCGCAGCGAGGCCTCGAGCGCGCGGCGATACTCGGTCCGCGTCCGGACGGCGAGCGCGAGCCACCCCGCCAGCAGGCCGAGCGTGACCCAGCCCAGCTCGACGGGCTCCAGCACGATCGCGAGCGGGATGAGGAGGAGCCCGGCGAGACCCAGCCCGACGCGGCTCACGACGCCGTCGATGAAGCTCAGCAGGGTGCCCGAGACCCGCTCCGGCAACGGGACGTACAGGAGCTGCTTCCCCGAGATGTCCACCGTGTGCGCCAGGGCGGAGTCGAGGAGCTTGAGCACGAACACGGCGAGCAGGCCGGGCGCGAGCAGCAGCGCGGCCGTGCCCGTCATCAGCACGACGGGCGTCAGCGTCACCGCGGCGAACACGCCGAACCGGCTCAGCACGAAACTCGTGAGCCCGAGCTGGAGCACGATGCTCAGCACGCCGGCGACGAGGTTGTACTGGCCGAAGAACCGCGTGAGGCCGGTGTCGGTGAGGCTGGCCTCCTCCGCCAGCACCTTGAACATGAAGTCGATGAAGGTCGTGGCGGCGACGGTCACGAGGACCATGCCGGCGAGCAGCCACGGATAGCGCTGCTCCCGGAGGTACGCGAGGCTCGCCCGGACGATGCCCGCACCGCGCTCCCGGCGGTGCGGCCGTGCCGGCGCTGCGCCCCCGCGCGTCGCGAGCCAGGTGAGGGGCGGGATGCACGCCACGAACCCCGCGGCGAGGAGCAGCAGCGCCTCGCTGCCCAGCGGGCCCGCGAGGAGGCTGACCGCGCCGCCGCCGAGGATCGAGCCCGCGACGCCGCCCGCCCCGACCAGGCCGAACAGCCGGCGACCCTGGCGGCCCGTGAACAGGTCGCCCGCGAACGTCCAGAACTGGGTCGTCATCAGCGTGCCGAAGACGTCGCTCGTGAGGTACAGTGCGGGGTAGACGGCGCGTCCGGGAGCGTCGGGGATCTCCGCCGCCGTGTTCGGCAGGACCGCCCAGAACGCGGCGAAGATCGCGGCGAAGGCCGCGCACGTGCCGGCGATCATCGTCCGCCGCGAAACGCGGTCGATCCACCGCGTCGAGAGCGTCACCACGAGCCCGACCACCACCGCGCTCGCGACGTAGAGGTACGGCAGGGCGTGGGGGTCCACCCGGCGCAGGAACAGCGCGCTCGAGACCGACTTCAGCACGATCAGCGTGGCGATCACGAGCAGCAGGTGGCCGAACAGCACGCCGGCACGCGGCAGCTCGCCGGGCCGGACCTCGACGCCCAGGAAGGAGGAGCGGGCCACCGGCGTCAGGGACCGCCGTCGGCCGGCGGTGCGGCCTCGGCGCCGGGCGGCGCGGTGCGGGGGCCGGTCGGCTCGTTCGCGGCGGGCGCGGCGGCGCCCTCCTCGGGCGGCGGCGCGCCCTCGCGCTCGATGCGGATCTCGTCGATGACCGAACCGGAGGCGTCGATCGCGCGCACGTGCAGCGACGACGCGCCGTCCACCTCGACGGTGACGTACTGGTAGACCTGCCGCGCGAACGCCGTCCACCAGTTCACGCCGACCGCACGCCAGGCGAAGGGACCGCCGCCCGCTCCCGTGAGGACGTAGACCGTCCCCGATCCGGCGGCCACGCGCGCGGGGTCCTCCTGCGGCACCTGACAGTCGGGGAGCACCGGCGCGTTCTCGCGGCAGCGGATCGGAAACGTGCGCTCGTAGTGGTGGTCGTGGCCCATGAAGACGAGGTCGACCCGGTAACGGTCGAAGAGCGGAACCAGGACGTCGCGCAGCGCGAGGTCGCTGCCGTGGCCGGCGATGCCGCGGCCCGAGGAGAACGGCGGGTGGTGGAAGTAGGGCACGATCCAGTCGATCGTGTCGTCGCCGCGAGCACGGCGGAGCTCGCCCTCGAGCCAGCGCGCCTGCTCGCCGTCCGGATTGCGGAGGTCGCCGAAGCGCTCGGTGTACCCGGGACCCAGGTTCGTGTCGAGCGCGATGAAGAGGACGTTGTCGACCTGGATCGAGTAGTAGCGCTCGTTCCGGCCGGGATTGTTCTGCGGGAGGTAGAACGCGTTCAGGTACGGCTGCCCCTGCTGCGTCCGGATGTCGTGGTTGCCCAGCGAGGGATAGAAGGGCACCGCGTCCAGCAGCTCCTGGTAGACGGCGAAGTGACGGAAGTCGAAGTCGATCTCGGCCCCGTTGTCGTACGCGACGTCTCCGACGTGGATCGCCAGGGCGGCGTTCTCGCCCGGCAGCCGGTCCGCGATCTGGAGCTGCCCCGGCGTGCCCTCGCCCGAGTCGCCGAAGACCAGGAACTTGAAGGGCTTGCGAGTGCCGTTCACGGGCGGCGTGCGGAACGTGCGGGCCTGCGTGAACGTGCCTTCCCACGTTCGGACCTGATAGCTGTACTCGGTGTCGGGCTGCAGGTCCGCCAGGCGGATGACGTGGTCCAGTCCGATCGTCGTGTCCGCGACCGACGGCTTGTTGGCCGAGTCCCCGCTCCAGAACTGGAGCAGGCTCGATTCCGGCGAGTGCGTCTGCCACACG
>DATBJZ010000092.1:0-7879 GCA_036556125.1 Gemmatimonadota bacterium | reverse complement strand
TTCGGCGGCGCCGGCGGACAGCACGCCTGCGCGGTCGCCGAGCGGCTCGGCATGAGCCTCGTCCTCGTTCCGCCGGACCCCGGTCTCCTGAGCGCGCACGGACTCGGGACCGCGGTGCTCGAGCGGTTCGCGGAGCGGCAGGTGCTGCGAGCCCTGACGCGCTGCGAGACCCACCTGCCGCGCTGGATGGACGAGCTCGGCGCGGAGGCGACCGCCAGGGTCGCGGCGGAAGGCGTGCCGCCGGATCGGGTCGAGATCCGACGCCGGATCGTGTCGCTTCGGCTCTCGGGCCAGGAGTCCGCGCTCCAGGTGGAGCACGTCGCGGGGCGGTCGCTTCGCGAGACCTTCGCCTCGCGGTACGCGGCGGTGTTCGGCCACGCACCCGAGCGACGGCCGATCGAGGTCGAGTCGATCCGCGTCGTGGCGTCGTCCGTGGACGGCGGCCCGGCGCCGTCCGGCGGGAGCGGGTGCGGCGACGGGTCGGCGCAGTCGGGTGGAGCATCGGCCGGTGATGCGGGCCAGGAATCGGAGCCAGCGTCCGGACGGCCGGCGCCTGACGCCGGAGGGGCCCGCCCGGCCCCGCGCCCCCGGAAGGCGCGGGCCTGGTTCGGCGGCAGCTGGAGGGACGTCCCCGCGTACGACCGCGCCGCACTCGCGGCGGGGTTCAGGTTCGAGGGGCCGGCGGGGGTCTTCGAGCGCCACAGCGCGACGGTCGTGGAGGATGGCTGGAGCGGCGAGGTGGACCGGCACGGGGCGCTGGTGCTGCGCAGGGGGACACCCGCGACGGAGGGCGACGGCGGCCGCGGGCTCCCTTCCCCCGCCGGGGGGCCTTCGACTTCCCGCCCGCGAGCCGTCCGTCTGGAGCTCTTCACGAACCGGCTCGGCTCGATCGCGCGCCAGATGGGCGAGCGGCTCCGGCGCGTGTCGCTCTCGGTGAACGTGAAGGAGCGGCTGGACTTCTCGTGCGCGCTCCTCGACGCCGACGGCCGGCTCGTCGTGAACGCCCCGCACATCCCCGTGCACCTCGGCGGCCTCGGGCTGTGCGTCCGGGCGCTGCGCGACGAGCTGCCGCTCGAGCCGGGAGACGTCGTGGTGACGAACCACCCCGCTTTCGGCGGGTCGCACCTTCCCGACGTCAGCGTGGTGACGCCGATCCACGGCCCCGGCGGCGACCTCCTGGGATATGCGGCGAGCCGAGCCCACCACGCGGAGCTGGGCGGCACGCATCCTGGCTCGATGTCCCCTCGCGCCACGACGCTCGCCGAGGAGGGCGTCGTGATCCCCCCGATGCACCTCGTCAGCCGGGGCGAGGCACGCTGGGATGCGATGCGGCGGCTCCTCGAGGCGCCGCCTCACCCGTCACGCGCGGTGCCGGAGAACCTGGCGGACCTGCGCTCGGCGGTCGCGGGGAACCACTACGGCGCGCGGGCGCTCCGCGCGCTCGCGGAGGAGCAGGGCATCGCCGCGCTGACGGAGGGAATGGAAGCGCTCCAGACGCGCTCCGCGGACGTGGTCCGCACGGCGCTCGGCCGTCTCTCCGGCGGACCGCTCCAGGCCGCGGAGCGGCTTGACGACGGTTCCCCGCTGGCCGTGCGGATCGCCGTGCAGGGGGGGCGGGCGACCGTCGACTTCACCGGGTCGGCGCCGCGCCACGCGGGCAACCTGAACGCCACGCCCGCGATCGTGCGCAGCGTCGTGATGTACGTCCTGCGCCTGCTCGTGGACGAGCCGCTTCCCCTCAACGACGGGCTGCTGCGGCCGATCGACCTGCGCATCCCGACCGGGATCCTGGACCCCGGGTTCGACGCCGATCCCGCGCTGGCGCCGGCCGTCGCCGGCGGCAACGTCGAGACCAGCCAGCGCCTGACCGACACGCTCCTCAAGGCGCTGGGTCTCGCCGCCTGCAGCCAGGGAACGATGAACAACGTGATCTTCGGTAACGAGCGGTTCGGCTACTACGAGACGGTCTGCGGCGGCTGTGGAGCGGGACCGGACTTCGACGGCGCCAGCGCCGTCCACAGCCACATGACGAACACCCGCATCACCGATCCGGAGGTGCTGGAGGGCCGCTACCCGGTCCGCGTGGATCGCTTCGCGGTCCGAAGCGGATCCGGAGGTCGCGGGCGCTTCCGCGGCGGCGACGGGGTCGTGCGCGAGCTCACGTTCCTGGAGGGCGTGCAGCTGTCGGTGCTCACGCAGCACCGGGTCGAGCGGCCGTACGGACTGGCGGGCGGCGAGCCCGGATTGGCGGGCCGGCAGCAGGTCGTCCGTGCGTCGGGGCGGGTCGTCCACCTGGCGCCCGTGGACGGCTGCGAGGTCGGACCAGGAGACCGGCTCGTCCTCGAGACGCCCGGCGGCGGCGGCTACGGCCGCGTCGAGTGACCCGGCCTCACCGCAGCGCGCAGGTGAGCTTCTCCTCGGATGTCGCCGCGGCCGTCGAGGCCCCGATGCTGGTCCGCAGCCGGAATGGCGCTGGCCGGCGCTTCGACCCGTCGCCAGACTGCGGAGGAAGGAGGTGAGGCCCGTGAGTCCGGACGAAGGCCCCGCGTTGACCGCGGACGACTGGCGGACGCTCGATTACCGGCAGCGCCCTCGAGTGATCGACGAGTGGGCGCGCAGCAAGCCCGAGCGCAGGAAGGAGGACGACCCCAACGAGTACGTCGCCAAGCTGGGGCTGCGCTACGACGGCTGCGTCATCGCGATGAGCCGGGCCCACGACTTCGTGATGGTGCCGCCGCCCGCGCGGGCGGCGCTCGCCGCCTTCGCGCTGCTCGGGCAGCCGTTCGGCTTCACCCACGACGACGTCGCCGAGCTGCGCAGCGCCGCGGAGCGCGGGGCAGGCGCGTCCGCCGGAGCCCGCCCCGAGCTGCTGGCCGACCTGGCCGCGAGGATCGAGAGGCTGCTGCCGCCACGCGGCGGCGCCGATTCCGCCCGGGACGGAGGTCGCTGACGCCGGCCGGACGGCCGCTCCCCCGCCGAATCAGCGCTGCGGTCGTCCCGGACCGAGTGCTCCGCTCGCCCTGGCCTGCACGTACGCGAAGACGTTCTCGATCTGCGGCGGCTCGAGAACGCCCTTGAAGGCCGGCATGCCCTTGCCGGACCTGCCGTTCACGACCACCTGCACGAAGCCGTCGTGGCCGAGCTGGCCGGCTGACTTGCGCAGGTCGGGCGCGAGGGCGCTTCCCAGCGCGTCCTGCCCGTGGCAGCGCTCGCAGTGGACGGCGTACATCTTCCAGCCGTCGTAGACGTCGCCGGCGGCGGGCGCCGCCGCCGCCTCCGTCTGCTTCCCGGCGCCGGCGCGGCTGCCGGCCGTCGGCACTGCCCCGGTCACGGGCGTGTCGGCCATCGCCGCCGTGCGGAACACGGTCTGGATCTCGGAGGCTGTATCGGCAGCGGGGTGGCACGCGGCCAGGCACACCGTCGTGACGACGACCAGCACGTCCACCGAGTAGCGGGAACGGAGCCCGTTCGTATGGTCGGGATGGCAGGTCATCGCCGCCCTCCCTTCGGTGAGATGTCCGCGGAGGGGCGCTGTCGCGGTCGCGGCATCGGAGCCGCTCCGAGGGATCACGTTCGATGGTAGGACTGCGGCGGGAGTCCTACAATCACGAGTTTGGCCGCGGCCCCTCCGGCCGCCCGTCCTCGCTCCCGAAGCCGGCCCGGCCGGAGGCAGCACAGTGGGAACCGACGCGGGATCTCGCTCCGGACGGACGCGTCGCCTCCGCCGGCGACCCGATTCCGCCCGGCGCCGAGGTGATCCAGGTCCACGTGGCGGAGCTGAAGCAGCTCTTCCACGCGATCGACCCGTCGCCGTTTCGCGAGCGGGACCTGGATCCCGCGGCCGAGGAGTTCATCGTCGGATGGGCCCGGAGCGCACCGCGCCACGTCCGACTCGCGCTGGTGGTACACCTGGACCGTCCCGCCGGGCGTGACGACGAGCCGGCGGTCCTGCGCGATGCGATCCGGCAGTTCTTCCGCCACCGCGCCGAGAGTACGCGGGCCCGTCTCCGCGGGCTGTTCCGCGTCGGACGCACGAGCCTGGTGATCGGGATCGTGTGGGTTACGGTCTCGCTGGTCGTGGGCGGAATCGTCGAGCAGGCGCTCGGAGGACGGCTCGGACTGATCCTGCGCGAGAGCCTCCTCATCGGCGGCTGGGTCGCGATGTGGCGTCCACTGGAGATCTTCCTGTACGACTGGTGGCCGATCCGCGCCGAGGTGCGGCTGTTCGGACGGCTGAGCGCGATGCCGGTGCGCATCGGCTACGGCCACGACCACGGTGACGAGGCGTGGCGGCGGGACTGGCCCGCGGAACCGCCTCCGCGGCCTCCCACGGGCGTCGGGAGCGGCGGGATGTCAGCCCGTCAGCCTGATTCCGCGGCGGCCGGGACACGGGACGCGTCCTCCCGCCAGGCATCCAGGCTCCACGGGCCCGGCCCCGCGGCGGAGACGTAGAGCCAGACGAAGGCGAAGATCGCCGCCGGGGCCCCGCCGTTCACGACGGGAAAGAGCCACCAACCCTGCGGCCCGGCGTGGCCGATGAGGTACGCGACCGCCATCTCGCCCGAGAGCACGAAGGCGATGGGCCTGCTGAAGAGCCCGACGAGCAGGAACGCTCCGCCGATCAGCTCCAGCAGGCTGCCCACTCCGCCCTGCGACGCGAGCGGCACCGTCCCCCCGCCGGGGACGATCGACGCCGGGACCTCGAACAGCTTGGTCGTCCCGTACTGGATGAAGAGCCAGGCCGCGACGATCCGGAGTAGGCTCAGCAGGTGAGGGCTCAGAGCCCTCCAGCGCGCCTCGACGTTCCGTCCGTCCATCTCGCCTCCTTGCCGTCGGTTGCTCGTCGATGGCGTGCCGGTCACGGACTGGACCTCGAAGCCGCCGCCCGTCGCCCACCATGCTCGAACGCTGGACCCGTCCGACGCTGCTGACGAACGACCGCGGGCGGTCGCCGGAACAGGAGCACCCGCCAGGACGTAGGAAGGTGGACTCCAGCGGCGGAAGGTGCACGTGGCGCACTATCTGGTCTCCGCCCGCCCGCGGGCGGATCTCCTGAACGAGCTCGAGCGGCGGCTCGCCGCGGACGAGTTCGTCCCGCTCCGACCGTTCGGCCGCACGCTCTCGTCGTCGCTGCGCGATGCGCGGCGCCGTGCCGACGGCACCGCGGTCTGGGAGGAGGAGGACTACTGCCGACCTCCCCTCGCCCAGGAGCGCGCGGCGGTGCTCGACCGCTACTTCGACGAGCTGGGCGTCGAGCCGGTGGAGCGCGGCGACGGGTGGAAGGCCGTCGAGGACCTTCCGCCCCTCTTCCCCGGGCTGCAAAGCCGCTGACGCCGGCCCTCCACCTCGCCGATCAGCTCGCCGCGGCGTCCTCGCGGACCGCGCGGTACACCGTCACCGGCCGCGCCACCCCCTTGAGCGGAACCGGCCCGATCTCCTCGAACCGCACGCCCTCCGGCGCGGCGCGTTCCGCCACCACCTGTCCGACCAGGACCTCACCGGGGCCGGCTCGCCCGGCGAGCCGCGCCGCGATGATCACCGTCAGGCCGTAGTAGTCGCCGTCGGTGTAGGTCATCGGACCCGCGTTGACTCCCACGCGCGCCGGCGGCAGCTCCAGCTGCCGCGCCCGCTCGACCAGCTCGATCGAGCCCAGCACAGCCCCCGCGGGATCGTGAAAGTGCAGGTGCACCCCGTCGCCGAGCATCTTGACGACCAGCCCGCGGCGGCGCGCCGCCACCTCCTGCATCACCTCCGCCAGCTTGAGCGCCATTCCGGACGCGGCGGTGTCGCCGAGCTCCTCCGTCAGCCGCGTGTAGCCGGACAGGTCGGCGAACGCGCAGGTCTCCGCCAGCGCCCTCGGGCGGCGGTGGAGCCCCGCGCGGTCGAGCGCGGCTTCGATGTGCGCCAGCCGGTGCTCGGTCTGATAGCTCTCGAAGTGACGCCGGTAGACCCAGCTCACCATCCGGTCCACGTACGGGATCAGGCGCACGCCGATCCGCGACACGGCCGCCCCGAGCGCCTGGTCGTCCGAGAGGCCCTGGCGCCGGAAGGGCTCCTCGACGAACTCGTGGAACGCACGGACCTGGTGCTCGGCAACGCGGCGCACGCCCTCGCCCCAGACGCGTGCGGCGCGCATCACCTCGGCCTCGCCCAGGCCGGCGGCGAAGAATCCCGGCAGGCCGTTCAGGATATCGAGGTCCTCCTCGCGCACGGGCTCGTCGGGCTTCGGGCGAGCGAGCCCGAAGCCGGCGTACATCCGGTCGAGCAGCTCGAAGGGGATGCCGAGCTCCTCGCAGACCTGCGCGTGGCTGCGGTCCGAGCGGGGGGAGGGCCCCGGGAACCAGTCGAGGTACGAGAGCGAGAGCGCTCCGCTTGAGATGGCCTCAGCGACCCGCTCGGCGGGCACGCCGGACGCCTCCAGCTCCTCGATCAGCTGGACCCGCATGGCGTCGCCGCCCCGGAAGGGCCTGTCCGCGTCGCCGCTCGGAACCAGGATCCCCAGGTCGACGAGCTCACGCACGCGCTCGACCGTCGTTCCCGAGCGCCGGGCGATCTCCTCCACGCCCAGCGGGGTCGTCGCCGCACGGGGGCTCGCGTCGGGCGGTCGACGATCGGGGGCGTCGGGCACGTCGGTTCCCAGGCGTTCGGTCGGGGAGCTCAATCTGCGCCGGGTGGTCGCAGGCCGGGACCCACCTCCTCTTCGGAGGCCCGCCCCGGGCGCACGGCGGCGGCGTACCAGAGTGCGCGCGGAGTGATCCGGAGGTCGCGCGGCGTCGCTTCGATCCGCAGCCGGCGGGCACCGACCTCGACCTCTTCCGTGATCCCGGCCGGCAGGTCCAGGACGGGAATCAGCTTCGTCGGCACCTTCACCTTGAACCCCCTGGCGACGACCTCCCGCAGGAGCCCTTCGATCTTCCGGGCGCTCACGATCTCGAGCCCGATCCCGCACTGCTCCAGGTCGTCGAGGTCCGCCAGCGTCCGACGCACCTGCGCCCACGTCCGCTCCGACGGCGCGACCGCGATGCGCACCTTCTGCTTCGGAAACTGCGGCTGCACGACGATCCGCTCCTCCACGGACGAGAGCAGGAACGCCCCGTGGACCTCGTAGGCGCGCGGCACCACCCCTCCGCTGACGGACAGCCGCGCGTGGAAGTCGTCGCAGAGGAGGTCGACCGGGCCCTCGGGATCCCAGGTGAAGTCCAGGGTCGCGTTCCCCCTCCCCGACACGATCCGTGCCGGGACCACGAGGTCGAGCCGGTTTCGCGCGGCGAACGACACCCGCGGCGTGCCCGCGGCGAGCACGCCCTGGATGCGGTGGATCGTCACCTGCACGTAGTAGTCGCCGACCTCCACGTCGCCGATCGGAAGCTCGACCTCGAGGTCCTCAGCCTCGTCCTCCTCCTCCTCCAGCTCGAGCGTGAGCTCCACGCGATCCAGGTACTCCGCCGCCGCGCGCGCGAGGAGCCGGTTCACGAGCTCCGGACGGAACCCGACCGCCACGCCGATCGTGTCCGCTGCCAGCCGGGAGAGCAGCGTGTCGCCCCGGACGAACGTGTCCAGCGAATCCCGCACCGCCGCGTAGCGGCGCCGTAGCGCCGCCATCCCGGGGCCGTCCGAGGAATCCGGCCGGGTCGGGTCACGGTCGAGGAGGGACGCGGTCGTGGAGTCGGCGGACGGGCCCTCCCCGCTGGCACCCGGCACGGGCGCCGCGCGCGGCACGAGCGCGGTGGGGACGGCTGCGTGCAGAACGGCCGGCCCGACGGAGGGATGCGGCCGTGCCGAGGACGCGGGAAGTGCCGCAGGCCGGGCGTGCGCGTGTCCGTCCGGCCCGCGCGCGTCCGCCTGCGGGCGGACGGATCCGGAGTCTCCGTCGTCCGGA
>DATBJZ010000091.1:0-12376 GCA_036556125.1 Gemmatimonadota bacterium | reverse complement strand
ACCCCGTAACGGTAATAGGCGCGGACCGCCGCCAGCTTGCGGCCCAGCGTGCGGCGCCCGGCGGGCCGGCCTCCGCCGGCCACCCCTCCCTTGCGCGCGAGGTCGCCCAGGAAGCCGCGGAGCGCCAGCGCGTCCGCCCGCGCCGGGTCCGGCGCCGTCACGTTCAAGTGGCGGGCCAGGAAGCGCGCGTACTGCCGCAGGTCGCAACCGTAGGCCTCGACCGTGCGCGGCGAGCAGTTCCGCTCGGCCGCCAGATGCGCGAGGAAGTCGTCGAGGAGCGGCAGCACCGGCGCAGCGCCGGCGTCACCCGGGGGGAGCGGTCGAGGGGCGGCGGCGCCGCGGGCCGCGTCCGGGTCGGGCGGCGAGACGCTGCCTGCCGTTGCGGGCAACCGGCCGAGCCCGGCGCGGCCCGCGCCCATCGGGCGACGCGCCGCCGTCAAACCCCGGCGGGCGCGAGCGCCGCCGGCTCGACGGGGGTGCGGCAGGCCAGGCACCGCACCGTCGTGCCCGTGCGCTTCGAGACCACCTCCTCGCCCACCTTCCCCCCGCACGCCTGGCACTCGATCGCCACCGGGCGCCGCCAGCTCACGAAGTCGCAGGCCGGATAGTTCGAGCAGCCGTAGAACGTGCGCCCGCGCTTGCTCCGGCGCTCCACGAGCTCGCCGCCGTCCTTCGGACAGAAGACGCCGATCCCGACCGGCTTGGTCGTCTTGCACGTCGGGTAGTCCGAGCACGCCACGAACCGGCCGAAGCGGCCGCTGCGGATGACCATCGGCTTGCCGCAGTTGGGACAGCTCTCGCCGGTCGGCTCGTCCACCGAGGGCTCGGCCCGCGCGCTCCGGCGGTACTCGCAATCGGGCGCGTTGGCGCACGCGACGAAGGGCCCGAACCGGCCGCTGCGCGCGACCAGCTCGCCGCCGCAGCGCGGGCAGCTCCCCTGGAGGTCCGGCTCCTCGCCCGGCGCGAAGATCGGCTGCGTGCTCCGGCATTCCGGGTAGCCCGAGCAGCCGAGGAACGGCCCGCGCTTCGTCCACTTGATGATCATCGGCCGGCCGCACTTCTCGCACCGCTTGTCCGTCGAGAAGACGCCCGGCGGCCGCGCGAGCTTCCGTCCCTTCGTCACGTGCGGCTGGAAGCGGCGGTAGAAGTCCCGCACGGCGTCCACCCAGACGAGGCTCCCGTCCTCGACCTTGTCGAGCTCCCCCTCCATCTCGGACGTGAACTCCACGTTGAAGACGTCGGCGAGGTTGTGGACGAGCGTCTTCAGGACCTCGCGACCGAGCAGGGTGGGGACCAGCCTGCGCCGCTCGAGGCGGACGTAGTCGCGGTCGAGGAGCGTGGAGATGATCGAGGCGTAGGTGGAGGGGCGGCCGATGCCGTCGGCCTCGAGCTCGCGCACGAGCGTGGCCTCGGAGAACCGCGGGGGCGGCTGCGTGAAGTGCTGCTCGCGCTCGAGGCCCAGCACCTCGACCGCCTGACCCTCCCGCAGGCGCGGCAGCTCGGACTCGCGCTCGCCCTGCGCCGCGGTCTCCCCCGCGGCCTCGTCGTAGACCCGCACGAAGCCGGGGAAGCGGAGCACGGAGCCGCGTGCGCGGAACCGGTGCCGCGGCGTGGGCAGGAAGTCCACCGTCGTGGCGTCGTAGACGGCGGCCGCCATCTGGGACGCGACGAAGCGCTGCCAGACCATGGTGTAGAGCCCGAGCTGGTCCGGGCTCAGGTCGCGCTCCAGGTCCTCGGGGCGGCGCTCGACGTCGGTGGGACGGATCGCCTCGTGCGCGTCCTGCGCGCCCTTCGCGGCGCGATGGCGGCGCGGCGCGTCGGGCAGGTACTCCTCGCCGAAGTTGCGCGCCACCCACGCCCGCGCCGCGTCGGTCGCCTGCGGCGCGACCCGCGTGGAGTCGGTGCGCATGTAGGTGATGAGACCCACCGCGCCCTCGCCCCCGAGCTCCAGGCCCTCGTAGAGCTCCTGCGCGACGCGCATCGTCTTCCGCGCGCCGAACCCGAAGCGCCGCGACGCGTCCTGCTGGAGCGTGCTCGTGATGAACGGCGGGTAGGGGTTCCGCCGCCGCTCGCGCTCCTCGACCGCCGCCACGCTGAACGGCCGCCCGCGCACGGCCTGGAGAACGGCCTCGGCGTCCGCCTCGGAGCCGAGCGCCGGGTCCTCGCCGTCCACCTTGAAGAGGTCGGCCGAGAAGGGCCGGCCCTCGGCCTCGAGCCGGGCGGTCACGGTCCAGTACTCGGCCGGGACGAAGGCCTCGATCTCCTCCTCGCGCTCGACGATGAGGCGCAGGGCCACCGTCTGGACGCGCCCCGCCGAGAGCCCGGGATAGAACACCTTCCAGAGGAGGGGGCTCACCTGGTAGCCCACGAGGCGGTCGAGGATCCGCCGGGCCTGCTGGGCGTTGACCTTGTCGGGGTCGATCACCGTGGGGTTCCGCAACGCCTCGAGAACCGCGGGGCGCGTCACCTCGTGGAACACCGCGCGGCGCACGCGGCCCTCCGGCAACCCGAGCTCCTCGGCGACGTGCCAGGCGATCGCCTCGCCCTCGCGGTCGGGGTCGGTCGCCATCACGACCGCGTCGGCCTTGCGCGCCGCCGCCCGCAGCTCGCGCACGATGCGCTCCTTGCGGGGGATCGTCTCGTACGTGGGGCGGAAGTCGTTCTCGAGGTCCACGCCCAGCGTCTTCTGCGGGAGGTCGCGGACGTGGCCGACCGAGGCCTTCACGTCGTAGCCGCGGCCCACGTACTTCTTGATGGTGCGCGCCTTGGCGGGTGACTCCACCACGAGGAGCGTGCGCCGGCCCGGACCGCCGTTCGGCGAAGCTCCGTCGCCGGCGGCGCCGCGCCCCGTCCGGCGCTTCGTCGTGGCGCCGGGCCGGGCCGTCCGACGACCCGCCGGGGCCGATGTCCGCTCCGTCCGGCGCGGCTTGCCGCCGGGCCCGGCCGTGAGGTCACCGCCTGCGGCGGGTCCGTCCGCGGCCGCCGAGGCGGCCCTCCGGGCGGTCCTCGACCCGCGGCGGACGACCCGCCTGGTCAGCGGAGATGGCGGTCGCTTGGACATGGCTCGTCTCGGGTGAACCCCCTGAACTCTGCCGGGGTGGCAGGGAGCGTGCCGGCCGGGCACGGCTCGCCGGTGAACGTTACGTCCGGGGCCGCCCCGCGGTTCCCGACCCCGTCTTCACAAAACTACGATCCGCCGGGGCCCGCGCCAACGATCCCGACCTTCCTCAGCCTTCCAAGTATCTGATCTACAATACTTTCCGCGCTTGCGTCACCGCATGGGATCCGCCACTCGGCGAGCCCGTAGAGGGGCTCCCGGTCGGCCAGGAGCCGGTCCAGCGTCTCGCGAGGGTCCGGCCCCGCGAGGAGCGGTCGGTGCTCGAGGCCGTGCGCCCGGAGCCGCTCCCAGAGCACGTCGACCGGAACGTCGAGCCACGCGGCCGAGGCGAACGCCAGCAGCCGCGAGCGCGCCTCTGGCGACGCCCAGAGCCCCCCGCCCGTCGCGATCACGGCCGGTCGCGCACCCGCGAGCAGGGGCACGAGAACGCCTTCCGCCCGCCGGAACGCCGGCTCTCCCGGCCCGGCGAAGATGTCGGGGACCGTCCCGCCGAACGCGGCCTCCAGCAGGAGGTCGGTGTCGAAGAAGGGCCACCCCAGCCGGTCCGCGAGCAGGGCCCCGATCGTGGACTTCCCGGAGCCCATCATCCCGACCAGGGCGACCGACCTGCGCGCCGGAGCGCGGGTCCCCGACGACGAACGGCCACCGCGTGTCGGTGGCCGTTCGCGTGACGATCGGTCGCGAGCCCGGGGGCTCAGCCTCCGCCCCCTCCTCCGCCGCCGTCGCCCCCGTCGTCCTCATCCGGCGTCCCCCCGACGGGCGTGATGCCGCCGGTGAAGACCACCGAGCCGGCGGTGGGCACCGAGGCGCTCACGGCGATGCCGCCGAAGCTGCCCGCCGTGGACGTGTACGTGGTCTCGGCGAAGCCGTTGGCGTCCGTGACGTCGCTCGAGGCCGAGAGCGACCCGAAGCCGGTCGAGACCCGGAAGAACACCGTGACGCCGGGGATCGGGTTTCCGAACCGGTCGGAGACCTGGACGACCATCGGGTTGAACGTGATGGACGGCGTGAATCCGATGCCGGTCGTGTCCACGGTGACGGTCTGCGCGTCGCCGGAGATCTTCACGACCTGCGAGGCGGAGCTCGAGTTGCCGGTCGATCCGGTGGCGTTGAACGTCACGGCGGAGCTGCTGCCCGAGGCCGACGTCGCCGACGCCGTCACCTGGTTGTTCCCCGGCCGGGTGCGCAGCCGCATCAGGACCGCGGCGACGCCGTTCGGGTCGGTGAAGCTCACGACCTGCGTGCCGATGGAGTCGGGGGTCTGCGGCGTGCCGCCCAGGCTGTCCACCTGGGTGAAGTCGCCGTCGTTCACCGTCAGGAGCAGCGTCCCGTCCGTGGTCGCGGTGAAGACGACCGGGAAGTCCTCGATGGGGTTCCCGTCGGCGTTCTCGACGCGCACCGCCAGCGGCTGCGGCAGGATGGTCCCCACGGTGCCCGTCTGGTTGTTTCCGCCGACGATCTCGAAGGTGGCGGGGCTGCGGACGCCGCTCGAGTCGATCGCGAACAGCGCGAAGCTCGCGCGCGCGGCCGGCCCGCCGGCCGCCTGCTGCGCGGTGACGACCAGGTCGCCGGGCGTGAGCGGGGTGAAGCGCACCTCGGTGAGGCCCGCGAAGTCGGTCACGCCGGAGAGCGAGGAGAGCAGGCCGTCGCCGATCGAGGTGCTGAAGTCCACGCGCGTGCGCGCGACGGGGTTGCCGCGCTCGTCGCGGACCTGGACCCGCAGCGCCTGGCGCAGCGGCGATCCCACCGCGCCGGACTGGTTGTTCCCGCCGATGACGGTGACCTGGCCGGGCGCCGTGCCCACGAGATCGTCGTCGAGGAACTCCTGGTCGCAGCCGGCCGCGGCCCACGCCGCCAGCGCGACCGCGGCGACGCGGAGCGCGGTGCGGGGGCCGCGGCGGTACGCCGCCCGGCCGCGGAGATCGGCGGCGCGCGGCGGCCGCGCCGGCTCCTCGGACGCGTGGATGCGGATCGGTCGGGTCATGGCTCGTTCCTGCTCCCTGTTCGGTTCGGCCCCGGCGCGCGCGCGCGGAGGCGGTGCGGCGCCCGGCGTCCGCCGGGCCGCTGGCCCTAGCCGGTCGTCCCCCGCACGTCGGCCTCCCGCCGGTAGACCTGGTAGACGCCGTCGCCGAAGCACACGGGCAGGTAGATCTCCTCCTGCACGGTGTCGGGCGCGGCCCAGATCGGGATCCCGCGGAAGTTGCCCACCACGTACAGCTGGTCCGGCGAGAGCCGGCGCGGCTCGCCGAACTTGATCCAGCGCACCCCGTTGTGGAGGACGGGGACGTCCGTGCGGTACCAGTCCTGCGACTCGAGGCAGGCCACGACCTCGACCGGCGGCTTCTCCTCGAGCGGTACGATGTAGGGCGTGACGAAGATCAGCAGGTCGCGCTTCTCGGTCCGCTCCTCGCGGCGCGAGAAGAGCCCGCCGATCACCGGGATGTCCATCAGGAGCGGGATCCCCGTGCGCGTGCGCGAGACGTCCTGCACGGTCAGGCCGCCGATGACCGCGGTCTCGCCGTCGTCCACCAGGATCTGCGTGCGGGCGCGCTGGGTGTTGAAGGTCACGCCCACGGCCGGGTCGTTCACCGCCACGCCGCTGCGCTCGGCGTGGAGCTCCATGAGGACCTCCCCGGTCGGCGTGATGTGCGGCGTCACGTCCAGGATGATGCCGGTCTCGATGAGCTCGACCGTGGCCGTGGCCTGCGCCTCGTCGGCGCCGATGTCGAGCACGCGGATCGGCGTCCGCTCGCCCACGAAGATCTCGGCGGGCAGGTTGTTGAGCACGGTCGTCTGGGGCTCGGCCTGGACGTCGGCGATCTGCTGCTGCTCGAGCGCGTGGAGCAGGGCGCCCACGGTCACGCCGGAGGCCACCGTGGCCACCGACAGCGTCAGGAACGGATCGGCGAAGGCGGCGCCGTCGGTGTTCGCCAGGATGTGGGTGTCGACGAGCGGGTTGCGGAGGTTCTCGGCGCGCCAGGTGATGCCGAACTGCTCGAGGTCGGTCTTGTTCACGAACACGATCTTGGCCTTGATCGTGACCTGCCGCGTCTGCACGTCGAGCTGGTCGATGACCCCGACGACCTGGCGCACCCGCCCGGGCACGTCGGTCACGATCACGGTGTTGGTCTTCGCGTCGGCGGTGACCGCGCCGCGCGTCGAGCGGAACTTGTCCACCGTCTGCACGACGTCGCGCGCCGAGACGAAGCTCAGGTGGATGACCCGCGTCTCCAGCTCCTGCAGCTGCTCGACCGCGCGGAGGTTCGCGATCGAGTCGATGCGCAGGATGCCGTTCTCCCACGCCACCTCGTAGCCGTTGGCGCGCATGATCGAGACCAGCGCCTGGTCCCAGGGCATGTCGTGGATCGTCGCGGTGATCGTGCCCGTGACCTGGGCGCCGGCGACGATCGAGACGCCGCCGAACTCCGCGAACGAGCGGATCACGGTCTCGATGTCGGCGTCCTGGAAGTCCACGCTGATCGGCGCGCCGTCCACCTGGGGCAGCGGGTCCTCGTCGAGCGGCGCCGTCGGGGGGACGGCCGCGGGACCGGCGCCGCCGGATCGGCGCGTGGACGCGACGGTGAAGGCGCCGGGGGAGGGTCCGACCGCGGGCTCGGACGCGGGCCGCGCCTGCGGGACGCCTGCCGGCTCCGCGGCTGGGGCGGCGTCGAGCGCCGCGACCGCCGCGTCGCCCCCGGCCGAGGCGAGGTCGAACTCCTCGAAGTCCCCTGCCGGGTTGCCGACCGCGATCACCAGGTCGTTGCCCTCCTCGAACACCGAGTACTCGTCCACGTCCTCGAAGCGCACCACGAGGCGGACGACCTCGTTCGCGGACTGGCTCAGCTCGATCTCGCGCACGCCGCCGCGGTTCACGAGCGCGCCCGCCGTCGGCGTGGCGAGCCGCGCGCCGAGGACGTCCACGGTGAGCCGGTCCGGGTCCCGGGCCAGCACGTCGCGGTAGTCCACGTCGCCGGTCGTCTCGATGACGACGTGCGTGGCGCCGGGCGCGGGACGCACCCGCACGTTGTAGATCTCGACCTGCGCGCTCCGCCCGGCGGCCTCCGGCGCGGCGCCGAGCAGGATCGCGAGCAGCGGCAGCACGAGCGCGGGCCTCGTCATCGTGAATCCTCCGGACGCTGGAGCCTGAGGGTGTCGCGGCGCGACACGCCGAAGTCGTGGACGTCGAAGACCGCGTGGTCGGGGCGGATCTCGACGAGGCTCGCCCGGCCGACGCGGTCGCCGGGCTTCAGGAAGTAGCCTTTCCGCGTTTCGTCCTCGACGACGACCATCCCCGGTCCGCCGTCGCCGACGAAGATCCCGGTCAGGACGAGCGTGTCGAAGCGCGGCCCCTCGTCGCGGAGGTCGAGGTCCAGCAGCGGCTGGAAGGGATCGCGGCGGCCGGCGCCTTCGTACCAGAAGAACTCCCGCTCGTACGTGAGCCCGGCGGCGGGGTCGACCGGACCGGCGAGCGCCGCCGCGCGGGCCGAGTCGGCCGCGGCGGTCCCACCGGCCGCGGGCCCGGTCGAGTCGGCGGACGCCGGCAGCGGGGTCCCGGCCGAAGCGGGGGGCGGGGCGTCCTGCACCCCGCGGAGCGGTGCAGCCGCGAGCTCCGGGCCGGCCGGCGCGTGGTCGTCCCGAGCGGGGGCCGGGGCGGCGGCGAACGTGCCGGCCAGGCCGCCGGCGGCGGACGCGGGGAAGCCGTGGACGAACCCGGCGCCGAGGCCCGCGGCGACCGGGGAACCCGCGTCGCGAGAACCCGCTGCGGCCACCTTCGCGGAGCCGACCGGCGCGCGTGACGCCGGCGCGGCCTGCGTGACCTCGGCGCCCGGCGACTCCTGCACGGTCGGCCCGGCCAGGAGACGCAGCGCGAGGACCAGGACCGGCACCGCCGCGAGCGTCGCGGCGGGCACGACGACCGGCGGTCGCACGCTCACGGCCGGTCCTCCGTCCCGAGCGCCGGCAGCGCGCCCGGAGCCGACGCGTCGGCGCCCGGCTCCGAGCGCTGACCGGGAGTCGGCAGCGCCCCGGGGTCGGCCCGCATCGGCGCGGCGGCTCCGGGGACCACGTCCGGCGCCGGGACGACCTGGACCTGAACGCCGGCGGCGGCGGCGTGGGCCGCCGCGGCCTGTGCGGCTGCCGCGTCGCTCCCGGCGGCGGGGAGGCCGAGCACGGGCGAGGGAGCCGTGACGCCGCCGCCGGGCGCGCCGGCCGCCGGCGTCTCGCCAGCGGCCGCGGACGGGGTCGCGGCGGCGTCCGGGAGCGGCGCGACCCCCGGCGCGACGCCGGGCGCGAGCCCCCCCGGGGCCCGGGCGGGCGGCGCGGCCGGAGGAACGGGCGCGGCGCCCAGCGGGTCCGCCGCGGGCGGAACCGAGACCACCCCCGCGGAGTCGGCGCCGGCGACGCGGGCCTCGCCGCCGGGCAGCACGTAGGTCGAGAGCTGGAGCTTGGCGCGCACCATCGTCACGGGATCCAGGGGCGTGAGGCTCCGGGCCGCGTTCCGTGCCTCCACGCGCTCGCCGAGCACCTCGACCAGGGCCGGCTTCACGATGCGCGGCAGGTTCGCCACGCGCGTCACGAACTCGCCCAGGGCGTGGTAGCCGCCGCGCACCTCGACCTCGTAGAACTGCTCCGTGTAGAAGCTCCCCGGCTCGGCCGGCAGCGGCGTGAAGCTCAGGAGGTCCACGTCGGACTCGAGGGCGGCCGTGGCGACCTGCGCGAGGACGTCGGGGACCTGCTCCGTGGTGGGGATCAGCTCCTCGAACGCCTCGAGCCGCCGAACGAAGCCGACGCTCTCTTCCTCGAGCGTCGCGACGCGGTTCCCCTGGGCGGCCTGCTTCGCCTGCGTGTTGTAGCTCTCGAGCCGCGTCGCCTGCGTCTCGAGCTCGCCGATCTCGATCTCCCTCGGCTTGTAGAGGTATTCGTGGAAGGCGTACGCCAGGCCGAGCACGACGATCCCGGCGAGCAGTCCCTTCTGGGTCTGCGGATCGCGGAAGTTCACGCGGCGTCCCCGGAGACGCGCACGGCGCGGACGGTCACGCGCCCTCCTCCGGCGGGAGCGCCCCGAAGTCCTCGGCGAAGAAGATCCCCAGGTTCAGGACCTCGCCGGCGCCGAGCGTCACCCCGCAGCTGAACGAGAAGAAGTCCCCGTCGTGGAGGAAGTGCACGCAGGCGTCGCCGAAGAAGAGCAGCGGAGGCACGTCGAAGGGGTCGGTGGGCACCTCGCCCTGCTGCTCCTCGAGGTCGCGGCCGGGGAAGACCTCGGCGCGGATGAAGCCGCTGTCGTCGCTCACGAAGGACTGGTCGGGCCCCTGGAACGGCCGCTCGGAATCGGGATCGGACTCGACGATCATGATCACGCCCTGGACCGGCGTGCGGTCGGCGCGCGAGACGAAGACCTGGGCCTCGACGAAGGCGTTGTTCCGCGAGTTCTGGACCTCGCCGGGAGACTCGAGGAAGTCGCAGGCGCCGGCGAGCAGCGCGGCGAGCGCGAGCGCGGGAAGGACGTGACGCGGCATCGGGTGGGTTCTCCGGCCTAGCGGGTGGCGGGTTGGGAGTGCCGGGCGACGAGCGCGAACGAGGTGACGTCCACGCCGTCCACGACCGACCGGTTCGAGCCGATGAGCCCCACGCCCTCGAGGTACGGCGACGCCTCGAGGCCCGTCATGAACTGGGTGAGCGTGAGGTTGGAGTACGTGACGCCCGTGATCTCGAGGCGTCCCTCCCCGCCCTCCTCCTTGCGGACCACGGATGTGAGCCAGGTGTCGGGCGGCAGGGTGCGGGAGAGCTCCTCCAGCAGGTGGGCCACCCGGAAGCGGCCCTGATCCACCGACTGGATGGCCTCGATGCGGGCGACGACCGCCGACCGCGTCGTCTCGATCTCGCGGATCTTGGTGATCGCGCGCGAGTAGCGCGTGGAGTCCTGGCGGGCCACGTCGATCCGTTCCTCGAGCTCGCCCACGCGCCCGTTCTGCCTGACCCACAGGAAGACGGCCCCGCTCAGCAGGACCACCATCAGCACGCCGCCGAGGACCGGCAGGGACGAGCCGGAGGGTACGGAGATGCGAGGGGCGGAGATCCCCGAGGGGAGTCCGGCCCGTTTCTTCTTCTCCGGCTGGGCGAGCAGGTTGATCCGGACCATCGCGCGCTGAGCGGCACGGCCCCGGCCGTCGGCGGCGGGGCGCCCCCCGCAGGGGCCGGTCCCGGGCCGCGACCCGTGCGGGGTCGGCCGCTTCTCCCTCTGGACGTTGCGTTGTCCCTGCCCCGCCGCATTCCCCGGCGCAGGGGGGCCGCTCCCGGCCCGCAAAAGGACGTCGCGGGGGCGGCTTGCAAGTCCCGTGCGCGATTTCCGGTCAGTGATCCGGACCGGGAGGGGCGGGCGGTCCGCTCCGCCCCGGTCCGGAAGGCCGCCCGCCGCGGGCGGCCCGGCTAGTCCTCGAGCGCCAGGCCGACCGCCAGAGCCAGCAGCGGCGCCATCTCGCGGCGCTCGTCGGGGCCGAGGACCGCGTCGTCCACGGCGATCCGACGGAACGGGTCCAGGGGCTCGACCGGCACCGCGAGGGACCGTGCGAGGCCGTCCGACAGCCCGGGCACGGAGGCGCAGCCGCCGCTCAGGTAGACCGCGCGCAGGGAGCCCTCGATCGCCGCGCCCGTGCCGCTCGAGAGGAAGGCTCGCGCCCGGTCCACGCCGGCCGTGATCTCCTGTCCGACTTCGGCCAGCGTCGCCCGGACCTGCTCGGGAGGTGGTCCGGCCGGAGCGTCGCCCCGGAGCGTGCCCACGGCCTCCTCGCGGCTGAGCCCGAGGTTCTTCTGGAGCGCATCCACGAAGCGGCTGGCGCCTACCGGCAGGTCGCGCGTGAGGATCGGCTCGGAGCCGTGGACCAGGTTCACGTTGGTGATCTCGTGGCCGACGTTCACGAGGGCGTAGACGGCGTCCGGCGCAGGCTCGTAGTTGGCCTCGAACGCGTTCTGCACCGCGAACGCATCGACGTCGATGCGCTGGGGCTGGAGCCCGGCGTCCTGGAGCAGCGCGCTCCGCGCCTCCACCAGCTCGCGCTTGGCCGCGACCAGGAGGACGCTCATCTCGAGGCCGTCGCCCTCGGGGTCGAGGATCTGGAAGTCGAGGTTGACGCTCTCCATGTCGAAGGGCACGTGCTGCTCGGCCTCCCAGCGGATCACCTCCCGCGCCTCCTGCTCCTTCATCCGGTCCATCGTGATCTTCTTGACGATCACGTCGCGGCCCGAGACGGCGGTGCTCACGTGGCGCTCGGAGATGCCCAGGGCCCCCCAGAGGGACCGCAGGGCGGAGACGACGGCGCCGTGGTCCATCACCTCGCCGTCGACGATCGCCCCCTCGGGCAGGGGCGTCGCGCCGAGCCTGACCACGCGGCGGGGGGACGCAGCGTGGTCCACCTCGACGACCTTGAGGACGCCGCTGCCGATGTCCACGGCCACGCGGGACTTCGAGCGCTTCAAAATCAAGGCAGGGCTCCGCTTTGCGCCGTCGCTTGAGAAACGACTTGAGCCGCGACGGTAAACGGGGCCTCGCGGCTTGTCAAGAACGCCGTCCGGGTTTGCGACACCGATGGCCACGCCGGGTGCTCCGGCGCAGGCTGCGGGAGGCTCACGCACGCAGCCTCCGACTCGACGGCCATGACGCCGGCCGCCGTCACAGGACGCGGTGCTCCCACGAGAGGCGGATGCCGTAGGCCGTCGCCTGCTCGAGAGCGTCGGTCACGGTGTCGCAGCTCCACTTGAGGCTCCCGCTCCCGTTCGCCGGGATGTTCACCTGTTGCGTGGTGAGCGAGACCAGCGCGCCGTACATCGTGAAGTTGCCGTTCAGGCGGATCAGCTTGTCCACGATGATGATGCCCTTAAACGTGCCGTTCGCGTTGATCTGAACCGTCATGGGCTGGTTCGAGGGATTGCTGTCGTAGCCGGAGATGCAGCTCCCGGGGAACGCCGCGCAGTCGTTCTTGCGGGCGTCGTAGTTCGGGTTGTGGACGATGAGGATTCCCGACCCCGAGATCTTGCTCGGCACCGAGCCCGAGACGACGTAGTTGACGCCAGTCAGGTTGGTGAAGTCGGGGACCTGGGACGCGCTCTTCTTGTAGACGTCCAGTTCGCCGGGGAGGACGCCCAGCACCTCCTCGGGCGTGAAGTGGAAGCTCGAGAGCGGATCCTCGGCGTCGTAGTTCTCGCTGGGGGCGTGGTCGAAGGAGACGTGACCCACCGAGCTCATGCTTCCGCTGATGTCGAGCG
>DATBJZ010000090.1:0-12332 GCA_036556125.1 Gemmatimonadota bacterium | reverse complement strand
GCGCGCGCCGCGCGTTCCGGCTCCCCGCCCGCCTCGTAGAGGCGCGCCAGCCGCAGGAGCGCCTCGGTCCGGTAGGTCGAGACCGGCACGGTCTCCAGAAAGTCCTCCCAGCGCGTCCTCGCCTCCTCCACGCGGCCGGCCTCCGTCGGCGTGAGCGCGAGGTAGAAGGCGGCGTCGTCGCGGAGAGGGTGCGCCGTCTCGCCCGCGAGCATCCGGCGGAAGGCGCCCTCCGCCTCGGCGAAGCGGCCGTCCGCCAGGGCCGCGCGCCCCTCGGCGAGCAGAGCCGCGTAGTCCAGGCGGGGGTGTCGGAGCAGCGCGGCGGCGCCGGCGGCGGCCGCACCCGCGAGGAGCAGGGCGACGACGACCCGCCCCTCGCGCACGCCGCCCTCCGGCGGGCGCCACGCCGGCGCGCGCCGCCGCAGACCCCAGAGCCCGAAGAGCAGGAGCGTGCCGGCGGTGAGCGCCTTGCCCGCGACGCCGGCGCCGCCGGTGCCCCATTCGAGGAGGAGCGACGTCGAGCGCGGCGTGACCAGCATCATCCCCGGCGCCGCGAGCTCGACCGGCGAGCCGTCCGACGCGCGCCAGCCGGGGTGGTACGCCACCTTCACGAGCAGCGGGTGTCCGGGCCTCGAGGTGCGGATCCTGACGTCGCGCGGATGAACCTCGTAGCTCACCTCCGGCAGGGACCCGTACGGCTCGCGGGGCAGGGCGCCCGGACGGTAGCGGTCCACGCGGGCGCGCGCCGGCGCCGCGGCGTCCGCGGCCTGCCCGTCCCGCGTGGCGGGCCGAGCCCGGTCACCCGCGGCGCCGGCGGCGAGCACGAGCGGCACGTCCAGGTCGGTCGAGGCCCGCAGCCAGTCGTAGGCCTCCCTCCGCCACTCCGGCGCGGCGTCCTGCACCGGGCGGTAACGCGCGGGCTCCACCAGCTCCACCGGCGGCAGGTCGAAGACCGTGTACACGCCCGACCGCGCCCGCTCCTGCACGCCGGGCAGCCGGCCGAGCGCGGCCTTCAGCGAGTCCGTGTAGGCGATCATCGAGCCCGCGCCGAGCAGCCGGAGGTGCGGCAGGGCCGCCTCGGGATCGAAGGTCCTGCACTCGTAGGCCGTCAGCGGACAGGACGGCTTGAGGCTGGTCTCCGACTGGACGTAGAAGACGGCGGGCGCGAGCGGCGCGCTCTGGAGGTAGAGGCCCTCCAGCGTCGCCCGCCCCGAGAAGTACGGCAGCAGCTCGAAGGCGCGGATGGTTCCGGCGGCGTTGTGCTCCGGGTGGTGCTCCCACGCGACCCGCGGCTGCCCCACGTCGCCCGCGATCGCCTCCATGGCGCCCCGGTAGTCCGGCCACCGCGTCATCCGCTCCATCCCCGAGAAGTTCCACCGGACCCACGCCGGCAGGACGTCCACCTGCGCCACCGCGTGCACGGCGACGGCCACGATGGCCGCGGCGACGAGGCCCGGCTTCAGCGCCGCGGGGGCGATCCTCCCGCGCCGCCGCGGGAGCCCGCCCGCCGCCTCGATCCAGCGCCCCGCCTCCCACGCGGCGAGGAGGAGGAGCCCGCCGTGGAGGAACGGGAGGAACCGCACGTCCACGACGCCGAGGCTGTACCCGAGCACCCACAGCGCAAGCATCGCGGCGCAGAACGCGAGCAGCCAGCGCTCGGCCGGCTCCACGCGCCGACGGGCGCTCCCCTGCGGATCGGTCGCCGGGGGGGACTCGGCGAGGGCGCCGTCGGTCCGGGGCGCGATGCGGCGGGGACCCTGGCCGCCCGCGCCGCGCCGTCCGAGGAGCGGCGCGGGGGCGCGCCGCAGCAGACCGAACGCGACCACCGCGACGGCCGGCCAGAGAACCGGCGCGAGGAACTCCGCGAACGACCCGAGCACCCACCGCTCCCGGAACGAGTTCACCCACGGCGCATTCGCCAGCAGCGGCACCAGCCACCACGCCAGCAGACCGAACGCCAGGATCCCCGCCCGGGCCACGGTCCACGCGCGGCTGCGCCAGGTCGCGGGATCGAGCACGAGGAGCCCGACCCCGACCGCGGCGGCCACGAGGGTGTAGCCGTGCGCGAGCCCGGTGAGCGCGAGGAGCACCGGGACCGGCCACCAGCCGCGGGGCGCGTCGCGCGTGCGCCACGCGGCGGCCATCGCGAGCCACGCCAGCGGATAGCCCAGACCGTACGCGAATTCCCCGGCCAGCGTGCTCGCCAGGTTCCCCCCGAACACGGTCTGCTCCTCCAGGAGCAGGAACGGCAGGCTGGCGGCGGCCCCGAGCCAGGACGCCGCGGGCGGCGCGCCGAGCCAGCGCAGGGCCAGGAACCAGGCCGCGGGCAGGAGCGCGGGGCCGGCCAGCGAGGCGAGCTTCATCGCGACCGTGAGCGGGACGGCGACGGCGACGCCGGCGGCCAGCAGGAACACGAGCGGGAAGTAGAAGAGGAAGACCGGGAAGCCGCCGTACTGCTCCTGGCTCCAGCCCACCACGCTGCCGCTCGGCAGGAGCTCCCGCGCGAGATAGTCGAGCGCCACGATGTGGCTCGCGTAGTCGCCGCCCGCGGGTGTGGTCCGGAGGGCCACGAGGCCCGGCGGCACGAGGGTCAGCGCGACGAGACCGAGCACGAGCACGAGGGTCGTGCCCGGCAGCGTCCGCAGCATCCCGGCGGCCTCCACCCCGTCGCCGCCTCCCGACGCGCGCGGGCGTCTCCCCCCCCGTCCGCGGGCGATCAGCCCGAGCCCCGCCCAGCCCAGAAGCACCGCCGCCGTCCAGCCACCCAGGAGCGGGACGTCGGGACGCCAGAGGGCGCGCATCGAGCGGGCGTCCACGGGGACCCGCACGGCGGCGCCGGCCCGGCCGTCCCCGGGGAAGAGCAGCGCGAACACCGACGTCCGCCAGCCCGTGATGTCCACGGTCGCGTCCACGCGTCCGGTCACGGCGACGCTGTCACCGTCCGCCCGCCACGCCGGGGGTCCGCGGACCTCGAACTCGGCCGGACCCCACCACACCACGGTGCCCGAGCGTCCGAGCTCTCCCTCGGACCATCGCAGCGCGACCTCGGAGTCGTACGGCCAGCGCGCGCCGCGGACCCGGGCGTGAACGGGCGCGCCGGAGGCGACGACGGCGCCGGCCCACACGTCCGACGCGTCGCGGTACCGGACGCGCACGGCCGCCACCTGGCGCATCGCCCCCCGCCACACGTCCGGGGACCGCTCCCACGTCACCACGGCCGAATCGCCGGGGGCGAGAGCCCCCGCCGCCGGACGGACGTCCGGCGGATCGCCGTAGAGCTCCGCCGCGACGTCGTAGGCGGGCACGGAGCCCCGGTTCGACACGACGCACGACAGCTCGACCCGCCCCGGGTGGGGGCGGACGACCAGCCGGACGTCGAGATCGATGGACTGCGCGGTCGCGCGGCCGCCGGGGGGGAGAGGTCCTGCGAGAGCTGCGAGAAGCGCGAGGACGGGGACGGCGAGGCCCGGGAAGGCGCGGGCGCGCATCACGCCCGCACCCGCCCGGCCGCCCCCCCGTCGCTGCGCGCTAGGACGTCGAGGTGCTCGAGGACGTCGTGGACGACGACGTGGCCGTGCTGGAGCTCGTCGTCCCGGTCGTGCCCGTGCCGCTCGTCGACGTGGAGGTACTCGTCGTGCTGGTCGTGCTCGGGCCCGTGCCGTCGTCATCGTCGTCGCAACCCGGCACGAACGCCAGGGCAGCCACGAGTGGAATCAGGACCAGCATCCTCATCGAACCACCTCCTAGGGGCTTGATCGGGGAACGGTGAACGACCTTGCTACACGACACGCTACGGGGGGGTTCCGGAGTCGGCAACTCCGATTTTGGGACGTGCACCGATGGAACACCGAAACGGCGCAAACACGCGCTTGACACCTTGCGGCGGCGCATTCCCGCGTTCGCGCCGCGCTCAGCGCTTCGCGTCGTACCAGCTGCGGCCCACCCCGACGTCCACGACGACCGGCACGTCGAGGCGGATCGCCCCTTCCATCCGGATCCGGACCTCGGCGGACAGCCCCTCGACCTCGTCCTCGGGCGCCTCGAACAGGAGCTCGTCGTGCACCTGCAGGATCATCCGGCTGCGCAGCGGCGGCCCCTCGTCGCCGCGCAGCCTGCGGCCGATCGCGATCATCGCGAGCTTGATGAGGTCGGCGGCCGTGCCCTGGATCGGTGAGTTGATGGCCGTGCGCTTGGCGAACTCGCGCACCGAGAAGTTGCGGCTGCGGATCTCGGGCAGGTACCGGCGGCGGCCCAGGAGCGTCGAGACGAACCCCAGCTCCTGCGCCTGCGCCACGGCCTCCTCCTGGTAGCGGCGCACGCCCGGGAAGACGGCGAAGTAGTCGCGGATGAACGCGGCCGCGACGTCCTTCTCGATGCCGAGGCGGTCCGCCAGCCCGAACGGGCTCATCCCGTAGATGAGCCCGAAGTTCACCATCTTGGCCACGCTCCGCTGCTCGAACGTGACGTCCTCCTGGGAGATCCCGAGCACCAGCGCGGCCGTGCGCCGGTGCACGTCCACGCCCTGGCGGAAGGCTTCCAGGAGGTTCTCGTCGCGTGAGAGGTGCGCGACCAGGCGCAGCTCGATCTGCGAGTAGTCCGCGGAGACGAGCAGGCGGCCGGGCGGCGCGACGAAGCCCTTGCGCAGCTCGCGTCCCACGTCGGTCCGCACCGGGACGTTCTGGAGGTTGGGGTTGGAGCTCGAGAGCCGGCCCGTCGTGGCGACGGTCTGGTTGAAGGAGGTGTGGAGCCGTCCCGTGTCGGGGTTCACGAGCACCGGGAGCGCGTCCACGTACGTGCCCTGCAGCTTCGCCAGCTCGCGCTGCTCGATCATCAGCCGCGGGATCGTCCATCCCTCCGCGGCGAGCTTCTCCAGCACCGAGACGTCGGTCGACGGCCCCGTCTTCGTGCGCTTGCGGACCGGCAGGCCGAGCTTGTCGAACAGGATGCCCTGGAGCTGGCGCGTGGAGGCGACGTTGAACTCCTCGCCGGCCTCCGAGTGGATCGCGCGCTCCAGCCGCTCGAGCTCCGCGGTCATCGCCCGCGACTGCGCGCGGAAGAACCCGACGTCGATCGCGACGCCGTGCCGCTCCATCTCGACCAGCACGCGCACCAGCGGGAGCTCCAGCTCCCGGAACAGGCGCATCTGGTCGCGGGCGGCGAGGTCCTCGGAGAGCCGCGCGCGCAGGCGCACCGCGAGGTCCGCGTGCTCCCCCGCCACGTCGCGCAGCACCTCGGGGGCGAGGTCCGGGAGCGGCAGGCGCCGCTTGCCGTCGAGGGCGACGTCCTCCACGCGCCTGACGCGGTGGTCCCAAAGCTCGAGCGCGAGCGCCTCGACGGTGTGCGCCCGCCGGCCGGGGTTCAGCACGTACGACGCGAGGCCCACGTCGAACAGCGGATCGGCGACGGCCAGTCCCTCGCGCTCGAGCACGAGCAGGTCCGCCTTCCAGTCCCCCGAGACCTTCTCCACCGCCGGATCGGCGAGGAGCGGCCGCAGCGCCTCGAAGGCGGCGGCGCGGTCCGGCGCGGGGCCCCCGACGTGTCCGAGCGGCACGTACAGCGCCGCGCCGCTCTCCGACGCCAGCGCCAGCCCCACGAGCACGCCGCGGCTGACCGTGGCCCCCTCGGTGAGGAGGGCGACGCTCGCCACGCGCCGCTCGCGCGCGGCGGCGACCGCCCGCCCGACCTCGTCGGCGTCGGCCGCGACCGCGTAGCGCGTCTCGGACACCGCCGCGCTGCGCGTCGTGAAGCGGTCGAGATAACGATGGAACTCGAGCTCGCGGAAGAGCCGCACGACCGCCTCGCGGTCGGGCTCGCGGAGCCGGAGCGCCTCGAGCTCGCACGGCACGTCGAGGTCGGTAGGAATCGCCACGAGCTGCCGCGAGAGGAGCGCCCGGGTGCGGTTCTCCGCGAGGCTCGCGCGCAGCCGCTCGGGCGTCACCCGCTCGAGGTTGCGGTACACGCCCTCCACCGATCCGAATTCGGCGATGAGCCGGAGCGCGGTCTTCGGCCCGACCCCCGGGACGCCCGGGATGTTGTCCGACGTGTCCCCCACGAGGGCCAGCACGTCGGGCACCTGCGCGGGGGGCACGCCGAACTTCTCGGCGGCGTTGCGCAGGTCGATCACCTCCTCCTCGACCTGCGCCATTCCGCCGCGGCCCGGGTTCAGGATGCGCACGTGCTCGTCGATCAGCTGCCAGAAGTCCTTGTCGCCGGTCACGAGCACCGCGTCGAAGCCCTCGCGCGCCGCGCGCGCCGCGAGCGCGCCCATGACGTCGTCGGCCTCGAACCCCTCCTTCTCGATGACGGGGATCCTGAAGGCGTCGAAGATCTGGCGGACGCGTCCGATCTGGCTCCGGAGCTCGTCGGGCATCTTCTGGCGCGTCGCCTTGTACTCCGCGTACAAGTCGTGGCGGGCGGTTCGCTCGGCGGAGTCGAGGACGACCGCCAGGTAGTCGGGGCGGTAGTCGTCGAGGAGCTTGAGCAGGAACGTCGCCATCCCGTAGGGGGCGCTCGTGTCCTCGCCGCTGGCGGTGCGGAGCGGGTTCTTCAGGAAGGCGAAGAACGCGCGGTAGATCAGCGCGTAGCCGTCGATCAGGTAGAGGGTCGGGCGCGCAGCGGCCGCCTCGGACGCGGCGACTCCGGTGGACTCCGGGCCGGCCCGCGCCGTCGTGGGCGCCGGGTCCGCCTGCGTCGCCGTGGCCTCCGGGCTCACGGCGGCGACGCCGGCGTCGGGCGAACCGGGGAACGGCAGGTCGAGGTCGGCCGCGTCCCGGCGACGAGGGGCGGACGGCCGGCGAGACCGCGGCGTGGAGCTGCTGGGCATCCGGCCAATCTCACCGCGCCCGCGGGCGGGGGTCAAACGGGCGGGGCGGGCGCCTAGCGGCTCGCGCGGTCCTCCCGCACCCGCTCGATCCCGGCCGCGGAAGGCGCTTCCTCCACGTAGTGCTCGATGTGCTCGATCACGCGCTCCGGCCGCGTGGCCTCCTTGAGCGCCTCGACCTCCTGGTCCGGCTCCGGTCCGCACGTGCGCGCGTGGATCGCCTCCACCATCTCCAGGAGCTTCACGTGACCTCCTCCTCGGAGAGCATCGAGATCTGCAGGTCAAGGTGGTGGCGCCGCTCGGCCATCCGCGCCGCGCGGTTCTGGGAGATCGGATGAAGATCGCCAGGAACAGCGCCTCGATCGATCCGACCATCGTGAGGAGCCCGAACGGAAAGGGGTCGAACCGCAGGCGGGGATCGGAAGCAGGTTGACGGCGATCCAGAGCGCGAAGACGAGCCCGTGCCCGCAGGCGAAGAGCGGGTTGCCCGCGGCGGCCGTGATCGCGTCGGCGATTCGCTGGCTCGGGGTGCGCTGCCGGCGGGCGGATTCCTCGAGCTCGGCGATCGTGCGGACGTTTCGCCGCACGACGTCGTCGGCGGCCGGCGAAGGGCGACCCTCGCGCCGCGGACCCCGGGCATCACGCCGGCCCCGGCCGCCCCGTCGGCGTCCGCCGCGTTCCGTGCTGGCCGCGTGACGGGGCTCCGTGGCCGGCCGACCTGCCGCTCGGCGATGGTCAACCGCGAATTCCCGACCGCAGCGGCGGCGCTCGATCGGGAGCGGCGCGCGCGCTCCGGAGTGCGGCGCCGCCCCGGCGCAGGCGACGGGGATCGCACCTCCGCCCTGCGCCCGCCGTCGCGGTCGCCGGTTCGCTCCGGACCGGCACGCTTCCTGTAAGCGCACGATCGCCCGCACGCACACGGGGTGGCATCATGACCACATTCCAGCTGTGGGCGCTTCGCCGACGGTTGCCGCGGACCGCGGGGTCCTCCGCGCGGCGGACGGCGCGATCCTGGTCCCGGCTCGGGCTGCCCGCGGGATGGGCGGCGCTCGCGCTCTTCCTCCTCTTCAGCGCCGGCCTGGGCGTCCGCGAGGCGCGCGCCCAGCCGGAGCTCGTGGTCGCGGGTTGCGTCAGCGCGTGCGCCGGGGGCCTGCGCTTCAACTGGGCGCGCACGCCCACCTGCGCGGCGTGCCTGCTCGCCGGCAGCCGGTGGTTCAGGAACACCTTCTGGGGACACGACGCCCCCGCCGACTACGGCTGCGCCAAGGCGGGCGAGGGCTGCTGAACACGGGAGGCAGGCGGAGATGGAACTCGCGGAACGGGCCCTGACGTTCTTCCTGCTGAACGTGATGCCGTTCTTCGTGCTGGCCTGGGGCGTGGGGCACCTCCGGCGCCAGCCGCGAACCGGGATGGACCTCGCGTGGGGCGTCTTCGACGTCGTGGTCGGGAGCCTGGGCGTGCTGCTGGCCCTCCGGCGCGGCCTCGAGGCAGCGGGGTGACCGGCGCCGGGCCCGCGTCGGGGCTCCCGTCCGGGCCGCGATGGTCGGCCGCGCCGCTCTGACGACGGGCCTGCTGCTCGTCGCGGCGGCGGGAGCGGGGGCGTGGAAGGTTCACGCCTTCGCGCGCGCGAACCGCGAGCTCGACATCCGCGCGCGCCGGTGTGCGACGCTGCTGGCGGAGACCGCGCGCGCGGCTCGTGAGGCGCGCGCCCATTCGCCGCGGCCGGGGAGCCCGGCGCCGTCCTTCACCGTGCTCGGGCTGGACGGCGGGACTCTCGTCTTTCGGGGCGCGGCCGAACCCGGCCCGGTGCGGCTGATCTTCGCGGACGCCGCGAGCTCGGGAGCGGAGCCGTGGCTGGCCCTGATCCGCAGCTACCGGGCCTCCCGGGTGCACGAGCCGGAGGCGAAGGTCCTGATCCTCGCCGCCGCCGGTCCCGAGCGCACGCGCGAGGCGTTGCGCGGCGTCGTTCCGCCGTGGCCGGTCGGCGTCCACGCGGCCGAGGCGTACGCGGCCTACGGCGTGCTCGACGGGGCGGCCGTGGTGATGGTGGAGAACGGCCTGGTGGCCGGGAGGCGGACGCTCCCGATCAGGGACGACGAGCTTCCGCTGCCGTAGTCCGGTCGGCGCCGGCGCCGACGGCCCCGATCGGCGGGCTCGCGCCGTACGCCTCGGCCGGGGGCGCGGCGTCCCAGGCGATCTCGCGCTCCATCCGGCGAAAGAACCTGCGCCGGCTCGAGTAGGTGGGGCGCGGCTCGATCGCGATCCGGACCGCGCGCGAGGCGAGGTCCGGCGCCCCCGGATCCGCTTCCCAGGCGACCTCCGCCGCGCCGCCCCCGAGGGTCTCCTCGAGCGTCAGCGAATCGACGACCGCGCCGCGCGCGTCCAGGAACCGGAGCGTCAGCTCCGTCGGGTCGGTGAAGAACGCGTCGAACGCGTACCGCCGCGCCTCCGGCGGTCCGGCCGCCCGCACCCTCACGCGGTCGTCCGGCAGGCGCACGTCGGTGCCGACGAAGAAGTACTGTGCCCCCTGGCGCTCGGCGACGAACACCTGCCCGAAACGCTTCCAGATCGCGATGCCGCGGGGCTCGTCGAGCTGGTACTCGCCGTCTCCGGTCTCGCCCCAGCGCGTGAGGAAACGGAGCTCGCGGTCGAACTTCCAGATCGTGCCGTTCGCCGCGTCGGTGACCCACACGTTCCCGTAGTAGTCCGCCGCGATCCAGCCGAACGCCGCCGGCGCGCGGGGCGGCTCGAGGTCGGCCGCCTCGACCCGCGCCAGCAGCCGGCCCTCGCCGTCGAACTTGGAGAGCGTCGCGCCGTCGCCGTGCACGACGAAGAGCGCGTCCTCGCGACCGTGGAGCCAGCGCTCGTCGCGGTCCAGCACCGCGATCGCCGTCGGGCGGTCGATGCCGCCGGAGAACACGGGAGTCGGGACGTCGCCGCCGGGCGGCGACCCTTCGGCGGCCGGCGCTGCCCCGTCCGGCGTCTCCTCGCCCGCCGCGCCCGGTCGTGCCGGCGGCGGCGTCCAGCGGTAGACCTGGCCGCCCGCCCGGTCGCTGACGAAGACCTCCGCCCCCTCCGGCGCCGCGGCCACGCCCCACGGCTCGACGAACGTCCCGGGCACCGTGCCGGACCAGCGGAGCTGGCGGTCCTTCCACGTCAGCCGCGCGACCCGCCGGTTCCCGGTGTCGGCGACGTACACGCGCCCGTGCACGTCGGCGGCGATCCCGCGCGGGCGGTCGAACTGCCCCTCGCCCGAGCCGTGCGTCCCGTAGATCGCGAGGGTCTGCATGGAGCTGTTGTAGATGATCTCGCCGCGTCCGGCGTTGAGGCCGAACAGGGTGAGCTGGAAGTCGTCCCCCTTGATCTTCGGGTCGTCGTGCTCGGCGAGCTTCACGGCCGCGAGCCCCTGCGGGTCCGCGAACACCGTGCGGTCTCCGAGGAAGAGCCGCAGGTGCGGCGTGCGCGCCTTGTGGATCCCGTACGTGTGGCGGTACGGCGGGTACACGAGCGTGGAGGGCCCCTCGCCGCCCACCGTGTTGCCCTGCGCCCCCGCGGGGGGAGCGGTGGACGCGAGCAGCCCGGCCGCCGCCGCGGCGGCGAGAACCGTTCGCAGCAATCCCCACGTCCGGCCCGACACCGCGACGCGCATGGGCGGCGTCGCGGGCATCGTGCTCGGGCCCTGCGCGGGCAGGGCGCGGACGGCCGCCGGCAGCATCTCAGCGGCCATGCAGCTCCTCGTAACGGGCGCGCGCGGCCAGCACGAGCTTCACGTACGCGCGGGTCTCGCGGAACGGAATCCGCTCCACGAAGCCCTCCGGGGTGCGCGACTCGGGGAACTCCGTCCATCGCCCGGCGGCGTGCGCGCCGGCGTTGTACGCCGCGAGCGCCACCTCCCACCGGCCACCCGCGCCGTCCAGGAGCCGGCGCAGGTGCGCGGCTCCCAGGTGCAGGTTCGGCTCGGGGCGCCGCAGGTCGGCGGGGTCGAACGTGGGCAGCCGCTCGCGCGCGGCTTCGTCGCGTGCCGTGGCCGGCATCAGCTGGAGGAGCCCCGTGGCGCCGACCGGCGAGCGCGCGGCGGGGTCGAACCGCGACTCCCGGCGTGCGACGGCCCAGAGCAGCGACGCGGGGAGCTCCAGCTCCTCCGCCTCGTGCAGCACGAGCGCGGGGTAGGCGGCGGCGTGGGCGAGCGCGGCCGCCCCGGCGTCGCCGGGATTCGCGGCCGCGAGCGCGGAGCCCAGCCGGAACGTCGTCTCGGGGAAGCCCCGCGCGAGCGCCCAGCGCGCGACCCGCCGCAGCGGGGGGGGGTCGCCGCCCGCGGCCGCCGCGGCCGCGCCGACCTCGTGCGCCGCCCCCTCGCTGTCGCCGGCCAGGAGGAGCGCGCGGGCGCGCCGCAGGGCGCCGGCTTCCGGGCCGGGCTGCACGACGGTGTCGGCGGCGAGGCTCGCCGACCGCGCCGCGTCGGCGGCGGCCGCGCCCGCCGTCCTCCGGCCCGGATCCGCGGCGCGCCCGAAGACGGCGGTCTCGATCTCCGCCTCGGACCGCGCGAGACGATGGCGCGCGAGCGCCGCGTACCAGTCGTCGGCCGCGGGCGTGGCGAGCTCCGCGAAGAGACGGCTGGCCTCGTCCTCCCGGCCGGACTCCGCGAGCGCGCGCCCGAGCCAGTAGCGCGCCTCGCGGCGGTCCCCGCCCGCGGGATGGCGCGCGAGGTAGCTCCGGTACGCGCCCTCGGCCGCCGCGGCGCGTCCGCGCGCGAGCTCGAGGTGGCCGAGACGGAGCAGCCCGCGCGGCGCCAGGTCCGCGCGCGGCCAGCGCTCGCCGAGCCGGCGAAACCAGGCTGCCGCCGAGTCGGCGAGTCCTTCCTCCTGGAAGAGATCCGCGATCAGGTACGTCAAGGTCGACGCGCGGCGGCCCGACGGCTCGCCGTCGAGCAGCGCGCGGTACAGGCCGCGCGCGCGGGAGGTCTCCCCCGCACGCGCCCAGGTCTTCGCGAGCTCCATCCGCAGCGCGGTCGCCGGTCCGCCGCGCGCGATGGCCTCCTCGTAGTCGCGGGCGGCGGCGGCCAGGTCCCCGGAGCGGAACCGCACCTCGGCCCGGCGCGCGAGCAGGGCCGGATCGGCGGTGGGCGTCAGCGCCTGCGCCGCCTCGCGCGGCCGCCCGCGCGCCGCGAGCACGGCGGCGCTGTCGAGCGCCGACGGCCGCAGGAGCGGCAGCCCCGGCGAGCTCGGCGGCTCGAGGAGCGCCAGGGCCTCGTCGGACTCGGGGTGCCGGTCGATGAGCAGGCGGAGACGCGCGGCGGCCCGCGTCCGCTCGCCCAGGCGCGTATCGAGCTCGGCCAGCTCGGCGAGGAGCGCGGGGCGCTCGACTCTCGAGGCGCTCCGCAGCAGCCCCTCGAGCACCGTGCGTGCGCCCGACGGCTGGCCGGCGCGGGCCAGCAGGTCCGCGCGCGCGCGGTCGGCCCGGCGCAGGGCGGCCGCGACCCCGCGCCCCGGTGCGGCGGCCAGCACGCGTCGGTGAA
>DATBJZ010000089.1:0-2460 GCA_036556125.1 Gemmatimonadota bacterium | reverse complement strand
CGGGCGCAGAAGGGCACGCTGATTTGAAGCGACCGCCGACCAGTGGCCGCACCCGTGGCCACTCCAAGTAGCCGCAAGAACGCGAAGGGGCGGCGAGCCTCGAAAGCTCGCCGCCCCTTCATCTTACGCTTTGGTTGGCCCGCCTGGAGTCGAACCAGGAGTCTCTTGATCCAGAGTCAAGCGTGTTGCCAGTTACACCACGGGCCAACGAAAGCCGGGGATCCTACCCCCGGGCCGTCCACTGCACGTCGAAGAGAGGGACGGGCTGGGCGAATCCCTTGAGGGGAACCTCGCCGCGCGGGACGAACTCCCACGGCTTCCCCACACACAGATCGCGCACGACGCTGGACGTCACGATCGACCCCTCCCCCCCCACGTCGCACACCCGACGCGCCATCTGAACGGCGGCGCCGAAGAGGTCCTGCTTCTCCGACACCGGTTCGCCCGCGCTCATCCCGATCCGCACGCGGATCGGCTGGTCGGAGTTCTCCGCGTTGTGATCCGCGAACCGGCGCTGGATCGTGGCCGCGCTCTCGACCGCCTTCGAGGCCGACACGAACGACGCCATCAGTCCGTCGCCGGTGTGCTTCACCTCGCGGCCGCCGAATGCGGTCACGGAGTCGCGGATGATCTCGTCGTGCCGGCGGAGCAACCGGATCAAGCCGTGGTCGCCCAGCTTCTGCGTCAGCGCGGTGGACTCGACCAGATCCGTGAACACGATCGTGCGCAACCCTCCGTCCAGCGTCCCGTCCGGCCAGAGCGCCGCGCCGAACGGGCTCTCGCCGCTGCCTCCCAGGAATCCCTCGAGCAGCTGCGACTCGACGTCGATCAGCTTCTCCGCGACGAGACCGTGCGCCTCACGGTGCACCGCGTTGCACGCGTCCCGGTTCGGACCCTCGACGAGGCAGAAGACGGTCCCCGCGTCCTGGTTGAACCAGTACTTCAGGTACTTGACGCCGTACCGCTCCTGAGCCTCGAGGTCGCTGACGTGCGCCTTCGCGAGTTCGTCGATGCTGGCCTTCACGCCGCGATGAACGTCCAGGTAGAGCGCCAATCGTCACCTCGTTGGGAACCCTGACGGGACGGCCGGTCCGTCCCGATGATTGTCGCGTACGCGGGATCGCTGCCCTCGCGATCACCCCCGCACGGGCTTCGTGTAGAATTCCAGGAACCCGCAGTCGCTGCACTCCTTCGCGGAGAGGAGCGGCTGGAAGTCCTCCCTCGCCACGCCGTCCACCATCAGCGTCGGCCCCTCCATCTCGCCCGCGAGGAACCGGCCGCCGCACTTCGGACACACGTCGTGCGAGCGGCGCGGGGCCGCCACCGCCGCGGCTCCGCCCGGTTCGGCCGTCCGCTCGCCGGCGCCCGCACGCGCCATGTCTTCCGCCAGCGCGGCCGCACCCGCCGCCGAGCCGGACTCCGCGGCGCGCGCCGCGGCCTCCACCCCGGGGAAGTACTCGTCGGGCGACGGATGCGTTCCCGTCGACGTCCGGAACGCCACGCCCGCGCCGCCGGGTTCCGCGAGCGCGACGCGGGCGCCGTCCTGCCGACCCGGGCCGCCGACCGGCTCGGCCGCGGACGAGAACGGAGCGCCGTCGCCGCCGTGCGCTGCCTGGCCCGCGTGCTGCACCGGCAGCCCCAGCCCCGTCTGCGGCTCGCTTCCCTTCCCGGGCCGCAACGCGAAGCGCAGCATCAGGATCAGGAGCAGGAGCGCGACGAGACCCGCCGCGATCAGAACGGGGTTCAGTCCGGAGAGGTCCAAGGCGCCTCAGGGCGTGAGTTTGCGGGCCCGCATCCCCTCCGCACGCTGCAAACCGAGCAGTATAAGCCGGTCCAGGAGGAGCGGGAAGGGCACGCCGGACGCCTCCCAGAGCTTGGGATACATCGAGATGCGCGTGAAGCCGGGGATGGTGTTGATCTCGTTCACGTAGAGGTTGCCGCTCCCCTCCTCGAGGAAGAAATCCACGCGCGCCATCCCGGCCGCGTCGATCGCGCGAAACGCGCGGATCGCCAGCGCGCGCGCCTCCGCCGCCTTCGCCGCGGGGATGTCGGCGGGGACGACCGTGCGCGCCTTGTCGTCGAAGTACTTGTCGTCGTAGTCGTAGAACTCGTGCCCGGGCACCACTTCGCCGACGACGGAAGCCTCGGGCGCGTCGTTCCCCAGCACCGCGCACTCGAGCTCGCGTCCCGCGATCGCGCGCTCCACCAGCACCCGCGGATCGTAGTCCGCAGCCTCCCGGACGGCCCGCTCGAGGTCCTCCTCGCGCTTGACCTTCGTCACGCCCAGGCTCGACCCGCCGTTGCTCGGCTTCACGAACAGGGGATAGCCCAGCTCCCCGCCGAGCCCCGCCAGCTGCGCACGGGACGGCGGCGTGCCGCGCGCCACGTGCACGAGCCGGAACGGCGTCACGGGCACGCCGGCGGCCTGCATCACCGCCTTGAACACGGCCTTGTCCATGC
>DATBJZ010000088.1:0-23413 GCA_036556125.1 Gemmatimonadota bacterium | reverse complement strand
GCCGGCCGGGCGCGACGCGGCCGTCGGCCGCGTCGCACCGGCGGTGGAGGAGGCGGGCGGCGCCCGCCCGGACGCGCCGGCGGGGCCCGCCATGGCCCGCGCGCTCGAGCTCGCCCGACGCGCGGGGGGCCGTGCATCGCCCAATCCGAACGTCGGGGCCGTGCTGGTGGAGCCCGGCGGACGGGTGCTCGGCGAGGGCTTCCACCTGGCCCCGGGGCGCCCGCACGCGGAACGGGAGGCGCTCGCCGACGCCGCCCGCCGGTCCGCGGACGTCCGCGGGGCCGAGCTCGTCTGCACGCTCGAGCCCTGCGTCCACCACGGCCGCACCGGGCCGTGCGTGCCTGCGATCCTGGAGGCGGGGGTCGGCCGCGTCACGATCGCGGTCCGCGATCCGAACCCGCGCGTGTCCGGCCGCGGCGTCGAGCTCCAGCGCGCGGCCGGCGTCGAGGTCGTCGAGGGCGAGGGCGCCGCGGCGGCCGCGCGGCTCGTCGAAGGCTTCGCGCGGTGGGTCACGACCGGCAGGCCGTTCGTCCACCTGAAGATCGCGATGCGGGAGGACGGGACCGTGCACCCCGGGCCCGGTCTCCCTCCCGGGATCTCCTCGCCGGAGGCCCGGCGGCTCGTCCACGCGATGCGCCACGCGGCGTCCGCCGTGCTGGTCGGGGGCGCGACGGTGCGCGCGGACGACCCGCGCCTGACGGTCCGTGAGGCGGCGGGGGCCGGGCTCGTGCCGTGGCAGCCGCGGCGCGTCGTGCTGAGCGCCGGGTTCGACGTGCCGCCGTCCGCCCGCGCCGTCGCGCCGGATCCCGGCGGACCGCCGCCGCTCGTGATCGGCGCGGAGTCCGCCCCCGCAGCCGCGTCGCGCCGCCTCGAAGCCGCCGGCGTCGACACCGCGCGCGTCCCGCGCCGCGGGCCCGGGCTCGACCTCGCCGCCGCGCTGGACCTTCTCGGCCGGCGCGGCGTGACGCTCGTGCTCGCCGAGGCCGGCCCCGCGCTCGCGGACGCGCTGCTGGCGGCGAACCTGGTGGATCGCCTGACCGTCGTCGTCTCGCCGGGCGGGGGCGGCGCCGCGTCGCTGCGGTGGACGCCCCCGGGCGGGGTCCCGTTCCGCGGGGCCGGCCTGTCGGGGATCTGGGAGACGCGCGCAGGCGCGGACCGCGTCCTCACGGGCCTCGTCGCCGCGGGCTCGCAATCCGTGGGCGATGGAACGGCAGTCGCGGTCGCGACGGGCCCGCCCCCGGCGATCCGGTAGCGGCGCCGTGTTCACCGGGCTCGTCGAGGGAACCGGCGCGCTGCGGGAGAGCGCGCCGCGAGCGGGCGGGCGGCGCCTGGCGTTCTCGCATCCGGGATGGACGGCCGGGCTTGAGCCCGGCGCGAGCGTCTCGGTGGACGGCTGCTGTCTCACCGTCGTCGGGTCCGGCGACGGCCGGTTCGAGGTGGACGTGACCGCGGCCACGCTCGCGCGCACGCGGTTCGGCGATCTGGCGGCCGGCGCCGTCGTGAACCTGGAGCGGCCGCTCGCGGCGGGCGCGCCCCTCGGCGGGCACTTCGTGCAGGGCCACGTGGACGCCGTGCGCCCCGTGGCCGAATTGGTGCCCCGGGGGGAAACCTGTTACCTTGCGGTCTCCGTCCCGGAGCGGGAGATCGATTGGGTCGTCCCGCGGGGCTCGATCGCGATCAACGGCGTGAGCCTGACCGTGGGGGAGGTCGACCGGGACCTCGTGCGCCTCGCCGTCATCCCCCACACCCTGGCGACCACCAATCTCTCCCGGCTCCGGGAGGGTGCATCCGTGCACGTCGAGTACGACGTGCTGGTCAAGTACGTGACCGCGGCCGTGCGCCGCATCCTGGACCGTGACCCCACCGCCTGACGCCCCCTCCGCCCGCTCGACCCTCCCGGGGGGCCGGGGCTCCGCGCCGGACGCGCCCGACGGCGGCCGCCGCGGCGCCCCGTCGCCCGGTTCGACGGCGGCGATCGACGGCGTCCCGGGCGGAGTCCGCGTGTCGCCGCCGCAGGACCCCCCGGCGCCGTTCGCCACGGTCGAGGAGGCGCTCGAGGATCTCCGCGCGGGGCGGATGCTGATCCTCGTGGACGACGCGGACCGCGAGAACGAGGGCGACCTGATCCTCGCCGCGGAGAAGGTCACGCCCGAGGCGGTGAACTTCATCGCCCGCCACGCGCGCGGCCTCCTGTGCGTCGCGATCACCGACGAGCGCGCGGAGCAGCTCCGGCTCCCGCCGATGGTGGGGCACAACACGGGGCTCCACGAGACGAACTTCACCGTGTCGGTGGACCTCCGTTACGGCACGACCACCGGCATCTCGGCGGCCGACCGGGCGGCGACCATCCGCGCGCTCGTCGATCCCACGACGGCGCCCGAGGACCTCGGCCGGCCGGGCCACGTCTTCCCCCTGCGGTCCAAGGACGGCGGCGTCCTGCGGCGGGCCGGCCACACCGAGGCGGCGGTGGACCTCGCCCGCCTCGCCGGGCTCCAGCCCGCCGGCATCCTCTGCGAGATCATGGACGACGACGGCTCGATGGCGCGGCTCCCGCGCCTCCTCGGGATGGCCCGCGCGTTCGGGCTGAAGGTGCTCACGATCGAGGAGCTGGTGCGCTGGCGGCGCATCAAGGAGAAGCTGGTCCGGCGCGTGCTCGAGACGAACCTGCCCACGATCTACGGCGACTTCCGGCTCGTGCTCTACGGCACCACCGTGGACGACGAGCACCACCTGGCGATCGTGAAGGGGGACGTCGCCGGACGCCGCGACGTGCTCGTCCGCGTCCACTCCTCGTGCACGACCGGCGACGCGATCGGGTCCCTGCGCTGCGACTGCGGCGAGCAGCTGCGCCTCGCGCTGCAGCGCATCGAGCGCGAGGGCCTGGGGGTCGTCCTCTACATGCACCAGGAGGGGCGGGGCATCGGGCTCGAGAACAAGCTCCGCGCCTACGTGCTGCAGGACGAGGGACTCGACACCGTCGAGGCCAACGTCCACCTGGGATTCAAGCCGGACCCGCGCGACTACGGCATCGGATGCCAGATCCTGGTGGACCTGGGGCTCTCGAGCCTGCGGCTGCTCACCAACAACCCGCAGAAGCGCGTCGCCCTCGAGGCCTACGGGCTCTCCTTCAGCGAGATCGTCCCGCTCCAGGTCGAGCCGAACGAGCACAATCGCCGCTACCTGGACGCCAAGCGCGACAAGCTGGGCCACCTCCTCACGCACTGACCGCGTGGCCGCCTCCGCCGAGCGCCGCGACCCGGACCCCTCGGGCAAGGCCCCGCCGCCCTCGGGCGTCCGCGCCGACCTTCGGGCCGGCGACCGCACGTGGGCGCTCGTCGCGAGCCGGTTCCACGAGGACGTGTGCCGCGCCCTCGAGGCCGGCGCGCGCTCGTGCCTGCTCGCCCACGGCGCGCCCGAGACGTCCGTCGTGACGTTCCACGTGGCGGGCGCGTTCGAGATCCCGGCGGCCGCGCGGGCGGTGCTCGAGAGCGGCCGCGCCGAGGCCGTGGTCGGCCTCGGTGCGGTGATCCGCGGCGAGACCCCCCACTTCGACCACGTCTGCCGCGCGGTCACCGACGGCCTGGCACGGCTCGCGTACGAGTCCGGTCGGCCCGTCGGGTTCGGCGTGCTCACCGCCGACACGCTCGATCAGGCGCGGGCCAGGGCGGGGGGCTCGCGCGGGAACAAGGGCTGGGAGGCCGCGCTCGCGGCGCTCGAGATGGCCGGGCTCCTCGACGGCCTCGCGCCCGAGTCGCGGGTGGGGTTCTCGCGCCTGGGCTCGTCGTGACCTCGCGGCGGAAGGCCCGCCGCTGGATCCTCCAGGTGCTCTACGCCTGGGAGATGCAGGGCGGGCGCCGCCTCACCGACCTGGGCGAGGCGTTCCTCGCGGAGCGCGAGGCCGATCCCGACGCCGCCGAGTTCGTGCGCCGGCGGCTCGCCGTGCTCGAGGACCGGCTGACGGAGATCGACGCGCTCCTGTCCGAGAGCACGACGAACTGGGAGCTGCACCGGCTCGCGGCGGTGGACCGCAACGTCCTGCGCCTCGGCACGTGCGAGCTGCTGGGCTTTCCGGACGTGCCGTTCCGGGTGGTGATCGACGAAGCCGTGGAGCTCGCCCGCCGCTACGGGGGCCGCGAATCGCCGCGCTTCGTGAACGGCGTTCTCGACGCGCTGCGCGCCCGGATGGCCTCCGCCGGCGCCTGATGCGGATCGGACTGCTGTCCGACGTCCACGGAAACCTGCAGGCGCTCGAGGCCGTCCTCGAACGCGCGGCGGCGGAGGGTCCCGAGCTCCTGGCGTGCCTGGGGGACATCGTGGGCTACGGCGGAGACCCCGAGGCGTGCCTCGACCTCGTCCGCGAACGCGTCGGGACGTGCGTCCAGGGCAACCACGACGCCGCAGTCGTGGACCCCCGCGTGCGGCGCTGGTTCAACTCGGTGGCGCGGATCGCCGTCGAGGCGCACGCGGAGTGGCTCGACCCGGCCGACGTCGCGTACCTCGCGGAGCTGCCGCAGGCGCTCAACGTGACCGCCGGGTCCGACCTGCTGCTCACGCACGGCACGCCCGGGGAGGAGACCTCGTTCACCTACCTGACCGACTCCGCCCAGGCCGCGCGGTCCTTCCGCGCGTTCCGCGAGCGGTTCGCGGCCGTGGGGCACACGCACGTCCCCGCGCTCTGGGAGGAGGAGCCGCGCGGGCGCGGGCGCGTGCGCGCCCGGGCGTTCCGCGCCGAGCCGGCCGATCCGGACGTCGAGGGCGTGCTGGACGTGACGTTCGAGCCCGGCACGCGGGCGATCGTGAATCCCGGGAGCGTGGGGCAGCCCCGCGACGGCGACCCGCGCGCCGCCTTCCTGGTGCTGGACCTCGCCGCCCGCGCGGCCAAGCTCCACCGCATCCCGTACGACGTGGCGGGGGCGCAGGCAGCGATCCGGCGGCGGCGGCTCCCCGAGGTGCTCGCCGCGCGCCTGGCAGCCGGACGCTGATGCGGCTCCTCGTCGTCAACTGGCACGACTGGCACCACCCGCACGCCGGGGGGGCGGAGGTCCACCTGCGCGAGGTCGCCCTGCGCTGGATCGAGGCGGGCCACCGGGTGACGCTCCTCTGCTCCGGCGAGGCCGGACGCCCGCGGGGGGAGACCGAGGACGGGATCCGGATCGTGCGGGCGGGGCTTCGCCCCACGTTCAACTGGGCGCTGCCGCGCGCTCTCCGGCGGCTCCTGCGCGAGCCCGTCGACCTGGTGGTCGAGGATCTCAACAAGATTCCGCTCTACCTGCCGCTCCTGGCCGCCGCCCGGCCGACCTTCGTCCTGGCCCACCACCTCTTCGGCTCCACGGCGTTCCTCGAGGCCAACCCCGCGGTGGCCTCGTACGTGTGGCTGGGCGAGCGCGGCCTGCCGCGCGCGTACCGCCGCACGCCGTTCGTCGCCGTCTCCGCCTCGACGCGCGACGACCTCGTGGAGCGGGGGATCGCGCCCGAGAACGTGGAGGTCGTCCACGGCGGGATCCGGTTCCCGCCGCCCGGACTCGCCCTCCGGCGCTCGCCGCACCCGACGTTCACCTACCTGGGGCGGATCAAGCGCTACAAGCAGATCGAGCTCGCGCTCGCCGCCTTCGCGCGGGTGCTCCCCGACGTGCCCGCGGCGCGCTTCGCCGTGGCGGGGTACGGCGACCACACGTCCGCGCTCGCGCGCGAGGCGGCGCGGCTCGGGGTCGCGGACCGCGTCACGTTCCACGGCCGCACGGGGGAGCCCGAGAAGTGGCGCATCCTGGGCGAGAGCTGGGGCTTCCTCTACACGAGTCCGAAGGAGGGCTGGGGTCTCTCGAGCGTGGAGGCGCAGGCGGCGGGCGTGCCGGTGATCGCGAGCGACTCGCCGGGGCTGCGCGAGACCCTGCTCGAGGGCCGCAGCGGCTTCCTCGTCCCGCACGGAGACGTCGAGGCGCTCGCGGCGCGGATGCGCACGCTGGCAGCCGACCGCGACCGGGTCGAGCGGATGGGAGACGCGGCGCGGGCCTTCGCCGCCCCGTTCACGTGGGAGCGGTCCGCCGCGCGGCTGCTGGACGCCTTCGAGCGGCGGCTGCGCTGGCGCCGGATCGAGAGGGAGGGGGCGCGTGCCGCCGCCTGAAGCGCGGACCGCCGAGGCGGCGAGCTCCCCGTCGATGCGCCCGGCGCGGCTCCCCGCCGCGCTCGGGCGCGACTTCGCGGTCATCGTGCCGGCGTACGACGAGGAGGAGAACGTGGCGCCGCTCGCGGCGGCCCTGCGGGAGACGTTCGAGCGGCACGGACTGGAGGGCGAGGTCGTGCTCGTGGACGACGGGAGCCGGGACGCGACGCGCGAGCGCGCCGAGGGCGTGCGCTGGGATGCGTGGAAGGTCGTCTCCCACGCCAGGAACCGCGGAAAGACCGAGGCGCTCCTCACCGGAGCCGCGAGCACGGACCGCGCGATCCTCGTCCTCTTCGACGCGGACCTGCAGCACAGCCCCGAGGAGATCCCGCGGTTCCTGGCCAAGCTCGGGGAAGGCTACGACATGGTGACGGGGCGCAAGGTAGGGCGCTACGAGAAGGGCCGCGTCTCGCGCATCTACAACACGCTCTGCCGCCGGCTGTTCGGCGTCCCGGTCCACGACCTGAACTCGATCAAGGCCTTCCGCCGGTCGGTGCTCGCCGCGGTGCCCCTCCGGCACGACGCCCACCGCTTCTTCGCCGTCCTGGCGCACGACCGCGGCTTCCGGCTGGGCGAGATCGACGTCGAGCTCCACCCCCGCGCGCGGGGGGTCTCCAAGTACCGCGGCTCGGGGAGGATCATCGCGGGCTTCCTCGACCTGCTCGCGGTCAAGTTCCAGGTGACGTTCATGCAGCGGCCGCTGCTCTTCTTCGGGGTGGGCGGCGGCGCCCTGGTGGCGGCGGGCGTTCTCGTCGGCGGCTACGCGCTTTGGCAGCGGTTCGTGCTCGAGCAGGGGTACCGCCCGCTGATCTACCTCGTGAGCCTGCTCGTGATCCTCGGCGTCGTGGTGTTCGCGCTCGGGTTCCTCGCGGAGGGCATCGTGCAGGTGCGCGACCGCGTGGAGCACCTCGAGCGCTCGATCCGGGAGCGCGAGGGGCTCGACGGCGAGGAGCGCAGGCGGGCCTCGCGCCCGTGATCCCGGCCGGCGCGGCCGGGACCGCTCCCGACCGGGCCGGACGCCTCGCTCTCGGCGGCTTCCTCCTCCTCGGCGTCCTCCTCTTCGACCCGCGCCTGTTCACGGGCGGCGACAACGTGGTCTACCAGCTCCTCGCGCGCGCGCTCGCGGAGGGGCGCGGCTACGTGACGCTCTACGAGCCCGGGGAGCCCCCGCACGCGCTCTACCCGCCGGGCTATCCGGCCCTGCTCGCGCCGCTCGTGGCGGCGGGCGGCGGCGTGCTCGCGTCGAAGCTGCTCTCGCTCGCGGCGGCCGCCGCGTCGGTGTGGCTCTCCGCACGCTGGCTCCGCGACCGGCTGGAACCCGGTTCCGGCGGCGCGGCGGCGCGCGCCGCGGCGCTCGCGCTCCTCGCGACCAGCTCCACGCTCCTCGCGTACTCCCACTGGATGCTCACCGAGGCGCCGTTTCTCGCCGTGAGCCTGGGCGCGCTGATCCTCGCCGAGAGGCCGGACCGTCCGCGCGGCTGGGTCTGGGCCGCGCTCCTCGCGGCGTTCGGCTTCCTGCTGCGCACCGCGGGGTTCCCGCTGTGCGTGGCCGTGGCCTGGGCGGCGTGGCGCCGCCGCGGCGCCTTCGCCGGAGCGGCGTCCGCGGGGATCTCCGGCCTCGCCGTCCTCCTGTGGACGCTCCGCAACGCCGTCGTGGCGCCCGGCGAGCCGGGCTACCTCGACCAGCTCCTGCAGGCCGACCCCTACGTTCCGGCCGAGGGCGCGCTGACGTTCGCGGCCCTGGCGGCGCGCGTCGGGGAGAACGCCGCGGCCTACGCCTTCCTCGAGCTCCCGCGGACCGTGTGGCCGTTCCTCCCCGGGGGAGGCGCGCCGCCGACCGCGGGGATCGCCCTCGGCGCCGCGCTGCTCGCGCTCCTGATCGCGGGCGCGTGGCGTCAGGCGTCGCGGCGCGGCATCGGGGCCGGCGAGGTCTACGCCGCGCTCCACGCCTGCCTCCTCGCGGTCTGGGCCTGGAACGGGGAGCGGTTCCTGCTGCCGATCCTGCCGCTGCTGCTGTCGTACGTGGCGCTGGGCGGCGTGAGCGTGGCGGCCGTCGGAGAACGGCTGATCGGCCGCCCGACGCGGACGGCGGGCGGCGCGGCGGCCGCTCCGCGGCGGATCGTCGCGGCGGCGCTGGCCGTGCTCGTGCTGCCGAACGCGGCGTTCGCCGCCGTGCGGGTGCCGGAGCAGCTGCGCGTCACGGCCGCGCACCTGCGCGGCGACCGCCTCGCGGGGTACGACCCTCTGGCGCGGGCCTACTTCGCGTCGGCCGTGTGGCTCGGCGAGCGCGCGCCCGCGGGGGCCGTGGTCGTCTCGCGAAAGCCGCAGTTCACGTACTGGTTCTCGGGTCTCCGGAGCGTGCTCTATCCCTACGCCGCGCCCGACTCGATCGAGGCCGGGGTGCGCGAGGCGGGCGGCGACTACCTGATCTTCGACCGGCTCGGGCTCTCGGCCGAGTACTACCTGCGGCCCTACCTGCTGGCATACCTCGACCGCTGGGCGCTCATCCACGAGGAGGGGGACCCGCCCACGCTCGTCCTGGCGCGGCTGCCCGCGCCGGAGGCCCCGCCCGGACCCGCCGGCGAAGACCCTCGAGCCGCTCCCCCCGGCGCCGGCCGGGGTCGCGCACCCGGGCGATCGCCGTGAACGCGCTGCACGTGGTCACCGCCTGGCCGCGCCACGCGGGAGACGTGATCACCCCCTGGCTCGCCGAGACGCTGCGGGGCCTCGAGCGGGAGGACGTTCACTGCGAGGTGCTGGCGCCGGCGTGGCGCGGCGGCGGCGCGAGGGAGAGCGGCGCAATCCGCGTCCACCGCTTCCGCTACGCGGTGCCCGCCGCGCTCGAACGGCTCACGCACGAGGAGACCACGCCGGATCGCATCGCGCGGAACCCCGCGTGGGCGCTGCTCCTCCCGGGCTACGTCGCCGCGGCGTGCGCGGCCGCGGCCCGGCTCCAGCGGCGGCGGAGGTTCGACGTGGTGCACGTCCACTGGCCCGTGCCGCACGGTCTCGTCGGCCTCGCGGCGGTGCGCGCGGCGCCCGCCGCGCTCGTCACGACGTTCTACGGGGCGGAGATCCGCTGGGCGGAGCGCGCGTTCCCTCCCGCGCGCGCGTTTTTGAAATGGTATTCCCGGCGGGGTACATTGATCGCGATCTCGACCGCCACGCGGCGCGCGCTCGCGCGGTACACGGCGCGTCCCATCCACGTCGTTCCGTATCCCGCCGCGCTCGCGCCGGCGCCGTCCGCGGAGCGGCGGGGAGGAGGAGGGGTGCTGTTCGTCGGCCGGCTGGTGCGCCGGAAGGGCGTGGACGGCCTGATCCGCGCGGCGGCGGCTTCCCCGCGGCCGTACCGCGTGACCGTCGTGGGCTTCGGCCCGGAGGGACCCGCGCTGCGGGCGCTCGCCGCCGATCTCGGCGTCTCCGAGCGCGTGGAGTTCACGGGGCGGGTCGGCGACGACGAGCTCGCGCGGCGCTACGCGGCCGCGGACCTCTTCGTGCTCCCGGCGACCCTGGACGAGCGAGGGGACACCGAGGGGCTCGGGGTCGTCCTGCTCGAGGCGCTGGCCCACGGCGTGCCCGTCGTCGCGGCCGCCGTCGGCGGGATCCCCGACGTCGTCGAGGACGGCGTCACCGGGCTGCTCGTCGCCCGCGACGATCCTCCGGCGCTGGACGCGGCGATCCGGCGGCTGCTCGACGACCGCGCGCTCGCCGGGCGGCTCGCGGCGGCCGGGCGCGCGCGCGTCGCCGAGCGCTTCGGCGTCGAGGCGGTGGCGCGCGAGCTCGCCCGCCTCTACCGCGCGGCCGCCCCCGCGGGCGCGACACAGGCTTCCCTCCACCCGGCGAGGTCCGGATGAGCGCCACGGCGCAGGCGACCCGCGGGCGCCGCGAGAGCGCCGAGTGGGAGGACCACGTCGTCCACACGCGGCGCAGCCGGGCCCTGCGCAGGCGGCGGCTGGCGGGCTTCGGGTTCCACGCCGACGAGCGGATCGCGGAGCTCGGCTGCGGCGACGGCCTGAACCTCGCGATCCTCCGCGAGACGGGGGTCCGCCGTCTCTGGGGGAGCGACATCTCCCCCGACCTCCTCCGGCGCGTCCGCGCGGCCCCCGTCTTCGCGGCCGACGTCTACGACCTGCCGCTGGGGGAGGCGGCCCTCGACGCCGTGCTCGTGGACAGCGTGCTCCACCACCTGGACCCGGTCGCCCCCGCGCTGGACGAGCTCCGCCGGGTGATCCGCCCGGGCGGGCGGCTCTGCCTGCTCGAGCCGAGGCCCGCGCTCCTGCGCCGCGTGATGGACGCCGCGATGGACCGCGTGCCGTTCCCGCCGCCGCTTCGCGCGCGCCAGGTCACGTACCTCGAGGAGCGCGAGACGTATCACGCGTGGCTCCGGCGCTGGCCCGGCCTGCCGGACGAGATCCGCCGGGCCGGCTTCGGGCCGCCGCGCGTGCGGCGCCTGCTCCTGGGCGCGGCGCTCGAGTGCCCCCGCCCCTGAGCGGCGGGGCGCGGATGTCGAGGTCGCAGCGCAGGAAGGCCCGCCGGGAGCGCGGGGGCGGCGTGGCCGCGGGCGCCCCCCGCCGCGCCGGAACGGCGGCCCGCGGCCCGTCGGGGCGGCGGCCCGCCCCGGCTCCGTCGGAGGCCGCCTTCGCAGCCGCGTTCGCGGCCGTCTGCGCCCTCCTCGCCCTGGCCTTCTTCCGCGAGTTCGTGCTGCGCCCGGGAACGATGCCGTTCGGCACGGACATGCTCGGCGAGGCCTACCCCCTGCGGAAGTTCGCGGTGGACGAGATCCGCGCCGGCCGCCCGTTCCCCCTCTGGAACCCCTTCGCCTACTCCGGAATCCCGTTCCTGGAGACGCTGCCGTACCCGGTCTTCTACCCGACGAGCCTGCTCTACTTCGTGATGCCGCTGGGGAGGGCGATCGGCTGGGCGTTCGTCCTGCACTTCGCGCTGGCGGGGCTCCTGATGTACGTCTTCGTCCGGCGCCTCGGCGTCTCCCCGCGCGGTGCGGCGCTCGCGGGACTCGCGTTCATGTTCAACGGCTACCTGGTGTCGCACCTCTACGCGGGCCAGGACGGCCGGATGTTCGCGATGTCGCTGATGCCGCTCGTGTTCACCTTCCTCCACGCGGGCCTGGAGTCCCGCCGCCTCGGCGCGTTCCTGCTGATGGGCGGGGCCGTCGCGCTGCAGGTCTTCACGCCGCACGTGCAGGTGATGTACTTCTCGTCGCTGGCCGCGCTGGCGTGGTTCCTCGCGCGCGCCGGGGGCGTGTGGCGCGCCGAGGGGTGGCGGCCGGCCTGGGGCCTCGCGTGGCGCTTCGGTCTCGGGTTCGCGCTCGCCGCGGGGGTCGCCGCCGTCCAGCTCTGGCCGACGCTCACGTTCCTGCAGTGGGCCGTCCGGGGCGTCGAGACGGGCTACGCCTACGCCTCCTCGTGGGCGCTCCCGCCCCGCGAGCTGAGCGCGTTCCTGGCGCCCGACCTGGTGGGGACGCTCGACACCTACCGCGGCACCAACCCCTTCAAGCTCCACACCGAGTACGCCGGCGCCGTTCCGCTCGCGCTGGCGCTCGCCGCGCTGGTCTGGGCCGGCCGGCGCCGGACCCTGTTCTGGGCCCTGCTCGCGCTGGGCGCGCTGCTCTTCGCGCTCGGGGCGGCGACCCCCGTGCACCGGATCGCGTACCACGTGCTGCCGATGGTGTCGAGCCTGCGGGCGCCGGCCCTGATGACGTCCGTGGCCGCCTTCGCGATCGCCGTGCTCGCCGGGATCGGCTTCGACGCGGCGGCCGCGCGGGCGGGCGGGACCTTCCGGGAGCGGCCGGCGATCGTGTTCTGGATCGCGGCCGGGCTCGTGCTCCTGGCTGCGCTCGTCGCGGTGGCGGCGCCGGAGGCGTTCGCGCCGCTGGCGGGCGCGGGCCGGGCCGGTGATCCCGGCGGTCCGCCGGAACGGTTCGCCGCCAGCTTCGCGCTCACCGCCGGCGCCTGGCTGGCCGCGTCCGCGACCGTTCGCCTCGCCGCGCGCGGACGGCTCGGCGCCACGGCGGCCGCGGCGCTGCTCGGCGCCGTGCTCGTGGCCGATCTCTGGCGCGTGGACGACCGCTTCCTCGAGGTCGTGCGTCCGGACGAGGCGCTCGCGCCGCCAGCGGGCGTCGCGCACCTCCAGACGCTGGATCCGCCGTTCCGGGTCTTCGGCCTCCCCGGCGCGATGGACCCGAACGCGACGGTGACGCATCGGCTGGAGGGGATCTGGGGACTCCAGAAGTTCCGCCTCGCGTGGTACGACCGGCTGATGGGAGGCTCCGCGATGGAGAACGCCGGCCGCGTCCCGATCTGGCGCGTCCTGAACGTGCGCTACCTGGCGGCGCCCGGTCCTCTCGAGGCCGCCGATCTCGAGCTCATCCACGCCGGCCCGCCGCACGTGTACCGGTGGGCGGGGGACGCGCCGCGCGCGTGGGTCGCGCCCGAGGCGCGGGTCGTCCCCGACGACCAGGCGCTGGCGCTCCTCTCGGATCCGGCCTTCGACCCGCGCCGCGTCGCGCTGCTCGCGGAGCCGCTCGCCGCCGCCCACGCGGAGGCGGCAGCCGTCGGCGTGACCGGGGCGGCAGGGGCGGCAGGGCCGCGCGCGGACGCGGACCACGCGGTCCCCGGCGTTCGCTACCTGGTCCAGGAGCCGAACCGGATCGAGGCCGAGGTGACCGCCGCCGCCCCGGGGTTCGCCGTCTTCTCGGAGGCGTACCACCCGTACTGGGAGGCGACCCTCGACGGCCGCGTCGCGCCGCTCGTGCGCGCCGACCTCGCCTTCCGGGCGGTGGCGGTCCCCGCCGGCACGCATCGCGTGACGCTGCGGTACCGGCCGCACGCGTTCGAGCGGGCGCGCCTCGTCTCGGCTGTCGCGCTCGCGGCCGGGCTGGCGTTCGCCGCCGCGGCCGCGGTCCGCGCACGGCGGGAGCGATGGCCCCGGGGGGGCGGCGCCTGAGCCGCACGCCGACGACCAGCGAGGCCGCGGCGGCCATCCGGAACGAGGCCGGCGTCGCAATCGTTGCCCGACGCCGCCCGCGCTGGCTCCGCGCCGCCGAGCTGGCCGCCCTCGTCGCGGTGCTCGCCTTCGCCGCCGCGTACCTGGCGCGCCACGGCGCGGAGCTCCGGTCTCACGCCTGGCACGCCGACCCGGCGTCGCTGGCCGCATCCGCGGCGGCCGGCGGCCTCGCGCTGGTCGTGTTCGGGCTGCTGTGGGTCGCCCTGCTCCGCCAGACGGTCCCCGGGACCCCTGTCGGCGAGGCCTTCCGCGTGTGGGCCGTCTCGAACCTCGCGCGCTACGTGCCCGGGAAGGTGTGGCAGGTCTCGGGGCTCGCGTGGCTGGCCCACCGCTCCGGGATCCCCGCCGGTCGGGCGGTCGCGACGAGCCTCGTCCTGCAGGGGCTGGCTCTCGTGACCGGGGTTCTCCTGCTGGCGGCGACGCTCCGCGGCCGGCTCGCCGAGGCGCTCGGGGGCACGGCGGAGGTCGCGCTCGTCGCGGTCGCGGCGGGAGGGCTCGCGCTCTACCTGAGCCCCGTCTTCGACGCTCTCGAGACGGGCGCCTCGCGGCTCCTCGGGGCCGCGGCCGCGCCCCCGCGACTCGGGGCGGCGCGCAAGCTGGCGTTCGGCGCGGGAACTCTCGCGGGCTGGACGCTCTACGGAGCGTCCTTCTGGTTCCTGCTGGACGGGGTGGCCCGTGCGGACGTGGGTCCGGCGACCGCGACGGGGACGTTCCTGGCCGGCTACCTCGCGGGGTTCCTGGCGATCTTCGCGCCGGGCGGTCTCGGCGTCCGTGAAGCGGTGACCGCCGTCCTCCTGGCGCCCCATCTCTCCGGACCGGTCGCGCTGACCGCGGCGCTGCTCTCCCGCGTTGTCCTCACCGCGATGGAGCTGGTGGTGGCCGGCGTGTCGTGGCTCGCCTCCGGGCGCGAGGGGGGCGCGCGCGGCGCCGGACGCCCCGCGGGGTCGGCGGCGCGGCGGTGGGGCGGAACACGGTGAGCCGCGCGCTGGCCGTGATCCCGACCTACAACGAGCGCGAGAACCTGCCGCGCCTCGTCCCCGACGTGCTCGCGCAGTCCGCCGAGCTCGACGTGCTGATCGTGGACGACGCGTCGCCGGACGGCACAGGCGACCTGGCCGACGAGCTCGCCGCCCGCCACCCGGAGCGGGTCCACGTCCTCCACCGCGGGGGGAAGCTGGGGCTCGGGACCGCGTACGTGGCGGGGTTCCGCTGGGCGCTCGAGCGCGGCTACGGGTTCGTGTTCGAGATGGACGCGGACTTTTCGCACGACCCGCGCCACATCCCGGAGTTCCTGGCGCTCACGCGGAACGCCGGGCTCGTGCTGGGGTCCCGATACCTGCGGGGCGTCACCGTCGTGAACTGGCCGATGAAGCGGCTGATCCTCTCGTGGCTCGCCAACGCGTACGCCCGCGCGGTGACGGGCGTGCGCGCGAGCGACCTCACGACGGGCTTCCGATGCTACCGGCGGGAGGTCCTGGAGTCGATCGACCTGGACGCCGTGCGCTCGAGCGGCTACGCGTTCCAGATCGAGATGGCGGTGCGCGCCGCGCGACGGGGATTCCGGATCGCCGAGACGCCGATCATCTTCGTCGACCGCAACGTCGGGGTGAGCAAGATGTCCAAGCGCATCGTGTGGGAGGCGGTCTGGATGGTCTGGCGGCTCCGCCTCCTCAGCGTGACCGGCCGGCTGTGACCCCCGCGGGCCCGGTTCCCGCCGCGCCCCCGCCGCCGGCGGCCACGTCCCGCGTCGCCTGCCCTCCGGCCGGCGCCGCGGATCCCGCGGCGGTCGCGGCCCGCGGCGATCCGCGCGGCCCGGTGGCCGCCGAGCCGCGCCTGGCGGGCGCTTCCTTCTGGAAGATGTCGGGCGGCGGCAACGACTTCGTCGTGTTCGACGACCGTGCGCGCTGGTTCCCGACCGGGCGGCCGGCGGCCGTGGCCGCGCTGTGCGCCCGCGCCACCGGGGTCGGCGCCGACGCCGTGCTCCTTCTCCAGGAGCCCTCGACCGCCGACGCGCTCTTCCGGATGACGTACTTCAACGCCGACGGCAGCGAGGCGCCGATGTGCGGCAACGGGGCGCTCTGCATCGCGCGGTTCGCGCGCGAACGGGGACTCGCCGCGCCCGGCGGGGACGTTGTCTTCGAGACCGGCGCGGGGCTGTACCGCGCCCGGCTCGGGGGCGGCGGCTCGCCGCGCGTGCGGCTCGCGATGCGCGATCCGGGCGCGATCGCGCCGGCCCTGCCCGCGATCCAGGCGCTGGGCTACGCGCGCGCGGGCTTCGCCGACACCGGGACCCCGCACCTGGTGGCGCTCGTGCCCGACGTGGCCGGCGTGGACGTGCCGGGGGAGGGTCGCCGGCTGCGCGAGCACGAGGCGTTCGGGCCCGAGGGCCTCAACGTGGATTTCGTGCACGTCGTGGACCGCCGGACGCTTCGGCTCCGCACCTACGAGCGCGGCGTCGAGGCCGAGACGCTCTCGTGCGGGACCGGTGCGACCGCCGCCGCGATCCTCTGTTTCCTGTGGGGGCTCGTGGAGCCGCCGGTGCGGGTGCGGCCCCCGGGCGGCATCGACCTGGAGATCGGCTTCCAGCAGACCGGTCCGTCCGCCGTGGGGGAGGTGACGCTCGAGGGGGAGGCGCGGATCGCGTTCTCGGGGGAGCTGCCGGCCGCCGGCTGACCCCGCCGTCGCCGGCGGCGGACCTCGGCCCTTGCCGGTGGAGCCTCGGCGGCCGGTCGCCCCGACCGGCCGAGCTTCAGGGGCCGCCGCCCGCCTCCGGCCCGGCGTCCGCCTCCCGACCTGCCCGCTCCGCGACGCCGGCGGCGGCTTCGCTCACGCGCGCCTCGACCCAGCGCGCGACCCCGTCGTGCGGAAGGAGGGCCCGCCCGTCGTAGCGGATGGGCAAACCCTCCAGGTCCGCCGGCAGCTTCCGGCGGCTGATCTCGCCCTCGGCGATCAGGATCGGAACCACCACCACGTCGCGCCCGGTGAGCTCGTGCTGGAGCTCGATCGTCTCGCGGATCGCCGCGACGGCCTCCGCGCGCACGGGCGCGGGCCCGTCGTCCCGGACCAGACCGACCTTCACGTCGCGAAACCCCGTGCGCGCCCGGACCTCGCCGGCGACGCGCCGGAGGTTCGCCATCCACGCGGCGTGGTCCTCGGCCGAGTTGGGGCCGTGCCCCACGAGGAAGAGCGCCTCGCGCGGCGCGTCCTCCGCGAGGGCGAGCGCCCGGTCCGCGAGGACGTGCGCCATCTCCAGGGCGTCGTCGAGCGCGGGCGCGAGCCGGAGGCGGATGCCCGCCGGCGGCCGTCCGAGGCCCCCCATCTCGAGGTGGTGGCGCATCGCGGCGTCCAGCGAGTCCGTGCCGCCGGTCAGCCATCGCGCCTGCTCGAAGTGCCCGCTGTGGCTGGACACGAGCAGCGGCACGACCACGACCTCGCGGACGCCCGCGGACGCCAGGCCCGCCACCACGTCCTGGAACGGGCGGGCCGCCGCGCCCGGGCCCATCAGGAAGGCGGCCTGCACCGGGCCGCCCGTCCTCGCCGCCCGCGCGACGGCCTCGACCTGCGCGTTCCACTCGGGCCCGCCGCCGTGGGCCAGGAGAACGGTCCCCACAGTCGCCGGTCCCGCGTCGGGCCGCTCGGCCGCAGCCGCCGTGCGCTCGACGACCTGCGCCGGCGCCGACACCGCCGCGAGGAGCGGGAGCCCCAGGGCCAGCACCGCCGCCCCAAGCGTCCAGCCGGTCGGGCCCGGTACGATCGCGAGGGCCGGGACGGGGCCGGACGCCATCACTGCACCCCCGCCGACCCGAACGCGTACTCGACCGACAGCACGAGGCTCCGGCCGGGGGAGAGGTTCGCGTTCAGCGGCTCGCTGTACGCCTTGTCGGTGACGTTCTCGACCCCCGCACGCAGGATCGCCGCCGTCCCCACGAGGGACGTGAGGTCCAGCGTGCCGTGGACGTCGAGGACGCCGAAGCCCGGGGTGGACGTGAAGCCCTCGGGCACGCGCTCCTGGCGGTCCACGAAGCGCGAGACCAGCCCCAGCGCGACGCCGGCCCCGGGCTCGCTCCAGCGCAGCCCGGCGACCAGCTTGGGCGGCGGCACGAAGACGGGGTCGCCGCCGCCGAGGACGCGCCCGTGGCTCCAGGTCGCGACCCCGAAGGCGTTCCACCGCCACGCGCCGACGGATCCGCTCACCTCGAGCTCGCCCTCGACGCCGTGGATGCGGACGTCGCCGACGTTGTCCACGGTCGTGATCGGCTGGCCGCCGAACGTCGAGTCGCCCTCGAAGGTCGCGGGGACGAACGTGATGAAGTCGTGGATCCGGTTGCGGAAGTAGGTGAGGCTCCCGCGAACGCCGCGACCCTGCACCTTGGCGCCGACGTCGACGTTGAGGCTGGTCTCGTTCTCGAGGTCGGGGTTGGGGACCGAGAGACCGCCCTGCGAACCGGGCCCGAAGAAGTAGCGCTCGATCAGGTTCGGCGTGCGGAAGGCCCGCCCGACGCTGGCCGTGGCGTGGATCCCCTCGGTCACGCGCGCGAGCGCGCCCAGGCTCGCGCTCACGGCGTCCTCGACGCGGTCCTCGCCGGGGATCCCGCCCTCGGGACGCGCGAGCGGCTCCGTCTCGATGTCGAACCGGTCGTACCGGACCCCCGGGATCAGCGTGAAGGCGCCGGCCGTGACCTCGTCCTGCAGGTAGACGCCGACGCCGCCGAACCGGCCGTCGGGCGTGGTGGCCGCGGTGTCCTCCACGACTTCGGTGGCCGGCGGCGGCCCGGGGACCGTGGGCTGGAAGAGCTGGGTCGTGACCTCGCGCCGGCGCTCCTCGACGTCGTCGCGGAAGACTTCGACGCCCGCCGTCAGCAGGTGCGCCGCCCCGACCGGCTGCCGCGCCTGGACGTCGAAGCCCACCGTGCGCACGTCGCTCACGCGGCTCGTCTCGGTGTCGAGGAGCAGGCTGAAGGGCCCGGCGGGGATCGGCGGCAGGTCGAGGACCGTCGAGAAGTCCTCCTCCTGGTCCTGCACGTACACGCCGCCCTGGAGCGACGCGACCCAGGGCGCGAGATCCGCCGCCTCGTAGCGGAGCCCCACCTTGTCGCGGCTCGTGCGCGGGTAGAACCCGGTGAAGACGCCGCCCGTGCCGGGCACGCCGACGTCGGTGCCGCGGAAGCGCTGGAGATCGAGGAGCAGGCGGTGCCCCTCGGCGGGCTCCACGGCGAGCCGCGCGTTCAGGTCGTGCGTCTCGGCGCCGGAGTTCTCGACCTCCCCGCGGGCCGACGAGAAGTCCTCCGCCTCGCGCACCCCGCCGCCCACCCGCAGGCTCCAGCGGGGACCGGCCGCGTCCAGCTCGAGCCGGCCCGCGCGCTGCTCGTCAGCCGTACTGTACCGGGGCCGCACGCGCCCGCCGACGGCGAGCCCCTCCGCGGGCCGCGGCGGCTCGCGCGTCAGGACGTTCACGATGCCGCCGAGGGCGTCCGAGCCGTAGAGCACGGAGGCGGGGCCGCGCGTGATCTCGATCCGCTCCGTCCAGCCGAGGTCCACCAGCGAGGGCTCGACCCCGCCGAAGTTGATCGCCTCGCGCGCGTTGTTGAGGCGCTGCCCGTCCACGAGCACGAGCACGCGGTTGCCCGCGAGTCCCCGGATGACAGGGCGCCCGAGGAAGGGACCCGATCCCTCGACCTCCACCCCCGGCTCGCGCGGAAAGAGCTCGCCGGGCGCGTCGGCCTGCGACTCCTCGATCTCCTGCCGGTCCACGACCGAGACCGGCGCCGGGACCTCGAAGACCGGACGCTCGCCGCGCGTCGCCGTGACGACGACCTCCTCGTGGACGAACGCCGGACCGATCGCGAGGGCGAGGCGCACGGGCGGCCGGGCACCGCCGTCCAGGCGCACGGTCTCCTCGCGACCGGCCCTGCCGGGGAAGCTCACACGCACCGTGTGGGCGCCCCGCCCCAGGCCCTCGAACGCGAAGGAGCCGTCCGAGCCGGTGAGGACCTCACGCCCGTCGGCGAGCAGTCGGACGATCGCACCCTCGAGCGGCTCGCCGTCCTCGGCGGCGGTCACCACGCCCGAGAGCCGGAGGTCGCCCCGTTCCTGCCCGCGAAGGGGGACGAAGGCGAGCAGGGTTGCCAGACACGCGAGCGGGATGATCGTCGGACGCACCCGGACCTCCGGCGAGGGCGGGCTCCTCGCCCGCACGCATTTTTTGTAAAGCTTTTACTGAATAGGAGTTATTGCAGTTGAGATCGGATCTCAACCGCAGGGGCGGACCGTAGCCTCGAAACGCGGTGCGTGTCAAGCACGGACCTCGGGAAGGTCCGCGGCCGACCCTGCGCGGGCATTGAGACCCCGCCCCGCGCTCTGCGATCTTCCGGCCCCATGGAACGCTACGACCCGTCCGCGATCGAGCCGAAGTGGCGCGCCTGGTGGGAGGAGCGCGGGCTCCACCACCCCGATCTCCACGACACGGCGCGGAAGTGCTACGCGCTCGTGATGTTCAGCTACCCCTCGGGGGACCGCCTGCACATCGGGCACTGGTACAGCTACGTGCCGGCGGATGCGTGGGCGCGCATGCGCCGGATGCAGGGACTCAACGTCTTCGAGCCGGTCGGCTTCGACGCGTTCGGCCTTCCCGCCGAGAACTACGCGATCAAGCACAACGCGCACCCCGCCGACTTCACCGAGCGCAACATGGCGTACATGCGCACCCAGCTGCGCGACATGGGCGCGATGTACGACTGGGCGCGCGAGGTCGTGACGTGTCATCCCGGCTACTACAAGTGGACGCAGTGGCTCTTCCTGCAGCTCTTCCACGCCGGTCTCGCGTATCGCCGCGAGGCGCCGGTCAACTGGTGCCCCAGGGACGAGACCGTTCTGGCCAACGAGCAGGTGACGCCCCAGGGCACCTGCGAGCGCTGCGGGACGCCGGTCACCCGGCGCGACCTCACGCAGTGGTTCTTCCGGATCACCGAGTACGCCGACCGGCTGCTCGAGGGGCTGGACCGGATCGACTGGCCCGAGAAGACGAAGACGCTCCAGCGGAACTGGATCGGCCGTTCGGAGGGAGCCGAGATCCGCTTCGCCGTCGAGGGCCGGCCCGAGCTCGAGATCGAGGTCTTCACCACGCGCGCGGACACGCTCTTCGGCGCCACCTACCTGGTGCTCGCGCCGGAGCACCCGCTGGTGGACCGGATCACCGCGCCGGACCACGCGGGGGCCGTCGAGGCGTACCGCGAGCGCGCGCGCCGGATGACCGAGATCGAGCGCACCTCGACGGTCAAGGAGAAGACCGGCGAGTTCACGGGGGCCCACGCCGTGCACCCGCTGACGGGGGAGCGGCTGCCGATCTGGGTCGCCGACTACGTGCTGGTCTCGTACGGGACCGGCGCGATCATGGGCGTTCCGGCGCACGACCAGCGCGACCTCGACTTCGCGACCCGCTTCGGTCTGCGGGTGAGGGAGGTGATCGAGCCGGCGCGGGAGGACGACGACGGCCGGGCGCCGCGCACGCCCTCCCGCTCGGCGGGGGAGGACGATGACCGCGCGGGTGACGCGCACGCGCTCGTCGCCGAGGGCGTGCTCGTGAACAGCGGCCGCTACGACGGGATGCGCTCGGCCGACGCCGCGCGCGAGATCACGCGCGAGCTTGAGCGCCGGGGCGCGGGACGGCCCGCGGTCAAGACGAAGCTGCGTGATTGGCTGATCTCGCGTCAGCGCTACTGGGGCGCGCCGATCCCGATCGTGCACTGTCCCGCGTGCGGGCCGGTGGCCGTGCCCGAAGGCGAGCTGCCCGTGCTGCTCCCCTACGACGTGGACTTCTCGCTCGGCGAGGGCGGGACGTCACCGCTCGGACGGTCCGAGAGCTTCCGCCGGGCGCGCTGCCCGCGCTGCGGCGGGGAAGGGGAGCGCGACCTGGACACGATGGACACGTTCGTGGACTCGGCGTGGTACTTCCTGCGCTACCTCTCGCCGCACGACGACGCGCGGGCGTGGGACCCGGCGCTCGTCGACGCGTGGTGTCCCGTGGACATGTACGTGGGCGGCATCGACCACGCCACGATGCACCTGCTCTACGCGCGGTTCACGATCAAGGCGCTCCACGACCTGGGGCACGTCGGGTTCGACGAGCCGTTCCGGTCGCTGCGCCACCAGGGCACGATCACCCGCGGCGGCGCGAAGATGTCCAAGCGCTGGGGGAACGTCGTGGCGCCCGAGGAATACATCCCGCTCTACGGCACCGACGCGCTGCGACTCTACCTGCTCTTCGGCTTCACGTTCGAGCAGGGCGGGGACTGGGAGGACAGCGGCCTCCACGGCGCGTCGCGCTTCCTGAACCGGGTCTGGCGGGTGTACACGAGGAACGCCGGGCTCTGGCCGGGAGCGACCGCACCGTCGGAACAGCGGCCCGATGCGCGGGAGCCGCGCGCCGGAGCCGGACCCCGGAAGCCCGGATCGTCCGTCGGAGGGAGGGGCCCGGCGGGTCCGGACGGGGTGGGCAAGAGCGCCGCCGAGCGGTCGGCGGCGCGGCGCGAGCTCGACCGCGCCCGCCACCACGCGATCCTGCACGCCACGCAGGACCTCGAGCGCTTCAGCTTCAACACGGCGCTGAGCCGGATGATGGAGCTGGTGAACGCCGTCCACCGCTTCGAGGGCGATCCCGGCGACGCGCAGGAAGGCGCCTTCGCTGCGGATTCCGAGGACGGGGCGCTGCTGCGGAGCGTCCTCGAGGACCTCGTGCGGCTCCTGGCGCCCGTCGCGCCGCACCTGGCGGAGGAGCTGTGGCACCGAGCCGGCCGGGAGGAGTCGATCCTGGAGGCGGGCTGGCCCGAGCACGACCCGCGGATTCTCGCGACCGACGAGGTGACCGTCGTCGTCCAGGTGGACGGGCGCGTGCGGGACCAGATGCGCATCCCGCGCGACCTCCCGGAGCACGAGGTCCGCCGCCGGGCGATCGACCACGGCCGCATCCCGGCGCTGCTGGACGGCCGCGAGGTGGCTCAGGTGGTCGTCGTGCCGAACCGGCTCGTCAACGTGGTCACCAGCGGCGCCCGCGAGAAGATCGGCTGAGGGACCCGACCTGCAGCGAGGCGCGGATCGCGCGAGCCCTCCGCGCGCCGACACGCCGGCCGCCGGTCGCGGCCGCGATCCTGCCGGCGTTCCTCACCCTCGGGGTTCCGTCTTCCGTCGCGGCCCAGGAGGCCGCCGCCCCGCCGATCGCGACGCCCGCCTCCAGCCCGCCCGCGGCGGCCCCGGCGCCGTCGGTCGCGACGAGCACCCCCGCGCCCCCGACCGTCGCTCCCGTCTCCGGGGCCGGTCCGGCGGCCGACGCCTACCGGCAGGGAGTCTCGCTCCTCTCCGCGGGAGCGGCGGCGTCCGCCGTCCGCTCCTTCGAGCTCGCGCTCGCGCGCGGCTACGAGCCGCCCGACGAGGCCTGGCTCGGACTCGGCCGGGCCCACCGGCGCCTCCCGCTCCACGCCCTGAAGGCGATCCGCGCGCTGCGCTCCGCCGTGCGCGTCGAGGACCCGTCGCCCGCGGCGCTCTACGAGTACGCCGACGCGTACCTCGAGCTGGACGGCTGGGAAGGCCAGCGGGAGGGTCGCCGCGCGCTGCTGCGGATCCTCGATCGGGAGCCCACGTACGGCGACGCGTTCGATCGCTGGGCGGCGCTGTATCCCGACCGCGACGAGATGGCGGAGGTCGCTCGCGAGCTCTCGGACCGGGTCGGCGGCGCCGAGGCCGTGAACGTCCTCGCCCCGCGCGCCGCCGATCTCTGGATCCAGCTCGGCGAGCCCTCCGAGGCCGCCCGCGTCCTGGACCTCTGGCGGAGGGCCGCGGTGACGGCGTCCCCGGCGTGGCACTACTGGAGGGCGCGGATCCTCTTCGTCGAGGGCCGGGAATCCGAGGCGACGGCCGCGTTCGCCGAGGGCCTGGCGGCCGCCGCGAGCGCCGCGAGCGCCGCGGACCTCGCCCCGTACCGGCGGGACCTGGAGCCCCTCCTGGGGCCGGACGACCTGGCGGCGCTCGCCGCTCTCGACGAGCGGGCGCAGGCGGGCGCGATCCGTGCGTTCTGGGAGACGCGCGACCTCACGCCCTTCTCCCCGGCCAACGAGCGGCTGGCGGAGCACTACCGCCGTCTGGCGGAGGTGCGCCGCCGCTACCTCTGGAAGAAGCCGCTCGCCAAGGAGAAGACGATCGGCCCGTTCATCGACGACCTCGGCCGCCCCTCCTTCGACA
>DATBJZ010000087.1:0-17828 GCA_036556125.1 Gemmatimonadota bacterium | reverse complement strand
GGCCGCGGCCGCGCCGCTCCTGGTCCTCGCCGCGGCCGCCGCGGCGTGGCCCTCCCCGAGCGCGGTGCCGGGGTACGTCGCGGCCGCAGCCCTGGCGCTCGGTACGGCGCTGGTGGTGCCGGCGGCGCTCGATCTGCTGCTCCGCCTGGTCCTCGCCTCCGGCCGGGGAGGACCCGGAGGCGTGCTGCGCCTCGCGGCCGCCGGGCTCCGCGGCAGCCTCAGCCGCACGGGCGTCGCCGTCGCGGCCCTGACGGTGGCGCTCGCGATGTCGGTCGCGATGGGTGCGCTGGTCGGGAGCTTCCGGCGGGAGCTCGTGCGCTGGATCGAGGGCAGCGTGCGGGCGGACGTCTACGTCTCGCCGGCCGCCTTCGAGGCCGACCGCGAGGGCGCCGCGCTGCCCGCGGAGCTGCAGGCGGCTCTCGAGTCGCGCCCGGAGGTCGCGGAGGTGACGAGCTACCGGGAACGCCCCGTTCGCGCGCGTGCGGTCCCCGGGGCTCCGTCGAGCCGGGTCCGCCGCGGCGAGGGCCGGGCGTCCCGGCTCGAGACGCATCTCGCCGCCGTGGACGGCCGGGTCCTCCGCCGCCGCACGGAATGGCCGGTGATGGGCGGCGTCGGGCGAGGGGCCTTCTTCGACGCGCTCGCCGCCGGCGCCGCCGGGGTCAGCGAGACGCTCGCCCGGCGCACGGGGCTGGCGCGGGGCGACTCGGTGCGCGTGCTCCTGGCCGGCCGCACCCACGTGCTGCCGGTGGCGGGCGTCTACCGCGAGTACGGATCCGAGGCCGGGCTCCTCCTCGTGGACCGCGCGGCGTTCGCCGGCACCGCCGCGCTCGGGCCGCCGCGCTCGCTCGGCGTGTTCCTGCGCGAGGGCGTCGACCCGGCGCGCTTCACCGCGAGCCTCGCGCGCACGGCGGGCGCCGGCCTGGAGCTGACGGTGCGCACGCGCGAGGAGCTGCGCGACCGCGCCCTCGCGGTCTTCGAGCGGACGTTCGCGATCACTCGCGCCCTCGAGGTCGCCGCCCTCTGCGTCGCCGCGGTGGGGATCCTGGGCGCGCTGCTCGCGATCCTGATGGAGCGGGGCCGCGAGCTGGCCGTGCTCCGGGCGCTGGGGGCGACGCGACGCCAGCTCGCCGGCACGTTCTTCGTCGAGTCGACCCTCCTCGCGGCGCTGGCGTGGCTGTTCGCCCTGGCGGCGGGCGCCGCGCTGGCGTGGATCCTCATCGCGGTCGTGAACGTGCGGAGCTTCGGATGGGCGCTGCCCTACCGGATCCCGCTCGGCGCCTGGACCGCCGCGCTCGTCGCGAGCCTCCTCGCGAGCTGGGCCGCGACCCTCTGGCCGGCGCGACGCGTGGCGAGGCTCCCCGTGTCGGCGCTCCTGCGGGACGAGTGACCCGGCGCGTCCGCCCGATCGCCGCGGCCGGACTGCTGCTCGGCGCCGCGACCGCCTGCGGCGCGGCCGGGTGCGGGTCGGGCGCAGGAACGCCGGGGGTCGCCGCCGGGCGCGCGGAGGCGGCGCGACTCGCACCGCAGGACGTCTCCCCGCGATCCGCCGAGCACGTCGGAGCCGGCGCGGGCGTGGACGCGAGCGCGGCGGCCGGACCGGCGGGCGGCGACACGGTCGGCGGCTTCGCGCGCGCGTCCGGCACCCGCGCCTGGCGGTTCCCGCGCGATCACGGCTCGCATCCGGCGTACGAAACGGAATGGTGGTACGTCACCGGCATCGTCCGCGACGGATCCGGGCGCCGGTTCGGCTACCAGGTGACGTTCTTCCGGGTCGGCCTGCCGGGGGCCGGATCGTCAGGCTCCGCCGACGCGGGCGCCGCGAGGGAGGCCGACTCGTCCGCGGCCTCCGCGCAGCCGCCGCGCCCGACCTCTCCCTGGCGCGCCCGCGATCTGATCGTCGCGCACGCGGCGATCACGGACGTCGAACGGCGGCGGCTCCTGTTCGCGGACCGGGCGGACCGCGCCGCGCTCGGGTTCGCCGTCGCGGACACGGCCGACCTCGACGTCGGCGTGGGGACCTGGCGCTTCCGCCGCCGCGACGGCTCGATGCTCGTGAGGGTGCCGCCCGGACCCGAGGGGATCGGCCTGGAGCTCGCGCTGCGTCCGCTGCGGCCGCCGGTCCTGCACGGGGAGGGTGGGCTCGCGGCCAAGGGCGCCGGGCCCGGCGCCGGCGCGAGCTGGTACGTCAGCCTGCCCCGCCTCGCGACCGACGGCGTCCTCGAGATCGCCGGCGCGGCGCACCGGGTGTCCGGGACGAGCTGGATGGACCACGAGTTCTTCACCGGCGGCCTCGCGGCCGGCCAGGAGGGCTGGGACTGGCTCTCGCTGCGCCTCGAGGACGGACGCGACGTGATGCTCTACCGCCTGCGCCGGGGCGGGGAGCGCACCGACTACGCCCTGGGCACGGTCGCGGGTGCGGAGGGCGCGGAAGGGCGGCCGCTGGATCTCTCCGGCGCGGTCTTCGAGCCCCTCGAGCGGTGGCGGAGTCCCGACACGGGGGCTCTCTATCCCGTGGCGTGGCGCGTCGCGCTCCCCGGCGAGGAGCTCTCGCTGGAGATCCGGACTCCGGTCGCGTCGCAGGAGGTTCCGTCGCGCGCGTCGGTCGGCTTCGCGTACTGGGAGGGTTTGGTGGACGCGTCGGGGACGTGGCGCGGCGACGCCGTCCGCGGGGAGGGCTACCTCGAGATGACGGGCTACGACCGGCCGCTGAGGCTCCCGTGAGCCGGGACGGCTCGTCCACGGCGGCCTCGCCCGGGATCCCGCCGGCGCCCTCCGCCGCCCCGCGCGCGCTGGCGGCGCGGTCGGTCGAGAAGCGCTACGGCTCCGTCGTGGCGCTCGACTCCGTGTCGCTCGAGATCCCCGCCGGCGAGTGCGTCGCCCTGGTCGGCGAGAGCGGCTCGGGGAAGACGACGCTCCTGCGCTGCTTCAACCGCCTCGTCGAGCCCGACGCAGGCGCGGTGCTCGTGGACGGCCGCGACGTCCGCGGGCTCGACGCCATCGGGCTCCGCCGCGCGACGGGATACGTGCCCCAGGACGGAGGGCTGCTGCCGCACTGGCGCGTGCTCGGGAACGTGGAGCTCGTCCCGCGGCTCCTCCGCTCCGGCCGGGCGGAGGACCTTGCCCGCGAGGCGCTGGAGCTCGTGGGCCTCCCGGCCGGCGAGTTCGGAGGCCGCTGGCCGCGGGAGCTCTCGGGCGGCCAGCGGCAGCGGGTCGCGCTCGCCCGCGCCCTCGCGGCCGGTCCGGGCGTCGTGCTGCTGGACGAGCCGTTCGGCGCGCTCGACGCGATCACGCGCGGGGAGCTGCAGGAGTCGTTCGCGGAGCTGCGGCGGATGCTCGGGCCGACGGTCGTGCTCGTGACGCACGACCTCCTGGAGGCCTCGCGTCTCGCCGACCGGATCGCCGTGATGCGCCGCGGCCGGATCGAGCAGGTCGCCGACGTCCGGACGCTGATCGAGCGGCCGGCCGGCGCGTACGTGGCGCGTCTCCTGGAACGTGCGGGGCTGGGTCGGTAGATGGCGCGCCGGCTGCCGATCTCCGCGGCGGGTCTGCGCCGCACGGCCGCGACGCGGACGAGGCGCGGGGCCGTGGGGGCCGCGGTGGTCGCGCTCGCGTTGATCGCGTCCGCGGGGACGGCCGCGCAGGACCGCGGCGATGGTGCGGCCGGCGGGGGCGCCGGAGGAGCGACGGTGGCGCCCCGCCGCGCGGCCGCGGCGGACCGCGCGCGGGCCGGGGCGGAGACGGCGCGACGTCCGACCCGCGCGATCGTCGTGGCCTCGAAGCCGTTCGCCGAGTCCTACGTGCTGGCCGAGATGTTCGCCGCCCTCCTCGAGGACCGCGGCTTCGCCGTGGACCGCCGGCCGGGTCTCGGGGCCACCGAGCTCGCGTTCGGCGCCCTCCGGACGGGCGCGGTGGACGTGTACCCGGAGTACACCGGCACCGGTCTGCTCGCGATCCTCGGCGAACCGGCGGCGGGCGATCCCGCGGAGGTCTTCGGGCGCGTCGCGCGCGAGTTCGAGCGCCGGTTCGACGTCCGCTGGCTTCCGCCTCTCGGCTTCGAGAACACCTACGCGATCGCCGTGCGCCGCGGGACGGCCGACTCTCTCGGCCTGCGGACGATCTCCGACCTCGCGCGGGAGGCGCCGCGGCTGCGGGCGGGGCTCACGCCCGACTTCATCGGGCGCGAGGACGGCCTGCCGGGGCTGGCGCGCGCGTACGGGGTGCGGTTCGCGGAGGTGCGACCGCTGCTCCAGGCCGTGAAGTACCGCGCCCTCACCAGCGGCGCGGTGGACGTCGTGGACGGGTACTCGACCGACGGGATGCTCGCGCGGCTCCCGATCGTGACCCTGCGGGACGACCGCCGCTTCTTCCCGCCGTACGAGGCCGCCGCTCTCGTCGGGCCGCGCCTCGCGCGCGATGCCCCGGCCGCGATCGCGGCGCTGACCGAGCTCTCGGGCCGGCTGGACGAGCGGAGCATGCGGGAGCTGAACGCGCGCGTGGAGCTGGGCGGCGAGGAGGCCGGGGCGGTGGCGCGCGACGCCCTCGCGCGGCTCGGCCTGCTGGACGGCGAGCCGACGTCCGGCCGCGGGTCGGCGCGGCCCGCCGGGGGCGAAGGCCTGCCCGCCTACCTCTGGGACCGCCGCGCCACGATCGCGGGGCTCACCGCCCGCCACCTCGAGCTCGTGGGTCTCGCGCTCGCGGCGGCGGTGCTGGTCGCGGTCCCGCTCGGGGTCGCTCTCGAGCGGGCGCGCGGCGGCGCCGAGACGGTGATCCGCGCGCTGGGCGCGATCCAGACGCTGCCCGGCATCGCGCTGCTGGCCTTCATGATCCCGCTGCTCGGGATCGGCGTCGTGCCGGCGCTGGCGGCGCTCTTCCTCTATTCGCTCTTCCCGATCGTGCGGAGCACGTTCACCGGCGTGCGCGACGCGAGTCCCGAGGCCGTCGAGGCGGCGCGGGCGCTCGGCATGACGCCGGTCCAGACGCTCCGCAGCGTCCGCCTCCCGCTCGCCGCGCCGCTCGTGCTGGCCGGCGTCCGCACGGCGGCCGTGATCGCCGTCGGCACGGCGACGCTCGCGGCGTTCATCGGCGCCGGCGGGCTCGGCGAGCCCATCGTCACGGGGCTCGCGCTCTCCGACACGCGGCGGATCCTCCTCGGCGCGATCCCGGCGGCGCTGCTGGCGCTCGCGGTGGACGGGGTCCTCGGTCTGGTGGAGCGGGCGGTCAGGCCGGGGGGGCTGGGGTGAGCGTGGAGCGCGCCGGCCGCCGCCCGGCCGGGTGGAGGACCGGAGACCCCTGTCTCTCCCCGATCCGGGCCTGGCCGGCGGCGGAGGGGACCGCCCGCCCCGCCGATGGTGGCCCGAGGCCCGCGGCCCGCCCGGGGCCCCAGACCTCGGGACGCACGAGAAGCATGGACGGAATCCCGGGCCGACCCAGGCGCAGGTGGAACCAGCCGATCCCGGCGAGGCCGTTCATCAGACCGGGATGCTCGGCCTCCGCGGCGCACGGCCAGGGCTCGCCGCGGCGCTCGAGCGCGAGCGCCGCGTCGACCAGTCCGTTCACGGCCCGGACCGCGGGGCGGCTCACGCCCAGGACCCGCACGCCCTCGAGCAGAGCCGCCGCGAGTCCCGTGAGGCCGTGGCACAGCGAGAAGTCGCCGCGGCCCACGCCGACGTTCGCCCTCAGCGCCGCGACGGTCCTCCGCAGCGCGATCACGGCCTCGGCACCGGCGGCTCGGGAGCCGTCGAGCTCCCGGACGCGCAACCTGGAGAGCCCGACCCCGGCCGTGCCGCGGCACCAGCCGGCCGCCACCTGCGGGTCCGTCGGAGGTCGGGTCGTCGCGTTCCGCCGGAGGCTCGCGCCGTCCCGCGGCGGGACCTCGAGCCACCGTCGGCCGGCGTCGAAGATGCGGGCGGCCACGGCGGCGTGGCGCGCGTTCCGTGTCCACGCGAAGAGCTCGAGGAGCGCGCAGCCGACGCCGGCGGCGCCGTGGGCGAATCCCCCGCCCGGGGCCGGCCCGCCGCCGTTCGCGCCGACAGGGGGCGCCGGGCTTGCTCGCGTGTGAAGCGGAGATCCGAGGCCCCGGCGATCGCGGCGGAGCGCGCTCGACGCGCGCGAGGCCAGTGCGTCGCCGACCTCGACGGCCGCCTCGGCGAGAGTCCTGTCACCCAGCATCGCCGAGAGCGCCAGGAGCGCCACGACGTCGCCGGCGGCACCCCCCATCAGGTCCAGTCCCCGAGAGTCGGCCGGCGGCCGGCGATGGCGCCGGGCGGCCGCGGCCGCGCGTTCGATCAGCGCCGGCTCCTCCAGGAGCCACCCGGTGCGCGCGCCGGCCAGCGCGACGCCGAGAGGTCCGGCGAAGAGCCCGCGCGACCGGGAGCCCGGCTCGCGGACCGCATCCAGGGCGTGGTGCATCGCGCCCAGCGCGACGGTCTTCGCCGCGCGGTCGTGCGTGACGGCGTGGAGCTCCGCCAGGAAGAGGGCGACGCCCGCCGCACCCGCGTAGAGGTCCGCGGGGAGCGCCTCCGCACGACGGCGCGCGGCGCTGCCGTGGCGTGCGATCGGGGCGATCCACGTGCAGCGGCCCGCGTGGTGGACCGCCCGGGCCGCCACGCGACGGCCGAGCCGCACCGCGAGGTCGAGAGGTCCCGACGGCGATGGTCTCGGCGCGCCGCGCGTCACAGCCGTGCCGAGCGGACTCCCCGAGGCCGCGATCGCCGCCCGCTCCGGACCGTGCGTCCACTCGATGCCGGCCGACCCGGGGTTCAGGTGGAGCGCGCCGACCCGCAGCCCGTGGACCGCGAAGCACCGGACGACCGCGTCCACGCGCTCCGACAGCGATCGTGCTCCCGCTTCGCGTGCGCGAAGCAGTCCCTCCGCGAGGAGCAGGCAGCGGTGCTGGCCGAACGACAGGCGCCCGGGCGGCTCCTCGGCGATCGCCACACCCGGAGCGACGCGGAGCGCGAGGGGGGGTGTGGACGGCCCGAGGTGCGCCGCGATGCGCGCGCGGATCCTCCGGACCAGCGGCGCCGCTCGGACCGCGTCGGCGAGCGGTACGTACAGCACCGCCGCGTCGCATCGGTCGAAGCCGGAGGGATCGTTCCGGACCTTCAGCCGGAACCCGAGGCCGGCCGCGTTCAGGAGCCCCGTCGCCGCGTCCACCAACGGGGCCGCACCCGAGCTCCGAAGGTTCCAGTAGACGCGGAGGACCGGTTGGTCCGGATCGAGGCCGCGGTCGCCGAGCGCCACGTAGAACCCGGGCGAGGCCCCGAGCAGCTCCTTCGGGAGCCGAAGGGCGATCGCGGGTCCTCCTCCGACCACGCTCTGCAGGGGGGCGACGACCTCGAAGCCGTTCCGGTGGACACGCGCCTCTCCGCCCCGGATCGAGTGGAGCCGCCAGCCCGGCTCCACGCTCCCGCGGCCCCGGTTGGCCGACGAGAGGACCGCCTCGAACGCCGCCGTGACGCCGGGAGGAGGGTCGGCGGGGTGTCGGTCGGGGCGCCGCGCCGCCACCGGTTCGCCGTGCAGGTGGAAGCTCGCGTAGAGCCTCCGGGCGATGGCCGCGCGCAACCCCCGTCGAGGCCCGGCGGACCGCGGCCCTGACACCGGCGGCCCTTCCTCGATCCCGAGCCAGGCGAAGCCGTCGGAGGAGGGGAACGTCACGGCCGCGGCCGCGGCGGCGATCGCGCGGAGGCCGCCGCTCGCGGTCGAATCGGTGGCACCGACGTGACGCCTCCCGGGCAGCCCCGCGTCACGCGAGGCGACGCCGGGACGCTCGCGGCCGGCCCGAGGCGACGAGGCGAACGGCCGCCGCGCGCCACGCTCCGTCGGGGCGAGCTCCGCGCGCCGACGCCCTTCCTCCCGCAGGGCGACGGCTCCGACCGGGCGAGGGAGGCGTTCGTCCGCACCGACGGCGCCTCCTCCGCGGCGAGGACGCATCGCCGGCTGGACGTGCGGAACGCGGCCGGGGGGGCGGAACCGCCACGCGACCACGCCGTCGGGCTCGACCAGGAGCAGCCCGCCGAGCCGCAGCAGGTCCCCGGCGCGCGCCGTCATCCGGGTGCGGAGCTGGACCGACTCGAACGCCGCCTGGATCAGCCGCGCCCCGGCGAACCGGAGCGCCCGCTCCGCGAGATCCGCCGCGCCGTCCCGAGACGTGCCCAGGTACCCGGCCCAGAAGGCGCGGGCGGCGTCCCCGGTCGTCCGGGAGGTCGTGCCGGTCCGGGTCTCGGCCCGCAGGGCCGCGGCGATCCAGCCCGCGAGCGCCGACCCCACGTCCCACGCGGGATCTCCGACGTCGGCGAGCTCCCAGTCGACGACGAGAACGCCCGATCGTCCGGTCCGCGGGAGGCGGCGGGCCAGACAGTTCTCGGGCCGCAGGTCGTGGTGGACGACGGCTTCCGCGCGCCACCGCCGGCGCGTGTCCGCCAGGGCGCCGCGGAGACGTCCCGAGCGCTGGACGGCGCGGATCAGCTCCTGGCCGCCGCCGCTGAGGGTCCGCAGGTCCGCGGGCGTGGGCCGATCGACGAGGAGGATCCACGGCGGCGCGCCGGTGAGGCGAGGCCCCGCGTCACGCGCCAGCCCGCTTCGAACCGCCGCAACGTCCCAGGCGTGGAGTCCGGCGAGGAAGGCGCCGAGCCGCGCCGCCGCCTCGACCCTCCGCCGCGGCTCCCGGATCCCGGTGAACGGCGTCGCGTCGGGCACGGCCCGGACGACGAGGATGCCGCGGTCCGGGTCGTGCTCCTCGAGGACCGGCGCTCCGGCGGCGAGCGGCGCTGCGGCCGTCGCGAACAGGCGCAGGAAGGCCGCCTCGTGCGCGAGCGCCGCACGTCCAGCGGGGCTCCACGCCTGCTTGACGAGCCACCCGGTCCGGTCCGGAGCGCCGACGCGCAGCACGCGGTGCCGCCCCGAGAGGTCGGCGATCGAGAATCCCGGTCGGAAGACGTCGCCGGGCGCCAGCAGCCCCCGTGCGAGCAGGTGCCGCACGACGCGGCCCGCGGGATCAGCAGCGCTTCGAGTAGCGCTCGGGGTCCGCGTCGTCCCAGCCCTCCTCGATCCAGGCCGTGCCGGGCGTCTCGCGTCGAGGCGGCGCTCCCACGGGAGCCCGCACCTCGCGCGTCCGGACGTGCTGCACGCTGGCGGCACGGTCGATCCAGACGACGACGCCGCCGAGGCCCGCGCATTCGTGGTCGCACTGGATCGCGTGGCGTACGGCGTCCCTCGGGATCTCCAGGTACTCGTCGAGCTCGGTGGTCAGGTAGATCCGGAGATGCGCGTCCGAGCAGCTCCGTCCGGGCAGCCCGCGCACGACCCACACGTTCGGCGGCAGACAGGGATCGCCGACGACCGCCTCGACGATCGGGTCCTGGTCGACCTCCACGGGGGTTCCCGGATTCTCCGCCGGGCTGCCGCCGGGGCGCGCCTCCGCGCCGATCCCGGATCCCGCGGGGCCGCCCGCGCCGGAGTGTCCGGAGCCGCCGGGGCGTTCCGCGCCGGGCGATGGCTTCGCCATGAGTCCTCCTCCGTTCGTCCCGCGTTGATCTCCGATCACGCGCGCTTCGACGATCCGTTCCCTCGGTCTCGGCGCAGCCGCTGCGTCACGGCACGGACGTCCGGCATCACGCCGATCGCTCCGGGCACGTGCGGTCCCTGCGGCGTTCCCGTCGCCGGGTCGGCGAGGCGCGCGCGCATCTCCGCCGGATCCAGGAGCGGCCCGCCGTCCGCGTCCGCCGCGCTCTGGAGCAGCATCGCGGCGCCGGCGACGATCGCGGCGGCGGCGCTCGTGCCCCCGAAGCGCGCGGTGTAGCGGCGCTCCAGCGGCGTGCCGCTGAAGTTGAGGTCGCCGTATCCGGCCGAGACCACGCCCGCGCCCCATCCGTAGCAGACGACGCGGTCGCCGAAGTTCGACGGACGCCAGCGGTCGTGCGGGAGTCGCGGACAGGCCGCGCCGACGAGGATCGCGCCGGACTCCCGCCGCAGCGGAAAGGATCCCGGCTGCTCCGGCGGCGACCACGAGCCGAGGTCCGTCCTCCCGTTCCCCGCCGCTTCCACGACGACGACCCCGATCTGGACCGCGGTGGCGATCGCGATCAGGTCCGCCTCGTCCACCTCCGTGGGGAGCTCGTCGCGCTGCACCTCGACGAGGAGCACGTCGCCGGGGCGGAGGACCGTCCGACCGGGCGTGAGCGCCCCGTAGATCGCCTCCGCCACGTGGTACGTCTCCCCGTCGGCGGACTTGTAGTGCGAAATCGTGGCCACGGCCGCCTTCGGGGCCGCGCCGATGACTCCGCGATCGTTGTCGGCGCCGGCCACGACGCCGAGCACCGCGGTCCCGTGGTGACCCAGGTAGACGCGCCGCGGCGGCCCCGTGAGGACCACGCCGTGGCGGTTGTCGTTGACGGCGGGCGGCACGTCCGCGCGCGGCAGGTCCTCGTGCTCCTCGATCCAGCCCTGCTCGAGGTCCACGAGCTTGAACGGCCGGGCGCTCGAGCAGGCGCCCTCGACCCCGTGCTGCCACGCCCACCGCGCGTCGATCCCCAGCGGCGCCCGCTCGAGGTAGCCCTGTCGCGGCGAGAAGAGGTCGTCCTGCGGGGCGGCGGGCTCCGCCGGCAGCCGCTCGCGATAGGCCCGCGCGACCACCTTGCCGTAGAGCGTCTTCAGCCGGGCGACCAGCGCGTCGGCGTCGCCGCGGCCCCGCACGTCGAGCCTCCAGAACGCGGCGATGCCGGGGTCGCGGAGCGCCACCGCCGTCGGGGCGGGGTGCGGAGGCGGGATGCCGGTGAGGATCTCGTCGATCTGCCCGACGGTCAGCGAGCCGACGACGCGCCGGGCCGCGATGCCGCCGTCGTGGAGCTCCGCGGAGAGCAGGTCCGCCTGCGCGTCGAACTCGGAGCCGTCGTAGGCGGGGTCCGCGAGCAGCGGAGCCAGGTCGGCGTAGGAGTCGTACCGTCCCGGAGCGACGTGCTCCATCGCGTCCACCAGGCCCTGCTGCAACGCGAGAACGACGTGGCCCGTGTATCCGGGCGCGGCCGCGGTCGCGCGATGCCGGGGCGGGTGCGGCGCGTCGAGCGGCACGTGCGCGGGCACTGGAGGGCTCCTGCAGGAGGTGGACGCCGCGGCCGGGGAACGCCGCCGGGCCCGGATGCGCGCCGCGGAGCCCGGGGCCGACGGCGACGCGCGCTGGCTGGAGGGAGACAGAGGCCGGCCCCACCCCGCCCGACTGCCGCCGATCGGCCGTCCGGCCGAGCGTATCACGAAAGGCGGCGGGCTGTCAAAAGGAAGGGCCCGGCGGCCGTCCCCGCGCCTCCGGCAGGCTTCACCCCCCGCCCCCGGCTCCCGATAATACGGGACGGAGGACCCCCGCGGGCGGGCCCGGTGCCCCGCCCCGGACGGATGTCGATGTCGCGGACGGAAGCCCATCGCTCGGTCACGACGGTGATGTTCACCGACGTGGTCGGCTCGACGCAGCAGGCGGCGGCGCTCGGCGACCACGCCTGGGCCCTCCTGCTGCGCCGCCACAACGAGGTGATCCGGCGCGAGATCGCCCGCTTTCACGGTCGGGAGGTGAACACCGCCGGGGACGCCTTCCTGGCGACCTTCCCGGGTCCCGAGTCCGCGATCCGCGCCGCCTTCGCCGCCCGGGAGGGTCTGCGGCCGCTCGGGGTCCGGATCCGGGTCGGGATCCACGCCGGCGAGGTCGAGGTGGAGGACGACTCCGTGGGCGGCATCGCCGTGCACATCGCCGCACGCGTGATGGCGGCGGCGGGCGCGGACGAGGTGCTCGTCTCGAGCACCGTCCGCGACCTCGCGACGGGCGGCGGCTTCGGCTTCGAGGACCGCGGCGTGCACCCGCTCCGCGGCGTCCCGGGGGAGTGGCGGCTGTTCGCGGTCACCAGCGCGCCGGTGCGCCTGCCCGTTCCGGGGTGGACGGCGCGCCTGCGCGAGCGGTGGTCGGCGCGGCTCCCCGGCCCCGCGATCGCCGCGGGCATCTTCGGCGCCGCCCTCCTGTTCGGACTCACGGGTCTCTTCATCGTCGTCAAGGACCAGGGACGCACGTTCAGCCCGCCGCCGGTGGCGGCGAGCTCTCCGGGCGTGGGCATCGCGGTCCTGCCCTTCGCCGCCGACGCCGAGGACGCGCAGGTGGCCCGCGAGGGATTGATGGACCTGCTGGCGACGAACCTGGACGGCGTTGGAGGATTCCGGGCGATCGACAGCCGCACGACGCTGGCCCGGTGGAGGGAGCGTGTCGGCGACCGACCGTCGGCCGCGCTCGGGGCGATGCTGGACGTCGCCGATCGCACGGGGGCGCGCTACGCGCTCGTCGGGCAGTCCGTCTCGCTCGGACGCGACGTCCGGCTCAGCGCGGAGATCTACGACGTCCCGAGCGGCGGCCGGCTGGGCCGCGCCAGCGTCGACGGCTCCTCGTCGGAGCTGATCCCGCTCGTGGACCGGCTCACGGTCCAGGTGCTCCGCATCCTCCTGGGGGACGACCAGGATCCGCCGCGGGTCAGCCTGGCCGCGGTCACGACCGACACGCTGGAGGCGCTGACCGCGTTTCTCGAGGGCGAGGCCGGACTGCGCCGCTCGGAATTCGAAGACGCGATCGCGGCGTATCGCCGGGCCGTCACGGCCGACTCGAGCTTCGCCCTGGCGTGGTACCGTCTCGGGACGGCGAGCGCCTGGGTGGAGGACGCGCAGGGCGCGGCGTCCTACCTCGAACGCGCGGCGCGCATGGCGGAGCGCCTGCCGCGGCGCGAGGCCCTCTTCCTGCGGGCCGACCTCGCGCTCGAGCGCGGGACGCTCGACGGGATTCCGCTGCTGCGCGAGGCGGTGAAGCGGTACCCCGACACGCCCGCCGCCTGGTCGCTTCTCGGCGAAACGTACTTCCACCTCGGCGCACAGGCCCTCGTCCCGCCCGAGGCGAGCGAGGACGCGCTGCTCCGCGCGATCCGGCTCGACCCCCGGTTCGCGCCGTTTCACCTGCACCTCGTCGAGATGGCGTTCGGCGCGGACGACAGCGCGCGGGCGTCGGAGCGCGTGCGGACCTTCGGGCGACTCGCGCCCGGCAGCGCCGACGACCTCGACAACCGGCTCGCGTTCTCGCTCGCCTTCGGCGATTCGGCCGCCCGGCCGGCCGCGACGGCCGCGGTCGACACCATCCCGTCCTCGAGGCTGCTGTTCCTCGCCCGGAGCTATCTGCGCCATCCGCGGATGCTCCCGCTGGCCGAGCAGCTGCTCGCCTCCGGCGCGGCGAGGGATCCCAACCCGCAGGTCCAGGCCTATCTCGCCTCCGTCCGCCTGGAACGCGGCCGCGTCCGTCAGGCTCTCGGTGCGGGGGAGGGAGACGTGAGTCCGGGATTCCGGGCGGCGTCGGTCTACACCCTCTGGCAGGCGGGGCTCTGGAGCGACGAGCGGGTGCTGGAGCGCGAGCTCCGGCTCCGGGGTTCCGGCGCGGAGGAGGAGATCGCCATCTTCTACGCCGGCGCGTACGCGGCGGACCGCGAGCGCTGGCCCGATCACGCCACCGCCGTCTCCGCGATCAGACGCGACGCGGAGACGGCGCTCTCGGCCGGCGATTCGACGGCCTGGAGGTTCGGCGACGCCGCCGCGAACGCTCTCGAAGGCTACGGAGCCTGGCGGCGGGGGGACGCCGAGGCGGCGATTGGGCGCCTCGAGGCGGCGCAGCGACGAGCCACCGGGTTCGGAGACGAGCGTGGGCTGGTGAACGCCACGATCCGCATCTGGCTCGGGGGGCTGTGTCAGCAGACGGGCGACCTGCGCAAGGCCGTCCGGTATCTCGGCAGCCGATCCGCCGAGCACTACCAGCCGGCTCCGCCGTTCGAAACCATCGCGCTGCCACGTCTCGGCGCGCTCTACGAGGAGCTCGGCGAGCCGGAGAACGCACGCCGTTCGTACGCGACGTTCGCCCGCCTCTGGGCCGCCGCCGATCCGGAGGTTCAGCCGGCGGTTCGCGAAGCGCTCCGCTCCGCGTCACGGCTGGCGGACAGGGGGACGGAGGAGACGTGAACGCCGACGGGTGCGCAGTCGCCGGGAGACCCGCATCGACGGAGCATCCGCGAGTCGAAGCGGCCGCGATCCGGCCGCACGTCGTTGCGGGGGCGTGGACCCGGCTCGCCGTGCTCCTCCTTCTCCTCCTCGCCTGCGGCGACGACGGCACGGGTCCGGCCGTGGACCGGCTGCGCATCGAGGGGGCCGTGTCGTCGCTCGGCAGCGGGGCGCCGATCGAGGGGGCCGTGGTGATCCTGGACCTGCCGCCGGGGACGGGCGTGCCGTCCCGCAGCGCGGTCACCGACGCGCAGGGCCGGTACGGGATCACCTTCGCGCCGAACGGCTTCATCCTCGACTGCCGCGACTTCGCCCTGACGGCCTCGGCGGCGGGCTTCCAGCCCGCGTTCGAGGAGGAGGTGCGCTGCACGACGGCCGTCCAGACGGTGGACTTCGAGCTGGTGCCCGCGGAGGGAGACCGCCGGTGAACCGCGGGCTCGCGCGAGCGACCTTCGCCGTCCAGCACCTCGTGGTGCTCGGCATCCTCGCGCAGGCCGCGCTGGCGGGGCTCTTCCTCTACGAGGATCCACGCCTGCTGGCGGTCCACAACACCGTCGGCTCCGTCCTGCTCGTCGTCGCGCTCGCCGTGGTCCTCCTCGGAACGCCGGCGCGGTTCCCGGCCGGCCTGCGACTCGGGCTCCTCGCGCGCCTGCAGCTGCTCCTGCTCGTGCTCCAGTACTTCCTCGGGATCCTGGGTCGCGGCGGGAACGCGTGGGCCGTCCTGCACTTCCCGAACGCCTTCCTCGCATCCGCCGTGGCGGTGCTCTGGCTGGTCCGGGCGCGCGCGGCGCTCCGCGGCGAGTCGTCGCCCGCGGGCGCGCCGGTCCCTTCGGGCTTCGCCCTGCCGCCGTCCCCGCGCGCGGGCACGCCCGCGGCCCCGCCTGGAGGACCCTCGACGTGACGCGGCGCGCGCGATCCGCGGCCGTCCCCGCGAAGGACCGGGGGGCTCCGGCGATCCTCGCCGCGGCTCCGATCCTCGCGGCGCTTCCGGTCCTCGTCAGCGTCGTCCTGGTCGCCGGATGCCGCGGCGGCGACGATGCCGATGAGGGGGACGGCTTCCTCCCCGGCGACTCGCTGGCCGCGCGGCCCGAGAGCGTGCAGATGATCGACCTCACGGGCGGCAGCCCGTGCCCGGCGGCGGACGAGAACCCGGAGCGGCTGGGCGTGCGTGCGGCCTGGCAGGGCGACCACGTCCGCGTCTCCGGCACCGTCGAGGGCGGCGCCGGCAACGCTCTGAGCCTCGGGCTCTCGCAGGGCGGCAGCTTCGTCTACGACGAGGTCTTCCGGAGCGAGCTCCTGAGCGTGATCAACCTCGGCTCGGACACGCTGGACGCCGTGTCCGTCACGTACGAGCCGAGCCGGTCGGAGGCGGCGGCGTTCGCGCGCACGGGCGCGGTGGCGCTCGACCGCTCGCAGCCGGTGTGCGCCGACGTCACGCTCTACGAGCGCGGGAGCCTGGACCGGCTCGCCTCGCGAAGCCTGCGCGTCGAGGGGACGCCGGCCGGCGCCGGCGAGTGATCGCCGCGCGCTCCGCCGGCCGCTTCGCGGTCGCCGCAGCGCGGCGGGCGAGCGGTCGGTTCCCCGGCCGGGCGGGGCGCACCCCGCCGCGCTAGATTGAGGGCGATCTCCGCCCCTTCCCGGTCCCATCGCACGCACGACGCACGGAGCCGGCCGCGATGACCGACTCGGTCCAGACCGTTCCGCGCGCGGGGGGCCCCCCCGCGGCTTCGGGAGCCCCGCGCCGCTTCGGCGCCACGTCCCGACGCGACGCGTGGTGGGTGCAGCCGCTCCTGGTCGTGCTCGGCCTCGGCGGGTTCGGGCTCTATTCCACGTGGGCCGCCTTCCAGGGCCGGAACTTCGAGTGGGGCCCGGTCGAGGGACTGCCGGTCTACCTCTCGCCGTTCTACTCGCCGCTCTTCACGCCGCACTGGTGGCCGCTCTCCCCGGCGCTGCTGATCCTGTGGGCGCCGCTCGGCTTCCGCGCGACCTGCTACTACTACCGGAAGGCGTACTACCGCTCGTTCTTCCTCGACCCTCCGGCGTGCGCCGTCGAGGAGGGCCGCGGCCGCTACCGCGGCGAGACGGCGTTCCCGTTCATCCTGCAGAACGTCCACCGCTACTTCCTGTACGTCGCGGTGCTCTTCATCGGCATCCTCTCGTACGACGTGGTGCTGGCCTTCACGCGGTGGCCGCGGGCGGCGGGCGGCGTCGGCTTCGGCGCGGGCCTGGGCTCCTTCTTGATGCTGGTCAACGTGCTGCTGCTCGCCGGCTACACGTTCGGCTGCCATTCGCTGCGCCACGCGGTGGCGGGGAAGCTCGACTGCTTCTCGTGCGGGGCGCTGGGAGGGCTGCGGTACGACCTCTGGCGCGGCGTGAACGTCCTCAACCGCCGCCACATGCTCTGGGCCTGGGCCAGCCTCACCTCGGTCGGACTCACCGACCTCTACATCCGGATGGTGGCCTCGGGGGTCTGGAACGATCCCCGGCTGTTCTAGTGCCGCGGCCCGTCGAGATCCACGACCACGACGTGCTGGTGATCGGCGCGGGCGGCGCCGGCCTGCGCGCCGCGATCGAGGCCGCCGAAGGGGGCGCGTCGGTCGGGCTCGTCTGCAAGTCGCTGCTGGGGAAGGCGCACACCGTGATGGCGGAGGGCGGCGTCGCGGCGGCGCTCGCGAACGTGGACGAGGCCGACGACTGGCGCACGCACTTCCGGGACACGATGCAGGGCGGCAAGCTCCTCAACCACTGGCGGATGGCGCAGCTGCACGCGCAGGAGGCCCCGGAGCGCGTGCGGGAGCTCGAGCGCTGGGGGGCGGTGTTCGACCGGACGGCGGACGGACGCATCCTGCAGCGCGCGTTCGGCGGCCACACGCACAGGCGGCTCGCGCACGTCGGCGACCGCACCGGCCTCGAGATGATCCGAACGCTCCAGGACCGGGCCGTCGCGCAGGGGATCGCGGTCTACATGGAGTGCACGGTGAGCCGCCTGCTCACGGCCGACGGGCGGGTCGTCGGCGCGTTCGCCTACTGGCGCGAGAGCGGCCGCTTCGTGGTGTTCCGCGCGAAGGCCGTCGTGCTCGCGACCGGCGGCATCGGCAAGGCGTTCCGGATCACGTCCAACTCCTGGGAGTACACGGCCGACGGGCACGCGCTCGCCTGGCAGGCGGGCGCCGAGCTCATCGACATGGAGTTCGTGCAGTTCCACCCCACCGGGATGGTCTGGCCGCCGGGCGTGATGGGGATCCTGGTGACGGAGGCCGTACGCGGCGAGGGCGGGATCCTGCGGAACGCCTCGGGCGAGCGCTTCATGCAGCGCTACGACCCCCAGCGGATGGAGCTCTCCACGCGCGACCAGGTGGCGCGGGCGATCTACACCGAGGTGAAGGAGGGACGCGGGAGCCCGCACGGCGGCGTGTTCCTCGACATCTCGCACAAGCCCGCCGACTACGTGAAGACGAAGCTCCCGAGCATGTACCACCAGTTCCTGGAGCTCGCCGACGTGGACATCACGAAGGCGCCGATGGAGGTGGGTCCGACCGTGCACTACGTGATGGGCGGCGTGCGCGTGGAGCCCGACACCGGCGCGAGCACGGTCCCGGGACTCTTCGCCGCGGGCGAGGTCGCCGGCGGGATGCACGGGGCCAACCGGCTGGGCGGGAACTCGCTCTCGGACCTGCTGGTCTTCGGGGCGCGCACGGGCGCCGGGGCGGCAGCGCATGCCGCGGGGATTTCGTCACAGCCGTACCTCGACCCGGTCCAGGTCCGGCAGG
>DATBJZ010000086.1:0-3591 GCA_036556125.1 Gemmatimonadota bacterium | reverse complement strand
CGCATCGTGAGCCTCCCCGAGCGCCGCTCGCTCCAGGGGCTCGTCACGCCCGAGCGGAGGACGAGCGTGCGACTGGTCCCCTTCGACGAGTACCTGCGCTACCTCGAGAGCTCCTTCCCCCGTCTCTACGACGAGCTGGCCCGCGCCTGCGTCCCCGGCCGCCCGTTCCTCGTGATCGAGGGCTGGATCCGCTACGTGGGACTCGGCACGCGCCTGGCCGCGTTCGCGCGCGAGCACGCGCTCAACGTGCGGTGCGTGGACTTCGCGGGGAACGAGAGCCGGCTGAACGGCGTGCGCATCCACTTCGATCTCGCGCGCCACCAGTGGCGGATCGCCGCCGGGTCCGTCGAGGACGTGCTGAGCGACCCGCGCCGCGAGGCCCGCTCGCTGGCCGACGCGTGGAATCCGCGGTGGCCCGCCGGCCGCGCCGCGGGCCGCGTGGCCGACGCCGCCCGCCGGGCGGCAGCACTCCTCTCCTAGGGCGCCGGACCGCTCCCGACCCGGACCGCTCCCGCGGTCGAACCAGGTCCTCGACCGGCACATCGGACCTTCCGGTCCGCCCCGGCGCGCTTCGACGCCGCTCGTCACGGTCCTGACGCCGTGTCGCAGCCGGACGTCGACCGGATCCCGGCGAGCATCCCACCGCCGGCGATCGGAATCCGTCCAACGGTTCGTCGTGCGCGCGCCGGTCCGCTCCCGCAAGTCGTTGTGGATCAACGAACGGCCTGGCGGGACCCGCGCCGGGTCCTGGAGTTGCGTTCGGGGTTCCGCGGAACCTCGAACGGAGAGCTCCGTGGATCCGACGCCGTACGTCCGCCTTCGCCCCGACGACCTCGACACTCCGGCCGCGATCCGCAGCTGGGTGCTCGCGGGCCCCGCGCTGCTCTCGTCGCTCGGTCTCCCCGAGTCGGTGCGGCTGCCGATCCCGCTGGTGGGCGAACCGGCCGGCGGCGGCCAGTCCGAGCTGCGCCGGCGCGCGCGGGAGGGCCTCGTGTCGCTGCTCGCGCTCGATCCGGCGAACCCGCGGCGGACGCTCTACGTCGAGCTGATCGGACGGCTGTATCCCGGCCTCGAGCGCACGCTCGAGCGCCGGATCCGGAACGCGTTCACCGCCGGCTGCCATCGGCGCGCGCTGCGCGAGGCCGTGACGCTCGTGAACCTGGAGCCGGGGTGCGCCGAGGCGCGCTTCAACCTGGGGCTCCTGCTCTCGCGGGCGGTGGCCGCCGAACCCGACGGTGCCGACGCCCCCCGCTGGCGCGCGCTCGCGCGGGGCGAGTTCACCCGGGCGGCGGCGCTCGCGCCGCAGCTCTTCTGGGGTCACTACCACCGGGGCGTGCTGGCGTACTCGGCCGGGCTCCGCGAGGAGGCGGCGTGCGACTGGGTGCGGTTCCTCGACCGCTACTTCGCCGATCGGCCCGCGCCGGAGGGGCTGCGCCTCCCGCTCCTGCCGCTCGAGGCCGATCCCGACGGCGCGGACCTGCCGGGCCTCGCCTACAGCGTGCTCCTCGACCTGCTGAACCTCCGTCCCGCCGCCGAGCTCGAGCCGCTGCCGGCCGACGTCGGCGTCCCCGCCGCGCGCGGTTGACACGCGGCGCGCGCCGGGACGACGATCCCGCCGCGATGCCGCCCCCATCCGAGCCCCCCCGCACGTTCGACGCCTGGTCGCTGCGCGAGGCCGCGCAGGCGCTTCTCCTGGTGACCGCCGCCGTCGAGACGGGCATCCTCCCGCTCCTCCTCCGGCGCGCGGGCTCCGCGGCCGGTGTCGCGGCGGAGCTGGGCCTCGACGGGCGCGCCGTGCGGCTCTGCCTGGCGGCGCTGGAGGAGATCGGGGTGGTGACTCCGGAGACGCCGGTCACGGGCACGCGGAGTCTGACGGACTTCGGGCGCCGGCGCTTCGCGGACCCCGCGTCGCCTTCGACGGTCGCGGCGGACCTCCCCGTCTGGCGTGCGACGATCCCCGGGTGGCTCTTCCTCGCCGACGTGCTCCGCGCGGGCGAACCGCTCCCCGTCGACTCGCGGAGCGCCGCGCGGGCGGCGCTCTACGCCTCGCTCGACGCGAAGCCGCCGGCGCGGGTGGCGGCGCTGGTCGGGCGCGTGCTGGCGCGCACGGCGGCCGCTCGGCCGCGGGTGCTGGACGTGGGCGGCGGCTCGGGCGTTCACGCGCGGGCGTTCCTGGCCCGCGGCTGCCGCGTGACGCTGCTGGAGCGTCCGGACGTCCTCGCCCACGTGCGCGGGGCCTTCGATCTCGACGGTGGACGGGGGCTGGATCTCGTGGAGGGCGACGCCGAGGCGGCGCTGCCGGAGGGGCCGTGGGACGTGGTGCTCTTCGCCGACGTCCTGCACGAGCTCCCGCCCGACCGCGCCGCGCGGCTCCTCGCGCGCGCCGCGGCGGTGTGCGAGCCCTCCGCGATCGCGGCGGTGGCCGACACCTTCAGCGGGCGCTGCGCCGGCGCCGGGTTCCTGGGCGTGACGCTGCTGCTCCACACCCGGGCCGGGGAGCCGCACGCCGCGGCGGACGTTCAGCGCTGGCTGGAGGAAGCGGGCTTCGCGGACGCGCGGATCGACGACCTCGATCCGGTCCACGCCCTGATCACGGCGTCGCGCGGAGGATCCCGAGCAGCCGGTTGACCGCGGCGAGCGTGGCGCGCGCAGCCGCGTCGTCGCGCGATTCGCGGACGAACGCGCAACCCGTGAGGGAGCGCCGCGCGCCCGCCGGGCCGCCGGTGGAGACGGCTTCCACCAGCGCGAGCGCGACGGGGCTGCGGAAGCCGCGCACGAAGTCAACGCCCAGCAGCGAGAAGGCGACGCCCTGCTCGCGCAGGTACTCGAGCCCGGCCAGCACCGCCCGGCCCGCGAGGAGCGGACGGGCGGGCGCGGCGTCGGGCTCCGTGACCTGCCCGCTGAAGCGGATGCCGTCGAGCTCGAGGTCGACGCTGGCGCGGACGCGCAGGTCGTCCACGGGCTGGAACGCGACGCGCCGGAGCTCGATGCGGGAGCGTCGCGGCTCGGCCCGCGGCGGTTCGCGCACGGCCGGCGGCGTCGCCGTCTCGAGCGCGACCACCGACACGACGCCGGGATCGAGGCGCAGCGCCCGGCGCTCCTCGAGGAGTCGTTCGACCTCGGTGCGGAGACCCTCCCGCGAGGCGGCGCGGTTGGCCAGCACGTGGATGCGCTCGAGCGCGCCGTCGGTCGCGAGCTTCACGCGCACGCCGAGCACGTGGGGCAGCCGCAGGAGCAGGTTCTCGAGATCGAGCTCCACGGCCGCCGCGTCGGCGGTCGCGACCGGGTTCGGGCCGTTCGTCGTCACGCGAGGTCTCCGGCGGGGTCGGCGTGCGCGCGCGGCGTCCAGCCGCGGCGCGGCCGGCGGGCGAGCGGGGTCGGTCGAGCCGAAAGCAAGAGCGGGGCCGTGGTCGAGCCCGCGCCTCGCGCGCACCGGCGGGGCCGCCGCCGGTCGTCCGCTTGACCCCCCCGGGGGCGGCGGTAGGTTGTGGCGGCCCTTCCGCTTCCCACCGATCTCACGCGATTCCCCGATGTTCGAGCCCGAGGAGCTGACCGAGGTGCGGCGGCTCGCCGCGGTGGCGCGGCTCGAGG
>DATBJZ010000085.1:0-11574 GCA_036556125.1 Gemmatimonadota bacterium | reverse complement strand
AGGGCCTCGTCCGAACCCCGGCCCCGCTCACTCGCTGGTGCTCGACCGTTCGGGAACGATGTCGCCGGGGTGAGGGCCTCGTCCGAACCCCGGCCCCGCTCACTCCAAGCGGCACGACAGTTCAACAGAGGAGGAACGATGATCTTCGAGTTCGACGAGACCGAGCGGCGTGCGCAGTTCGCCCGCATCCGGGTCGTCGGCGTGGGGGGCGGGGGCGGCAACGCGGTGAATCGCATGATCCAGGAACGGCTCGACGGCGTCGAGTTCGTGTCCGTGAACACCGACGCGCAGGCGCTCGAGACGTCGGAGTCCCACCGCAAGATCCAGATCGGCAAGCAGCTCACACGCGGCCTCGGCGCCGGCGCGCGGCCGGAGGTCGGACGCCAGGCCGTGCTCGAGGACCGCGAGGAGGTGGCCGCGGCGCTCGAGGGCTCCGACATGGTGTTCATCACCGCCGGCATGGGCGGCGGCACCGGGACGGGCGCGGCGCCGGTCGTGGCGGAGATCGCCCGCGAGCTGGGCGCCCTCACGGTCGCGATCGTCTCCAAGCCCTTCCACTTCGAGGGTCGGCGGCGGATGGGGCAGGCCGAGGACGGCCTCGCCGAGCTCAAGCAGAGGGTGGACACGCTGATCGTCGTGCCCAACCAGCGGCTGCTCGCCGTGGTGGGGCAGGGGACCTCGCTCGGCGACGCCTTCCGCGTCGCGGACTCGGTCCTGCTGCACGCGACGCAGGGGATCTCGGACCTCATCACCGTCACCGGCCTCGTCAACGTCGACTTCGCCGACGTGAAGACGATCATGACGGAGATGGGCGACGCGATCATGGGCACCGGCTACGGGACCGGGGCGCACCGCGCGATCGAGGCCGCCCAGGAGGCGATCTCGAGCCCGCTCCTGGACGAGGTCTCGATCTCCGGAGCGCGCGGCGTGCTCCTGAACATCACGGGCGGCCGCGACCTGTCGCTCCACGAGGTGAGCGAGGTGTCGTCGGTCATCCACGAGGCCGCGGGCGAGGAGGCGAACATCATCTTCGGCGCGGTCGTGGACAGCGCGCTCGAGGACGAGCTGCGGGTGACCGTCATCGCGACGGGCATCGGCGGCGCCGACCAGCCGGCGCGCGAGACGCGGCCGGACGCCGCGTCGGAGCGCGTCGACCGCTCGCGCGTGCTGGAGCTGCCGCGGCGCCGCGAGGAGGAGTACGTCGGCCCGGCGGTTCGCAGCCGCGGCACGGGGGCGCACCCGCTCTTCCAGAGCGACGTCCTCGACGAGTCGGGACGCGTCGACCTCGACATCCCCACCTTCATCCGGCGTCAGATGGACTGAGCCTCGGCTCCGGCAGTCCCGAAACGCGACGCCCGGCCGCCGAGTTCGTTGCGCGGCCGGGTGCAGGTCCTATATTCGCCGCGCCGCGTGGCCGACCCCTCCGTCCCTCCGGGAGTGCGCCCTTGACCCCCTCGCCCATCCGATCGCCGACGCCGCCGCCGGACTCGTCCCGCGCCATCCGCCGCGGCCTCACGGCGCCGCGCCTGGTCGCCGTCGCGCTGGCCATCGCAGCCGCCGCGCTCGCCCAGCGCCTTCGCCCCGATCCGCAGGAGCCGCCCCCCCCCGTCGCGCCGCCGGCCGTGGTCCCCGGCCCCGCCGTGGCCGTGCTCCGCGACTCCCTCGGACGCGGCGAGACGCTGTCGGAGCTGTGGGAGCGGCAGGGCCTGGCCAACGTCCAGGTTTCCGAGATCGCCGCCGCCGCCAGCACCGTGTTCGACGTCCGGCGGCTCCGGCCGGGAACCCCGGTCGAGATCTGGCTGACCGGGTCCGGGGCCGGCGTCGCCGCGGCGCCGGCGCCCGGAGCAGCGCAGGCCGGCGGCTCGGCCGCCGACTCGGTCGTGATCCGGCTCGACCGCGACCGGACGCTGGCCGTCCGGGACGCGTCGTCCTCGCCGCGTGCGGAGCTCCGCGAGACGCCGGTGCAGGAGGTGCGGCGCTCGCACGTGGGGTGCATCGAGAGCTCGCTCTACGGTGCGCTCGCCGCCGGCCGGCGCGGTGAGGATCTGACGCCCCTCGCCCTGGAGCTCGACCGGATCTACGGCGGCGTGGTGGACTTCTACAGCGACCTCCAGCCCGGCGACTGCGTCGCGATCGTGTACCGCGCGTACGTGCGGCCCGACGGCTCGGCGCGGCTCGGCGAAATCGAGTCCGCGGAGCTCGTGAACCGCGGAGTCTCGCGCGCGGCGATCTGGTTCGAGGCGCCCGACGGCACCGCCGACTGGTACGACGTCGAGGGCAGCTCCCTCCGGCGGCAGTTCCTCCGGTCGCCGCTCAAGTTCACCCGCATCTCGTCCGGGTTCACGAGCCGCCGCTTCCACCCGATCCTGAAGCGCTATCGCGCGCATCCGGGCATCGACTACGTCGCCCCTGCCGGGACCCCGGTGCAGGCCGCCGGCAACGGCGTGGTGCGCTACGCCGGCTGGAAGGGCGGCTACGGAAGGTTCGTGGAGCTTCAGCACGGGAAGGTCTACCGGACGTCCTACGCGCACCTGTCGCGGATCGCCGCAGGCGTCCGCGCGGGGCGCCGCATCTCGCAGGGGGAGATCATCGGCTACGTGGGCTCGACGGGTCTCGCGACGGCCGCCCACCTGGACTACCGGTTCACGAAGAACGGGCGGTTCGTGAACCCCCTTTCCGAGGACCTGCCCACGGGCGAGCCGGTGCCGCGCGAGTACGGCGCGCTGTTCGCCGAGCGGCGCGAGGCCGCGCTCGGGCTGCTGGACGACGCCTATCGCTCCGTTCTCGTGCGCCGCGAAGGGGGCGACCCGGCCTTCGCGTCCGCGCTGGGCGCGGCCGGCCTCGCACTCCCCTCCGACGCCGTCGAGGGCGCGTTCGGGGACGACTGAGCCCCGCGGCCGCGCTTCCCGCCCGGCCGCCACCCGCCACGTTGTATAAAGGGACGCCGACGGGCAGATTGCCCGTCGCCCGGGCTCCCGCCGGGGCCCGACGCCCGTCCTCGCTCACCCGCCGCCGCGGTACCGACCTTGCCCGTCCTTCCCGCATGACCCGCCGCAGCTGCCAGACTGCACGGGAGGCCGACCGCCCCGGCGCCCGCCGCCTGAACCGGGCCGTCCTGTTCCCCGTCCTGCTGCTCGCCGCCTGCACGGGCGGCGGCCCCTCGGGGCCTCCCGGCGATACCACGCCCCCCGCCGCTCCGCGGACCGACCGCCTGCGCGTCGAGGTGCCCGCGGGGGGCGAGACGACGGTGAGCGGCACGGCCGGCGCCGTGGAGGGCGAGGCGACGGTGATCATCGACAACGTCACGGCCGCCGGGCGCACGGGCGCCCCCGTCAACGCGCAGACGCGCGCCAGCGTGGACGGGGCGTTCACGACGCGCGTGCCCGCCGTCACCGGGGACGAGCTGTCGATCCTCGCGCGCGACGACGCGGGCAACCGCGGGCCGGCCGTGCGCCTCCCCGCCGGACCCGACCTGTCCACCGCCGCGGTGAGCGCCGTCTCCGGAACCGGACAGACCGGCGTGGTCGGCCGGCCGCTCACCGATCCCTTCCGGGTCCGCGTGCGGGGCGGCTCGCCGGCCGTGGACCTGCCGGACGTGCCGGTCGCCTTCGAGGTGGTCTCGGGCGGCGGGACCCTGGACCGCCAGACGGCGACGTCGGACGCCGGGGGTGTCGCGGAGAGCCGCCTCACGCTCGGCCCCGCGCAGGGCCCGGTCCGTGTGCGGGCCCGGCTCGTCTCCGCGGCGACCGAGGAGGTGCTCTTCGACGTCGAGGGAACCGGGGCGCCCGAGCTGGACGACGTGAGCCCGGGGGAGGCGGACCGGGGCGCCACCGTCACGCTGGGGGGCCGCAACTTCAGCCCGATCGCCGTCCACAACGTGGTCGAGTTCAACGGCGTCGTGGCGGACGTGCTGAGCGCCGCGCCGGAGCTCCTGGCCGTGCGGGTTCCCGTGTTCTCGTCGGACGGCGCGGTGACCGTCACGCTCACCGGCGTCAGGAGCAACGGCCTCCCGTTCAAGGTGCGCGGGGAGCCGCCCCCGCTGCAGGCGGTGGGCACCGCCGAGCTGGAGCGTCTGACGCCGGGCGGCGGGACCTCCGCGCTCGAGGTCCGGCTGCCGTTCGTCGAGGGAGACGAGGAATACGTGGTGGCCGTCCAGGCGCTCTCGACCGCGGCGCAGACGTCGTTCAACCACTCGCTGGTGGGTGACGAGGCGGCCGCGCCCGGCGCCGCGCTCCAGGGCGCGGGCGGCGCGGGCGGCCCGCGCCTCCCGAAGGGCGCCGCCGGGGTGCCGGCCCTCGCCGCCGCGGCGGGTCAGCCGCGCGCCGACGCGGTCCTGCGCGGTCTCGAGGCCGAGCTCGCGGAGCGCGCGAAGGGCGTCCGCCGTGGGCCGGCGGTCCGGCTCCAGGGCGGACCGCCGCAGATCGGCGACGTCGACGAGTTCCACGTCATCAACACGCTCGACAACGTGATCGTCACCGATCCGCGGAACTTCGACTCGGTGCGAGCGTCGCTGCGGTACGTCGGCGGGCACACGCTGGTCTACGTGGACGAGCGCGTGCCGGCGGTGGACCTCTCGGACGCGGACGTCCGCGCGGTCGGCGACCGGTTCGAGAACCAGACCTACGGCGTGGACCGGGAGGCGTTCGGGTCGGAGTCGGACCTGAACGGCGACGGCCGCATCACGATCCTCCTGACCCCCACGGTCAACGAGATGAACGAGGGCATGGATCCCCAGGACGGCATCGTGATCGGGTTCTTCTTCGGCCTGGACCTGCTCCCGGATCTCTCGCCCGCCACCTCGAACGGGTTCGAGATCTTCTACGGCTTCGTCCCCGACCCGGGGGGCCGCTTCGGACCGCCGGTTCCGCGCGACTTCGCGATCCCGACGCTGGACGAGCTCTTCGCGCACGAGTTCCAGCACATGATCAGCTTCAACGAGCACGTGCTCGTGCGCGGCGGGCAGAGCGAGGCGCTCTGGCTGAACGAGGGGCTCTCGCACCTGGCCGAGGAGCTGAACGGCTTCGACGCGGGCAACGACGTCCGCTCGGCCCTCTACCTCGACGATCCCGGATCGACCGGCCTCGCCGTCTCGGGGGGCGGGAACTCGCTGGCCGAGCGGGGCGCGTCGTTCCTCTTCCTGCGCCACCTGGGAGACCGTCTCGGGGAGGAGGTCTTCGGAGCCCTCGTGCAGACGCGCTTCACGGGACAGGCGAACCTGGAGTTCGCAACCGGCGAGTCCTTCTCGCAGCTCTTCAGCGACTTCTTCGCAGCTCTCGTGCTGGACGGCCACCCGGGGGCCGATCCGCGCTTCGACGTGCCCTCGCTCACGCTGCGGGAGACCTACGAGGCGGTCCGCACGCTGAACCCGACGCTCGCGCTCGGGCCGTACCTGGCGCTGCGCGCCCTCCAGCTCCCCGGGGGCAGCTCCTCCGCCGCCACCGCCGGGACGGCCGGTGCGTTCTACGCCGTGACGACGGGCGGGACGGTGCCGAACGAGCGACGGCTGCGCGTGACCTCGGCGCCCCTGAGTCTCGGGCAGGTCACCGTCATCCGCACGCGGTGACGGCCCGGCGGCGGCTCGCCGCGCGGGCGGCGGCCGCGGCGCTCCCCCTGCTGCTCGGCGCCTGCGCGCCCGCGGCGGTCAGCCGGGCCGGCGCGTCGGGGCCGGCCGGAGCCGCGGGAGTGCCGCAGGCGGCGGACGCGCCGGACGCGACGGACGGCGCCGGCGGCTCCGGGACGGTTCCGGAGGAGGCGAACGGGCGGCGGAACGGCGCGGCCGGCGGGGCTCCGGCGGCGACGGGCCCGGCGCGCCTCGAGGACGCCGTCCGCCACGCCGAGGCGGGGGAGCGGGCGCTCGCGGCCGGCGACGCACCCACCGCCCTCGCTGCGTTCGAGCGGGCTTCCTCGGTGCTGGGCGCCGCCGCGGTCTACGGGCGTGCCGACCCGGACGCCTTCGGGGACGTCGCGCGCCGGGTCGCCGCCGGAGAGGCGGCAGCCCACCTCGCCGCCGGCGATCCCTACCTCGCACGCCTCGCCGCGCTCCGCGCGCTCAACAGCGATCCCGCCGATCCCTCGCTCCTGGTGCTCCTGGGCACGGCCGCCTACCGGGAGGCCCGCTTCGCCGAGGCGGACTCGGCCTTCGGCGAGGCCGTGCGCCGCGACCCGTCGCTCGCCGCCGCGCACGCCGGGCTCGGACTCCTCGACCTCTCGGCGAACCGGCTCGCCTCGGCGCGGGACCGGCTCCGCCGCTCGCTCGACCTCGAGGAGACCCCGGAGGTCCTCCGGCTCCTCGCCCGCATCGCCGTGCTGGAGCGCGACTACGCCGAGGCCGCGCGGCGGCTGCGCCAGGCTGCCGAGCGCGACCCGCGCCTGCCCGACGCGCGGCGTGCGCAGATCCGGGAGCGGGCCCGCGTCTACGACCGTCTCGGCGACGGGCGCGGCTCGCGGTTCAGGCGCCCGGTCACGCGCGGCCAGCTCCGGTTCGACCTCGCCCGCGGCGACGAGGTCCCCCTCCTGCCGGTCCGCGTCAACGGCCGCGACCCCGTCTACCTCATCCTCGACACCGGCGCGGAGGACCACGTCCTGGACCTGGCGTTCGCGCGCGAGCTCGGGCTCGAGCTCTCCCGTCCGGTGGGCTCGATCGAGAGCACGCTCGGCGGCGCCGAGCGGCGGCTCGCCGTCCTGGACTCGCTGAACCTGGACGGCATCGTCGTCGAGCGCGTTCCCGTCTCGGTGGCCGACCTGACCGTGCTCGGACTGGGCGGCCGCGGCAGCTACACCGTGGGCGGGGTGCTCTCTCCCGCGCTCCTGTTCCGGGACTTCCTCGTCCGCGTGGACTTCGCGCGGCGCACGATCGAGCTCGAGCGCTACGACGCGGGCGGAAGCGGATACCTGAGCCGCCGGCCTGCCCTGCGCCGCGATTCCGTGCCGCTCCGCTTCAACGCCGACGGGACGGGAATGGTCGTCGCCGCCGAGGTCGGCGCCTCCCGCCGCCACGCGATGCTCGTGGACACGGGTGCCAGCGACCTCTATCTCGACGCCGGGCTCGCGCGCGCGCTCGACGTGGATCCGCTGGATCTCACGGTCGCGCTCGGCGACGTCCGGCGCACGCGCCTGCGCGCGCACCTGCTGCGGGACCGGGCCGCGGCGGGCGATCCCGGCGAGCCGCGCGGCGTGGCCCTGGACGGCGTCCTCGGCTATCCCTTCTTCCGCGGTCTCCGGCTGGTGTTCGACTGGTACCACGGCCTGCTGCTGCTCGAGAGCTGAACCCGTCGTGACGCAGACGCCCGGCGACCTCTGGTCGCGCCTCCGCCAGCCGCTGCTCGACCCCCGCGGCCGCTTCGCGTGGGCCGCGCCGGTGCTCGGGGCGGTTCGGCTCGAGGTCGCCGGCGTCGAGCAGCCCCTCGGTGACCTGCCGGCACGCATCCTCTGGAACGACGTGGACAGCTCCTCGCTGGCCGTCGGGTTCGGCGAATCGGCGTCGTCGCCGGCGGCGTGCGACGTGGTCGTGCGGCTCGAGCGGCTCGCGGCGGCGGTCCGGTTCGAGGCGGCGCTGTCCGGCCGGCTCGCGAAGACGCTGTCGCTGGGCGGCGCGCCGATCGTCGGGCACCCGGGAGCGCCGGACGACGTCGCCGGCACGTCGGCGGGTCCGTTCGCGGCGGTCGCCGTCCGGCACTTGGCGCTGCCGTAGGGATCTCCCCCCGCGCCGTCGCCCGCCGCCCCGCGCTCCGCGCGCTCCGAAAAAGCTTGCCGCCCGACGCCGCATCCGCATAACTCGACCGCGGCCCGCGCGGCAGCGCCCCGCCTTCCCCCCGACCATCACCCGTGATCGAGGTCGACCGATGACCGCCCCGTCCCTTTCCCGTGCGGCACGCGCGACGTGCGCGCTGCTCGCGCTCGTGGCCGCCGCATCCGCGCCGGCCCGGGACGCTCAGGCCCAGGCGTCAGCCGCGCCGGACCCGCAGCGGGAGCATCCCCCGGCGCAGCAACCGCCTGCGTACGGTGCGCCCGGGTCCGACTCGCAGGCCCTCCCCGCGGTCCCCGCCGAGCTCGAAGACGTGCGTGCGGCGCTCGACAAGTACCGCGACTGGACCGTGGCCGTGCACGACGGCTACTTCTCGAGCGTGGGGTGCGTCACGTATCCCGCGGCGGGCGGAGCGGGGCGCGTGCCGTACGTCGCCGGTGGAATGGGCGTCCACTTCCTCAACCCCGCGTCCATCGGATCCGAGCTCGATCCGGCCCGGCCGCAGATCCTCATCTACGAGCCGACCGGCGACGGGCTGCGTCTGGCCGCCGCCGAGTGGTTCGTCCCGCTCGCGACCGGCGTCACCGCGCGGCCCGCGCTCTTCGGCCGCGACTTCGACGGACCGATGGAGGGCCACCACCCGCTGATGCCGGGCGAGCTGCACCACTACGACCTGCACGTGTGGCTCTGGAAGGAGAATCCCGCCGGCGTCTTCAGCCCGACGAACCCGGCGCTCCGCTGCCCGGCCGGCGCCACGACGATCCAGGAGGAGGCCCCGCGGATCGTCTCCCACCCGTGACGTGAACGCCGGCCGCGAGGGCGCGGCCGGTCCTTCAGGAGAGAAGCGAATCGATGGCGAACGAGAAGATCATCGCGGTGGTGGGCGCCACCGGCGCCCAGGGCGGCGGCCTCGTCCGCGCCATCCTGGACGACCCTCGCGGCGGGTTCCGGGCACGGGCGCTCACGCGCGACGTGAACTCGGAGGCGGCGCGGGAGCTCGCCCGACGGGGGGCGGCGGTCGTCGCCGCCGACGTGGACGACGAGGCGAGCCTGAGGCGGGCGTTCGAGGGCGCCCACGGCGCGTTCTGCGTGACCTTCTTTTGGCACCACATGTCGCCGGAGAAGGAGCTCGCCCAGGCCTCGGCGATGGCGCGGGCCGCGAAGGCGGCGGGCGTCCGGCACGCCATCTGGTCCACCCTCGAGGACACGCGGCGCTGGGTTCCGCTCGACGACGACCGGATGCCCACGCTGATGGGGAAGTACAAGGTGCCCCACTTCGACGCCAAGGGAGAGGCGGACCAGGTGTTCCGGGACCTGGGCGTGCCCACGACGTTCCTCCTGACCTCCTTCTACTGGGAGAACTTCATCTTCTTCGGCTCCGGGCCGAAGCCGGGCCCGGACGGCGTCCTCGCGCTGACCCTGCCGATGGACGACAAGAAGCTCCCGGGGATCGCCAGCGAGGACATCGGCAAGGCGGCGTACGCGATCTTCAAGCGCGGTCCCGAGCTCGTCGGGAAGACCGTGGCGATCGCGGGCGAGCACCTGACCGGCGCGGAGATGGCGGCGGCGATGAGCCGGGCCCTCGGGCGGGAGGTTCGGTACAACGCGGTGTCCCCCGATGCGTTCCGCAGCTTCGGGTTCCCGGGCGCCGAGGACCTCGGCAACATGTTCCAGTTCAAGCGCGACTTTCAGGAGGCGTTCCGGGGTCCGCGCGACCCCAGCGTCGCTCGCGCCCTGAATCCCGACCTCCAGACCTTCGACCAGTGGCTCTCCCGGAACGCGAGCCGGATCCCGCTGGAGTGAGCCGCGTTCAGCGGTAGAGGACCCACGACTACCCCCGTCCAGCGGGTTCCTTGTAGCCGCCGGATCCACTCCATTAAATTGGTGGGCTGTAGCGGTTTAGCCGTCCGCACGCGCGACGGCGCCGCAAGCGACCTTCGGGCACTCGATCCGCGGGTCCGGCTGGGGGTTCGGCCGGACCGGTTCGACCAGGGTCGGGTCCCCGTTCGCGGGATGCGCCCGTGGGGCGCGCACGGAGCCGAGGCCGGCCTTCGCCGGCACGTGCGGACCGGCGCGCCGTCCGGCGCCCGCGCCACCACGCGCTCAGCACGCTGGCAGCCGGCGGGGCCGGCCCGGCCCGGGAACCGCACGCCAGGAGGCTGAAGAGGATGCTCCGACTCCATGAAACGCGAGATCCTGATCAACGTCGGCGCGAAGGAAACGCGCGTCGCGATCCTCGAGGACGATCAGCTCGTCGAGCTCCTGGTCGACCGTGAGGGAGACGAGCGCCACGTAGGCGACATCTACAAGGGCACGGTGACGGCGGTCCTGCCGGGAATGCAGGCCGCCTTCGTCGACATCGGCATGGAGAAGAGCGGGTTCCTGCACGTCTCGGACCTCGCCGACTTCTACAGCGCCGACGAGGACGAGGAGGACGGGGACGGCGGGGGGCGGCGCGGCGGCCGGCGCCCGCGACGCCGCAGCTTCGAGGACACGCCGATCCAGGACGTCCTCAAGCGCGGGCAGGAGATCCTCGTCCAGGTCACGAAGGAGCCCATCAGCACGAAGGGCCCGCGCCTCACGGGCCAGATCTCCCTCCCCGGGCGCTTCCTGGTGTTCATGCCGGGCGTCGAGCACGTCGGCGTCTCCCGCAAGATCGAGGACCGCGAGGAGCGCGCGCGCCTGCGCGGGCTGCTGCAGGAGATCCGTCCCGCCGGGGGCGGCGTGATCGTCCGCACGGTCGGCGAGGACACGAGCCGCAAGGGATTCCAGCGGGAGCTGGAGGGGCTCACCGGCACCTGGAAGCGGATCGAGAAGAAGGCGGCCAGCGTCGCCGCCCCGGCGCTCGTCCACCAGGAGGCGACGCTCACCTCCGGGCTCGTCCGCGACGTGTTCTCCGACAAGGTGGACACGCTGGTGGTGGACGGGAAGGAGCTCTACGAGGACGTCCGGCGCTACCTCAAGGACGTCTCGCCCGACCTCCTCGAGAGGATGCGGCTCCACAAGGACGCGATCCCGCTCTTCGACGCCTGGGGCATCGAGTCGGAGATCGAGAAGACGCTCCGCCGTCAGGTCGAGCTGCGGACCGGCGGCTACCTGGTGATCGAGTCCACCGAGGCGCTGGTCTCGATCGACGTGAACACCGGGCGCTACACCGGCAAGAAGGACCCCGAGGCGACGATCCTGCGGACCAACCTCGACGCCGCGCGGGAGATCGCCCGCCAGCTGCGGCTGCGGGACATCGGCGGGATCATCGTGATCGACTTCATCGACATGGAGGTGAAGGCCAACCGCAAGCGCGTGTTCCAGGAGTTCAAGACGTGGCTCGGGCGGGACCGCGCGCGGACGAAGGCCTTCGAGGTCTCCGACCTCGGCCTCGTCGAGATGACCCGGCAGCGCGTGCGCCCCAGCCTCTTCCAGTCGCTCTCCGAGCTGTGCCCCACGTGCGAGGGCGCCGGACGGGTGCTGTCGCGCGGCACGGTCGCCCGGCGCATCGAGCGCACCCTCCGCCGCATCGGGATCACGGGCAAGGACAAGCGGGTCGAGATCCGGACCCATCCCGAGGTCGCCCTGCACCTCCTCGACGAGGAGCGCGGGATGCTCGCCGAGCTCCGGAAGCAGCACGGCCTCGAGCTCGAGATCCGCGACGACCCGCTGCTCAGGCTGGACGAGTTCCGGCTGTTCTCGCTGCCGGGGTACCGGGCGCTCGACGCGCAGGCGGGGTGAGGTGGCCAACCCGGTAGAGGCCGGCCTGTCCGGCGGAGGCTGGCCCGTCCGGCGGAGGCCCGTGGCGCCAAGGATGGCGCCCACGGCGCGGTTCAATGACCCCA
>DATBJZ010000084.1:0-27648 GCA_036556125.1 Gemmatimonadota bacterium | reverse complement strand
CGCCCTGGCGCTGCTGGGCGGGGCCGGAGGGGTCGGGGTCGCGCTCGCATCCGATCCGCTCGCGCTGGCCGCCGCCGCGTTCGTGGGGATGGCGAACGGAATGGGGCGGGACCGCGGCGCCGCGCTCATCCTGGAGCAGGCGGTCCTGCCGGCAACGGTTCCCGACGAGGCGCGCACGCGCGCCTTCGCCTGGTACAACGTGCTCCAGGACGCCGGGGGAGCGATCGGGGGCCTGGTCGCCGCCGTGCCCGCCGTGCTCCGGGTGCTGGGCGCGGGGGAGCTCGAGTCCGTGCGCATCGGCGTCGGGGTCTACGCGCTCCTCACCGTCGCCCCGGTGCTCCTGTACCGCCGCCTCTCGCCGGCCGTGGACGTCGTGGCGCCCGACGCTTGGGGTCCGGCATCGGGAGCGCGACCCGACGATCGCGCAGGACCCCTCCCTGGCACGGCCGCCGACCGCCAGCCCGGCGCCGGCACGCCCCCGGCCGCGGCGGCCCGCCTCGACGGCCCGCGCCGCGTCTCCCCCGAGAGCCGGCGCGTGCTCGCTCGCATCTCGGCCCTGTTCGCCCTCGACAGCCTGGGCGGCGGGTTCCTCACGACGGCCCTGCTGGCCTTCTTCTTCCACGAGCGGTTCGGCGCCGACGAGGCCGCGGTCGGGGCGCTCTTCTTCGGCTCGCGCGCGCTCAACGCCCTGTCGCACCTGGGCGCAGCGTGGCTGGCGCGGCGGATCGGCCTCGTGAACACGATGGTGTTCACGCACATCCCCTCGAGCCTCCTCCTCGTCACCGTTCCGTTCGCGCCGAGCTTCCCCGTCGCGGCCGCGCTGTTCCTGCTCCGCGAGGGCCTGGTGGAGATGGACGTGCCCACGCGGCAGTCGTACGTGATGGCCGTCGTGCGTCCCGCGGAGCGGACGTTCGCGTCGGGACTCACCCACCTGGTGCGGCTCGGCGCGTGGGCGGTGGCGCCGGCGTTCGCGGGTCTCTTCATGCGCGGCGTGTCGCTCGCGACGCCGCTCTACGTGGGCGCGGGAATGAAGGTCGCCTACGACCTCCTGCTCTGGCTCTCGTTCCGCCGCCTGCGGCCGCCCGAGGAGCGCGCGCCGGGCGATCGGTGACGACACCGTTCCGCCCGAAGCATCTCCTCAGCTAGACTCCATGGGCAGCCGGGCGGCCCCGGTCTCGATCCGGGCCCGTCCGGCTGAGGGAGGGAAGATGGACGAGCGGCCGGTGAGGACCGTCCTCTTCACCGACATCGTGGCGTCGACCCGGAAGGCGCTGGAGGTCGGTGACGGGGCGTGGCGCGAGCTGCTCGCGCGCCACGACCAGGCCGTGCGCGCCGCCCTGGACTCCTTCGCGGGACAGGAAGAGAACACCACAGGCGACGGATTCCTCGCGACCTTCGAGTCGCCGGCCGACGCGATCCGGTGCGCGGCGGCGCTGCGCGATGCCGTGCGCGCGCTGGAGCTCGAGGTCCGCTGCGGCCTCCACGTCGGCGAGGTCGAGATCGCCCCCGGCGGCGTCGGCGGGATCGCCGTCCACACCGCGCGCCGCGTGGTGGACTGCGCGGATCCGGGGGAGATCCTGGTCACGCGCACCGTCCGGGACCTGGTCGCGGGCTCCGGGATCGAGTTCGGGCGCGGCCGCCGCTGCTCCCTTCCGGCCCTGTCCGGGCGCTGGCTTCTGTCCCCCGTCGAGTCGATTCCCGCGGACCGGGCCCCGGCGCTGCGGAGCCGCGCACGCCGGCGGCGGCGCGTGAGGCCCAGGACCGCCTGGGCGGCCGCGGCCGTCGCGGTCGTCCTCCTCGCGTTCGCCGTCGTGCTGACCGTCGGCGGATCCGACGACGACGGCGGATCGCAGCGGGCCGCAGGAGCGGTCATCGCCGTCCTCCCCTTCGACGTTCACGGCCCCGGGCTCGCGCACCTGCGCGAGGGCCTCGTCGACCTGCTGTCCCGAAACCTGGAGGGGGTGCAGGGCGTCCGGGCGATTCCCGCGCGCACGGTGCTCCGCCGGTGGGCGGAGCGCGACTCGACGGGAGGGCCGGCGGATCTCGAGGAGTCCCTGGCCGTGGCGCGCCGCGCCCGCGCGAGCTTCGCGCTCCTCGGCAGCGTGACGCCGATCGGCAGGGGAATCCGGTTGTCCTTCGACGTCCACGCGGTCGCGGATCCCGCCGCCACGGGGGCTCCGGCCGGTCCGGTGGTCAGCGGCTACGCCGAAGGGCCGCCGGACAGCCTGACCGTCCTCGTCGACCGCGTCTCCGTCACGGTGCTCCGCGGCATCGTCGAGGGGACGGAATTCGCGGGGCCGAACATCGAACGGATCACCACGTCGTCGGTGCCGGCCCTCGGCGCGTTCCTGGAGGGCGAGAGCCATCTGCGTCGCTCCGAGGTCGATTCCGCCGCCGCTGCGTACCGCCGCGCGATCACCCACGACTCGACGTTCGCGTTCGCCTGGGGACGACTGGCTGAGGCATACGGCTGGAGCGGAGGACTGGGCGCCGCTGCATCCCACGAGGCGGCGGGACGTGCGCTGCGACTGGTGCAGCGGCTGCCCGAGCGCGACGCGCTCATCCTCCGGGCGGGTGTGGACTTCCTGCGGGGGGATCTGCGGTGCATCCCCTCGCTGACGGACGTCACGGCGAACTACCCCGAGGATGCCGAAGCGTGGTTCCTCCTCGGCGACGCGCTGTACCACCTCGGACCGCAGGCGGGGCGGCCCGAGTCGGAGGCCCTGACGCCGCTTCGCAAGGGCCTCGCGCTCGACCCGACCTTCGCGCCGGCGTACGTCCATCTCATCCAGATCGCCTTTCACGCCGCCGATTCAGGGGCAGCCGCTGGCCTGATGGCCGATCGATCGGCGACGAACGCGGACAACCGGTTCGTCCGGGAGAGCCGGATTGCGTACGACCTGGCGTTCGGGGCGGGGGCCGCTCGCAATCGGGCGCGAGCGGCTCTCGACACCCTGGAAGTCCGCTCCCTGTCGGGCGTGGCAGGCTATCTCGCCCATCCGAGATTTCTCGATCAGCAGGCTCGGGTCCTCGAGGTGTTGCGCGATCGCGCGAACGGCCCGGAGCGTGTGCTCGGCACCATCGGGCTCTACCACAATGCACTTGCGGGGGGGCGGGTCCGCTCTGCACTGGCGATGCTCGACGATCCGTTGCTCCCGCCGGACGTGGCCGTCGCGGCGCTCCACGGATTGCACGTCCTCGGGCTTCCCCTTCCGCCGGGCCAGCCGGATCTCGTCCTGGCGTCGCTGCCGCGCAACGAACTGGGTGAGACGGCCGCGTTCTTCGCCGGGGCGCGAGCGGTGGAGCTGGGTCGCGACGGCGACCGCCTCGCGGCGGTCGCGGAGCTGAAGGCCGCATCGGCCGCGGCGCTCGCGAGCGCTGACTCGAGCACCGCCCGCTTTCTGGCCGGCGCGGGCGAGGGAATCGAGGGCTACGCCGCGTGGCAGCGGGGGGACCTCCAGGCGGCGCGAAGTCGGCTGGATTCGGCGCGCCGCTCGGCAACCGGCCACGGCGTCCGCGCCGCCGTCAACGCCACGATCCGGATCTGGGCGGCGCAGGTGAACGTTGCTGCCGGCCGCGATCGCGAGGCAGAGGCCGAGTTCGCCCTGCGCGACACCGGAAGCCTCGTGAGCCCGTTCTGGCAGGCGCCGCTCCTGGCGCTGCACCGCGCGCACGTTCTCGAGCGGCTCGGGAAGACCGCGGAGGCGCGGCGCGAGGTCGACTTCTTCCTTGAAGCGTGGCGCGACTCGGACCCGCAGCTGGAGGCCGTGGTGGCCGAGGCGCGCTCCGCTGCCTCGCGTCTCGCGGCTGCGCCGATTCGCCCGGCCTCGCGTCGGGGCATCGATCCCGGCTCGCCACGCCTGCCGCCGACCTTGCCGTGATCGGCGAGCCGCCGTACCCATACGCGCCGAGGAAGTGCAACTAGGCGCCGGGCGCTCGCCGCCCGGCGCCAAGCGTTGCAGGCCGCGCCGCCCGCGGGGGGAGCGAGCTCCGCGACACCCGGCCGGCTACACCGGAGGGAAGAAACCCGGATGGGCAGGTTCCTCGCGGGGCCTGCCCGTCCGCGCGTTCAGGCGCGCGGCGGCCGAGTCCACGCCGCCGCGCAGGCCGTCGGCGGGCGCCCCGCTTCGTCCGTCGCTTCCGGTCCTCGGCCCCCGCTCCCGGAGTGCACCGTCCCATGACGCGACCCCGTCCCCGTCTCCGTGCGTCGCGGTCCGCCGCCGGCCGCGGCGCCCCCGCCCCCGAACACGCGGCGCTCCGGGGTCGACGCGCGGGGACGCCGGCGACGGAACGGCCCGCGCCGGGCGGCCCGGCCCGCGGACCGGGTGCGGCGCTCCGCCGCGCGGCGCTGGCCGGGGCGCTGCTCACCTCGCTCCCGCCCGCCGCCGCCGCGCAGGAGCTGAGCTCCGGCGACACGGCGTGGGTCCTCACGTGCACGGCGCTCGTCCTCCTGATGACGGCGCCCGGCCTGGCGCTCTTCTACGGCGGGCTCGTGCGGAGGAAGAACGTGCTCGGGACCCTGATGCAGAGCTTCGTCACCCTGGCCCTCGTCTCGGTTCAGTGGACGCTGATCGGATACACGCTGGCGTTCGCTCCGGGGGGCCCGTTCGTGGGCTCCCTGGAGTGGATCGGCCTGGCCGGCGTCGGCGCTGCGCCGAACGCCGACTACGCGCCGACGATCCCGCACCAGGCGTTCGCCTCGTTCCAGGCGATGTTCGCCGTCATCACCCCGGCGCTGATCGCCGGCGCCTTCGCCGAACGGATGCGCTTCCCTGCGTTCCTCGCCTTCGTCCTCCTCTGGAGCACCCTCGTCTACGATCCGCTCGCGCACATGGTGTGGGGGCTGGGCGGGTTCCTCCGGGAGCGCGGGGCGCTGGACTTCGCCGGCGGCACGGTCGTGCACGTGAGCTCCGGGGTGGCGGCGCTCGCGGCGGCGCTGGTGATCGGCCGGCGTCACGGCTACGGACACGAGCCGATGCAGCCGCACAGCCTGCCGCTCACGGTGCTCGGCGCCGGGCTCCTCTGGTTCGGCTGGTTCGGATTCAACGCGGGAAGCGCGCTCGGCGCCGGCGGGGTGGCGGCCAACGCGCTCCTCACGACGAACACGGCCGCCGCCGCGGCGGCGCTCGCGTGGATGATCGCCGAGTGGATCGGCCGTGGCAGGCCGACGCTCCTCGGCGCCGCCAGCGGCGCCGTCGCAGGGCTGGTGGCGATCACGCCGGCCTGCGGCTACGTCGGCGTCTCCGCGGCGCTCGCGATCGGCGCCGTCGCCGGCCTCCTCTGCGCGTGGGCCGTCTCGGCCAAGACGCGGCTGGGGTACGACGACGCGCTCGACGCGTTCGGGATCCACGGCGTGGGCGGGACGTGGGGCGCGCTCGCGACGGGGATCTTCGCGAGCACGGCGGTGAACCCGGCCGGCGCCGACGGCCTGCTCCGGGGGGGCGCGGGGCTGCTGCGGGCCCAGCTCGAGGCCGTGGCGTTCACGTGGATCTTCGCTTTCCTCCTGACCTTCGCCATCCTGAAGGTGCTGGACCGCGTCCTCGGCCTGCGCGTGCCGCCGGAGCACGAGCAGGAGGGCCTCGACGTGACCCAGCACAGCGAGAGCGCGTACGCGCCCTGACCCGGCCGCGCCGCCGGTGCGCCACCGCGCCGTGACGCCGACTTCCACCGCGAGGACACGCCGATGAAGCTCGTGCAGGCCGTCATCCGACCCTTCAAACTGGAGGAGATCAAGGAGGCGCTGGAGGAGGTCGGGATCGTGGGGATGACGGTCAGCGAGGTGAAGGGCCTCGGCCGTCAGAAGGGACACAAGGAGATCTACCGCGGCGCGGAGTACGAGGTGGACTTCGTCCCGATGACGAAGATCGAGATCGTCGTGCCCGACCGCGACGTGGACCGGGTGCTCGAGACGATCCTGCGCGCCGGCCTCACGGGGAACATCGGCGACGGCAAGGTCTTCGTGCTCGACGTGGAGGAGGCGATCCGGATCCGCACCGGCGAGCGCGGGGAGCACGCCGTCTGACGCCGGCGCGCGGCACGCCGCCCGCGGGCGAGGTCCTCGAGCGGGCGCGCGCGCTCCTGCTCGCGGACCGTGCGACGGTGGAGGGCGCCCACCGCGGCGGTGCGACGGGTCCGGCCGTCGTCCGGATGCTGTCCGACCTCGCCGACCGACTCGTCCTCGAGCTGGCGGGGCTGCCCGGCGACGCCACGTCCGGCGGCGGCCGCCAGCGCACGGCCGGCGGCGACGGGCTCCCGCCGGCCGCGCGTCCGTCCCCGGGCTGGGCCCTCGTCGCACTCGGGGGCTACGGACGCCGGGAGCTCTGCTTCCACTCCGACGTGGACCTGATGGTCCTCCACGCGCCGGCGGCGTCGGCCGCCGCCGAGGCGGTGGCGCGCGACCTCTTCCACCGGCTCTGGGACCTGCGGGTCCGCCTCGGCCACTCGGTGCGGACCGTGCGGGAGTGCCTGGCCCTCGCGGCGCGGGACCTGGCCACGCGCACCTCGCTCCTGGAGGGCCGGCTCGTGGCCGGGGACGCGGAGCTGTTCGACTCCCTCGAGCGCGCGCTGCGCCGCGCGTGGACGGGCGGCCGCGGCGGGTTCGTGCGCGAGCTCGTCGCCGAGCACGACCGGATCGAGTCGCGCCACGGCTCCAGCCTCTACGCGCTGGAGCCCAACGTGAAGAAGAGCGGGGGCGGGCTGCGCACGATCCACTTCCTGCGCTGGGTCGCGCTCGCGCGGTGGGGGACGGGCGACCCCGCCGCGCTCCACGCCCGGGGCCATCTGCGCGCCTCCGAGGGCCGGGCGCTGCGCGAGGCCCAGGCCTTCTACTGGCGCGTGCGGAACGACCTCCATCTCGCGGCGGGGCGGCCGGTGGACGTCGTCTCGCGGGACGATCAGCTCCGGCTGGCGCGGCTCTTCGGCTACGCCGACGAGGGGCCGAGCCTGGGCGTCGAGCGCTTCATGCGGCAGTACTACCTGCACGCGACCGCGGTCCACGACGTGGCCGAGCGGCTCCTCGCGCGCGCGGCGGGCAAGCCGCGCTGGCGGCGGGTGCTCGACCGGCTCCGCGCGCGCACGGTCGACGGCGACTTCGTGCTCGATCCCGACGGGCTCGCGCTCGGCGCCGCCGGCCGCGAGCGCGTGCTGGCGGACCCCGCCCGCCTGGTGCGGCTCTTCGCCGTCGCCGCGCGCCACCGCACGCGCATCCAGCCGGGCGTTCTCGAGAGCGCGCGCGCCGCGGCCGAGGTGCTGGACGACGCCGCGTTCCGCACGCCCGCGGCGACCGCCGCCTTCCGCGAGCTCCTGGCGGAGCCCGGGGGAATCGCGGACGCGCTCTCCGCGATGCACCGCTCGCGGGTGCTCTGGAAGCTCCTGCCCGAGTTCCGCGACGTGAACCGACTCGTCCAGTTCACCCGCGCGCACGCGTTCACCGTGGACGAGCACACGTTCCAGGTGCTCCGTACGGCCGAGGGCCTCGCCGGCGTCGGCCGGACGGCGGAGTCGCCCGGCGGCCGTGGGGCGGCGGGGGACGCCCCGGTGCAGCCGGAGAGCCCCGGACGGACGCGGCTGCGCAAGGCCTACGCCGAGATCCGCCGGAAGGACCTGCTCCACCTGGCGATTCTCCTTCACGACGCGGCGAAGGGCCGGGGCGGCGATCACAGCGCGATCGGGGCCGGGATCGCCGCCGCGGCGGCGCGGCGCTTCGGCTACGACGAGCACGACGCGCGGCTGCTCGCGCTTCTGGTCCGCGAGCACCTCACGCTCGGCCACGCGGCCCTCCGGCGCGACGTCGCCGACGAGAAGGTCCTCGTGGACGTGGCGCGCACGGCGGCGCATCCCGAGGCCCTGCGGATGCTGTACGTGCTCACGTTCGCGGACGTCGCCGGGATGGGGCCGGGCAGCTGGACGGAGTGGAAGGAGGAGCTGCTGACCGCGCTCTACGTCCGCGTGATGGACTGGCTCACCGGGAGCCGCGAGGTCGCCGACCCCGCGGAGCGCGTCGAGGCCGTGCGGCGGGAGCTGACGGAGCGGCTGGGCGGCCGGATGGACGCCGCCCGGCTCGAGGAGCAGTGGGCGTCGCTGCGCGAGCGGTACCTCCTGGTCACGCCCGTGGAGACGATCGCGCGCCACCTCGAGTGGACCGCCGCGCTCGCCCCCGGGGACGTCCGCGTCGAGGCGGAGAACCAGGCCGCCACGGGCACGACCCTCTACACCGTGCTCGCGTGGGACGACCTCACGCCGGGGGTCTTCGCCCGGATCGCGGGGGTCCTCGCGGCCAAGGGACTCGAGGTGCTGAGGGCGCAGGTGGACACGCGCCGCACGGGCGTGGTCGTGGACACGTTCGAGGTCCGCGACTCGTTCTTCGCGGGCGCGCCGCCCCCCGAGCGGCTCGCGGAGGTGTCCGGGGCCGTGCGCGAGGTGCTGCTCGGCCGCCTCCCGCTGGCGGAGCTCTTCGAGCGGCACCGCCGGTTCCGCCCGCGGGCGGCGTCGCCGGCGGGGCCGCCGCCGCGTGACACGCAGGTCGAGGTGGACAACGAGGCCTCGGCCGCGTTCACGGTGGTGGACGTCTTCGCCGAGGACCGGCAGGGGCTGCTCCACGTGATCGCCGAGGCGCTCCGCGAGCAGGGCCTCTCGGTCCACTCCGCCCGGGTCGCGACGCGGCTCGACCAGGCGCTGGACGTGTTCTACGTCACCGATCTCGCGGGGCGGAAGGTCGAGGACCCGGAGCGGGTCTCGGCCATCGAGCGCGGCGTGGCGGAGCGGATCGACGAGTTCGTCCTCGAGGCGCCGCCGGCCGTCCGCGCGCCGGCGCCGCCGCCCCGGGATCCGCGGGCCGCACGCGGCCACGGCCGGACGGTCCGCGGGGCGTCGTGAGCCTCACCCCGTGACCCGCACCGTGGCGGCCGCACGGCGGCCCCGGCACCGCCGCCCCCGCGCCGTGATCGCCGCACCGTGACCCTCACCCCCGCCGACCTGCGCGAGCGCCGGCTCGCGGTCCTCGGCGCCGGCAAGATCGGCGAGACGCTCGTGCGCGGGCTGCTCGAGGCCGGCGCCACGGCGCCCGAACGGGTGACGGTCACGGCCGGGCACCCCGAGCGGCTCGACGACCTGCGTGCGCGCTTCGGCGTCACGGGCACCCTGTCGAACGCGATGGCGGCGCGCGGCGCGGACATCGTCATCCTCGCGGTGAAGCCCCAGACGCTGCCGACCGTGGTGGCCGAGGTCGGCGGCGTCCTCGAGCCGCGCCAGCTCGTCGTCTCGGTGGCGGCGTCGGTCGGCACGGCGTTCATCGAGAAGGGCCTTCGCGATTCGGTCCCCGTCGTGCGCGCGATGCCGAACACGGCGTGCCTGATCGGGCGCGGGATGACGGGCCTCGCGGCGGGGAAGAGCGCCACGCGCGAGCACCTGGCGCTCGCGGCGGCCGTGTTCGACGCCGTCGGCCGCACGGTCGTCGTGGACGAGAAGCACATGGACGCGGTGACCGGCCTCTCCGCGAGCGGCCCCGCCTACCTGTACGTCGTGATCGAGTCCCTGGCCGAGGCCGGCGTCAAGGTCGGCCTGCCCCGCGACGTGGCCACGCTGCTGGCCGCGCAGACCGTGGTGGGCGCGGGCGCGATGGTGCTCGAGACCGCGGAGCACCCCGCCAAGCTCAAGGATGCCGTGACCACGCCGGCCGGCTGCACGGTGGACGGGCTGCTCGAGCTCGAGGAGGGCGGCCTGAGGGTGACGCTGATCAAGGCCGTCGTGCGCGCGACCGAGCGCGCCAGGGAGCTGCTCGAGGACTAGCGGCGCTCCAGCGGGAAGTCGGAGCCGCCGGGCTCGCCGTCCATCACGCCCTCGACGCGCGCCAGGACGGACCCGTCCGGACGCCGGGTGTAGATCACCCGCGTGGGGAAGTCGTGCTCGGGGTTCTCGAAGACGACCCGATCCCCCGAGACCTCGGTGCTGGTGAACGACGCGGTCCGCTGCCCCGACGGCGAAGCCGTGTAGACGAGCCGGCCGTCCCGCTCGTCGATCCGCAGGAACTCGTGCGCGACGGTCCTGCCGCCCGCGACGGTGCGGCTCATTCCGAGCATCGTCCCGCCGTCGGGCCCGGTCCAGTGCTCCTCGTAGCGGCGCGCGCCGTCCTCGAAGCCCCACGAGCCGGCGAGCCAGGCGAGGTCCTCGACCGACGCCGGCCCGGTCGGCAGCGTGTCGGCGACGGGGGATCCGACCGCACCCCCCTCCTGCGCCGTCGCCGGGACAGCGACGAGCAGCAGCGCAAGAGCCGCAAGCGCGCACCCCGCTCTCACGAGTGCGCCTGCAGGTCCTGGTAGAGCATCAGGGCGTTTCCGTCGGGATCGAAGAACGTCGCCAGCTTCACCATGCCCTCGATGGTACGGGACTCCCCGTCGAACCGCACGCCCCCCGCCTCCAGCCTCCCGCGCGCCGCATCCACGTCGCGGACGCCGAACGTGAGCGTCGCGCCTCCCCTGCCCCCGGCCTGCTCCACCTCGGAGAGGCCCACGTTCACGCGATCCACCGGCGATCGCAGCTCGCACCACCGCATGTCGTCGAGCTTGTAGAGGAGCTCGAAGTCCAGCACGTCCCGGTACCACGCGATCGAGCGCTCGAGGTCCGTGACGCCGAGCGCGCAGGTGAGTCCTCCGTCGTACCCGAGCGGGGATGCCATTCTGCCCTCCTTCCTCCACCGTCCGAAGATCCGCGCACGGCGCCGGCGCCAACGGGCTGTTCCCGTGCCGGGCGGCGCCGCGCTCCGTCCGATCATCGGACGTCGCTGGCGTCCTCTCGGCCCTGTTTTTATACTACCTACACAACCATGTCAAGACCGGACACGACGCTCCGGACGCGCTCCCGGCGGCGGCGGATGTCTCCACCCGCGCGACGAGGCGAGGCGGCACGGCTGGCCGCCCTCTTCCACCATCGCTGGGCCGCGCCCGTGCTCGCGGAGCTCGAGCGCAGCGGCGGCGCGCGGTTCTCGCCGCTCGCGCGGCGGCTCGGCGTCGGCCGGGAGTCGCTGCGGCGGACGATGGACGCGCTGCTCGACGCCGGCTGGGCGGCGCGCAACCCCGGTCACGGCCACCCCCTGCGGCCGGAGTACCTGCCGACGGATCGCGGCGCCGGCCTGGCGCGTGCCGTAGGAAACCTCCTGCCGGCGCTGCGCGCCGCCGGGCTCGGGGACGCGCCGCTCCGGAAGTGGTGGCTTCCGCTCGTCCACGCGACCGGGCCCGGCGAGCGGCGGTTCTCGGAGCTCGTCGCCGAACTCCCGGGGGTGACCCCGCGCGCGCTCGCGCTGGCGCTGCGCGACCTGGACGCCGCCGGCGTCGTGACGCGCGTGGTGGTCGGCGACTGGCCGCCGCGGACCGCGTACCGGCTCACGGCCGCGGGCCGGCGGCTCCTGCCGCTCCTCCGCGAGGTCGCGCGCGCGGTCTGACGGTTGTCGCCTCCGTCGCCGGCGGCCACCTTCGACTCCGTGCGCCACCGCCCCCCGAAGCCGGAAGGCGCGCGCGGCTCCGGCGCGTCCCTCGCCCTGGCGGCGGCCCTGACGGTCGCGGGCTCGGCCCTCCTGGTCGGCGGAACGGCGGGAATGCTCGCCGGCCGCGAGCCCTTCGCCACGTGGTACTACCCGTTCGCCTGGTACGGGACGCTCCTCCTCCTGGAGGGGACGCTCGCGCTCCGCACGGGCCGGCCCCGGCTCGTCCGCGAACCCCGGCATCTGGTCTCGCTGCTCGGCTGGTCCGCGCTGGCCTGGCTCTTCTTCGAGCTCCTCAACCTGCGGCTCCGGAACTGGTACTACGTGTTCGTGCCGGGCGATCCCGCCGCGCGCTGGGCCGGCATCCTCCTCTCGTTCGCGACCGTCTTCCCGGCGATCTTCCTGGTCGCATCGCTCCTGGATTCGTGCGGCGTCGCACGCCGTGTGCGGACGAGACCCTTCCGCGCGGGTCCCGCGACCCGCCGGCGGATGATCGCGGCGGGGGCGGTCCTGCTCGCGCTGCCCCTGGCCTGGCCGCGCGCCTTCTTCCCCCTCGTGTGGGTCGGTCCGCTGCTGCTCGCCGAGGCCTTCACGCACGCGCGGGACCCGTCCCGCTCGCTGCTCGGCGACCTGGAGCGCGGCCGTCCCGGACGCGCGATCCGCCTGCTGGCGGCCGGCGCCGCCGTGGGCCTCCTGTGGGAGCTCTTCAACGCGGGCGCGCGCGGAAAGTGGATCTACACCGTGCCCGGGTTCGAGGAGCTGAAGCTCTTCGAGATGCCCGTGGCCGGGTTCCTGGGGTTCCCGCCGTTCGCGCTCGAGTGCTTCGCGTTCTGGCAGGCGCTGACCCTCGCGGGCGTTGCGGTTCCGCGATCGGCCGCCGGTGCTCCGGCCGCGCGTCGTCCGCGCGCGGCGGAGCCGCGCGGCGCGGTCCCGGTCCACCGCCGCGTCGCGGTCGTGGGCGCGGCGGTCGTGCTCGCCGCCGCCGCTGCGTGGGGGATGGAGCGCCGCACGATCACCTCCACGTCGCCCCGCCTCGCGGACCTCCCCGGTGTGCCGGCGGCGGAGCTGGAACGTGCCGGGCACGACGCCTTCTCGGTGGCTCGCGCGACGCCCGCGGAGCTCGCCCGGACGACCGGCCGCTCGCGGGAGGAGGCGCGGACCTGGGTGCGGCGCGCACGGCTGGCGACGCTGCGGGGGATCGGCGCCGGGAACGCGCGCGCGCTCGAGGCCGCGGGCGTCGCGTCGGTCGAGGATCTCGCCGACGCGCCGCCGGACTCGCTCGTCGCACGGCTCGAGGGCGTGGTCCGGCCGCCGCTCACCCCGGCGCGCGCGCGGGTGTGGGTGCGGGCGGCCGCGCGCGAGGTCGCCCGTGATCCGCCACTGCCGGTTTCCTTCCGGCGGCCGCCGCCCTAGTCTCAAGGCCCCATGCGCACGGTCCTCGACGCCTTCGGCCGGCCGCTCCGGACGCTTCGGATCTCGGTCACCGACAAGTGCAATCTCCGCTGCCAGTACTGCATGCCCGAGGAGGAGTACGCCTGGCTCGGGCGTGAGGAGATCCTGTCGTTCGAGGAGGTGGCGCTCCTGGCCGGCGTCTTCACCGACCTGGGCGTCGACCGCGTCCGGCTGACCGGGGGCGAGCCCCTGCTCCGTCGCGGGCTGCCCGAGCTCGTCCGGATGCTGGCGTCGAACCCCGCCGTCCGGGACCTCTCGCTCACGACGAACGGCGTGCTCCTCCCGCGGCTGGCCGCCGACCTGCGCCGGGCGGGCCTGCGCCGCGTCACGGTGAGCCTCGACACGCTGCGGCCCGACCGCTTTCGGGCGTCCACGCGCCGCGACGCCCACCCGCTCGTCCTGGAGGGCATCCGCGCCGCGCGCGACGCGGGGTTCGGGCCGCTCAAGCTCAACGCGGTGGTGATCCGGGGGTTCAACGACGACGAGCTCGCGGATCTCGTGGAGTTCGGCCGCGCCCACGACGCCGAGGTCCGGTTCATCGAGTACATGGACGTGGGCGGCGCCACCCGGTGGGAGCGCGAGCGGGTCGTGGGCCGCGACGAGATGCTGGCCGTCCTCGAGCGGCGGTACGGCTGCATCGAGGCGCTCCGCGAGCGCGGATCGGCGCCGGCCGAGCGCTACGTGCTGCCCGACGGCACCACGTTCGGGATCGTCGCCTCCACCACGCATCCCTTCTGCTCGGACTGCGACCGCGCGCGGCTCACGACCGACGGCGTGTGGCTCCTGTGCCTCTACGCGGCGCGCGGGATCGACCTGAGGGCGCTGCTCCGCGGCGGCGCGGGCCGCGACGCCATCGCCGACGCCGTCGCGGACGGCTGGCGGGGGCGCCGCGACCGCGGCGCCGAGACGCGCAAGGCGCTCGAGGACCGCGGCGAGAGGGGTGTCCTGGTTCCCGTGGAGGACCTTCGCCGCGACCCGCGGCGCGAGATGCACGTGCGCGGCGGCTGATGCGGCCGGCGCTGGGGGCCCTCTCCGAGCGGCCGGCCCCGCTCCGGTACGGAGCGGCCGCCGTCCTGGTCGCGGCGGCCGCGACGCTGAGCGGGGTGCTGCTCGAGCCGCTCGGGACCCCGATCTACGCGCTCTTCACCGTCGCCGTCGTCGTCGCCGCGTGGTACGGCGGCGTCGGCCCCGCCCTGCTCGCCACGCTGCTCTCGGTGGTGGCGGCCGAGCTCACCTACGGCCGCAGCTTCCCGCCCCAGCTCTCGACGATCGAGGCCGTCCGGTTCGGGGCCTTCGTGGTGGTGGCGCTGCTGGTGGGCACCCTGCAGGGCGCCCGGGGCGCCGCCGAGCGCCGCTTGCGCGAGGAGCACGAGTTCCTGCGCACGACGCTCGCGAGCATCGGGGACGGCGTCGTCGCGACCGACGATCGCGGCCGCGTCACGTTCCTCAACGGCGTCGCGGAGACCCTCACCGGCTGGTCCGCCGGCGACGCGCGGGGGCGTCCGATCGAGGACGTCTTCGTGATCGTGAACGCCCACTCGCGGAAGCCGGTCGACAACCCGGTGACGCGGGTCCTGCGCGAGGGCGTCGTGGTCGGGCTCGCCAGCCATGCGCGGCTCGTCGCGAAGGACGGCGTCGAGCGGCCGATCGCCGACAGCGCCGCGCCCATCCGCGCGCCGGACGGCGGCCTCCGCGGGGCGGTCCTCGTCTTCCGCGACGTCGGCGAGCAGCTCGCGGCCGAGCAGGCCCTTCGCACCAGCGAGGAGCAGCTCCGCCTCGCCTTCGAGGCCTCCCGGATGGGCACGTGGAGCTTCGACCTGCAGACGGCCGCGGTGACGTGGACCGGCAACCTCGAGGAGGTGCACGGCATCCCGAAGGGCACGTTCGGCGGCACGTACGAGAGCTTCCTGGAGCTCGTGCACCCCGAGGATCGGCGCTGGGTCAGGGCCCGGGTGGAGGCGGCGGTGCGGGACGGCGTCTCGTACGAGGTGGAATTCCGGGTCCTCCGGTCCGACGGCACGATCGGGTGGGTGCTGGGGAAGGGGCAGGTCTTCCGGGACGCGGAGGGGCAGCCGGTACGGATGGTCGGGATCGGCTCCGACATCACGGAGCGCAAGCTCGCCGAGGCCGCGCTGCGGGAGAGCGAGGGCAGGTTCCGGGCGATGGCCGACCGCGCGCCGGTGCTGATCTGGCTCGCCGGCACGGACGGGCTGCGCACCTACTTCAACCGGGCCTGGCTCGAGTTCACCGGCCGGACGATGGAGCAGGAGGTCGGAACCGGCTGGACCGCGGACGTGCACCCCGACGACCTCGAGCGGTGGCTCGACACCTACGCGGCCGCGTTCGACGTCCGGGAGCCGTTCCGGATCGAGTACCGCCTCCGGCACGTGTCGGGCGACTGGCGCTGGGTGCTGGCGCAGGCGGTGCCGCGGTTCGCGCCGGACGGCACGTTCGAGGGCTACATCGGCACGTGCCTGGACATCCACGACCGCAGGATGGCCGAGGCGGAGCGTCAGCGGCTCCTCGAGGCGGAGCGGCGGGCGCGGCAGGACGCCCAGGAGTCCGAGCGGAAGTCGACGTTCCTGGCCGAGGCGGCGGGGGTTCTCGCGTCCTCGCTGAAGTACGAGACCACGCTCGCCACCGTCGCGCGCCTCGCGGCCGGCACGGTCGCCGACTGGTGCGTCGTGGACGTCGTGGAGGACGGCGGCATCCGCCGCGTGGCGATCGCCCACCAGGATCCGGCGCGCGTCGAAGCCGCGTGGGAGCTCCATCGGCGGAATCCGGCCGACGCGGCGGCGGAGCACGGCGTCGGCCGGGTGATCCGCACCGGGGAGATGGAGGTCCACGCCGACGTGTCGGACGAGCTGCTCGCGGCGGCGGCGCAGGACCGGGAGCACCTCGAGGCGCTGCGCGGGTTCGGGCTTCGATCCGTGATCTGCGCACCGATGGTCGCGCGCAACCGCGTGCTGGGGGCGATCTCGCTGGCGACCGCCGAGTCGGGCCGCCGGCTCTCGCGCGAGGACGTGGAGGTGATGAAGCACCTGGCGCGGCGCGCCGCTCTCGCGGTGGACAACGCCCGTCTCTACGCCGAGGCGCAGGAAGCGAACCGCACGAAGGACGAGTTCCTGGCGACGCTCTCGCACGAGCTGCGAACGCCGCTCAACGCCATCGTCGGATGGGCGCACCTGCTCCGGAAGGGGAATCTGGACGCCGAGACGACGGCGCGGGCGGTGGAGACGATCGAGCGGAACACGCGGATCCAGGCCCAGCTCGTCGAGGACCTGCTCGACGTCTCGCGCATCATCACCGGCAAGCTCCGCATCGAGCGCCGGCCGCTCGAGCTCGCGCGGGTGATCCGCGCCGCGCTGGACGTGGTCCGGCCCGCGGCGGAGGCGAAGGAGATCCAGCTCGAGGCGAGCTTCGATCCGTCGGTCCGACCCGTGCTCGGCGACGAGGACCGGCTCCAGCAGGTGGTGTGGAACCTGCTCTCCAACGCCATCAAGTTCACGCCGCGCGCCGGGCGCGTGGCGGTGGACGTGCTCCAGGTCGACTCGCGCGTGCAGATCCGCGTCACCGACACGGGCCGCGGCATCCGGCCCACGTTCCTGCCGCACGTCTTCGAGCGCTTCCGTCAGGCCGACGCGGCGACGACGCGCGACCACGGCGGCCTCGGCCTCGGGCTCGCCATCGTCCGCCACATCACCGAGCTCCACGGCGGCACCGTGAGCGCCGTCAGCGAGGGCGAGGGACGGGGCTCCACCTTCACGATCGAGCTGCCGATCCATCCCGTGGCGATCCCCGCCGTCCCGCGGGCGGCGCTGGACGGCGCGGGTGCGGAGCCGGACCAGCGCCTGACCGGGGTCCACGTGCTGGTCGTCGACGACGAGCCGGACGCGCGCGAGCTGCTCGGCGAGCTGCTGCGGGACGGCGGGGCCGAGGTGCGCACCGCGGCTTCGGCGGACGAGGCGATGACGGCCATCGAGGCGGCGGCGCCCGACGTGCTGGTCAGCGACATCGGGATGCCGGGGCAGGACGGCTACGCGCTCATCCGCCGGGTCAAGGCCTACGAACGCGACCGGGGGGGCAGGATCCCGGCGGTGGCGCTGACCGCCTACGCGCGCGACGAGGACCGGCGCCGGGCGCTCCGGGCCGGATACGAGACGCACGTCGCCAAGCCCGTGGACGGCGACGAGCTCAGCGCGGCGATCGCGAACCTCGCGAGGTGGCGGGGGCGATGATCGCCGTCCCGACGTTCACGGCCGCAGGACGACCTTCACGCAGCCGTCCCCCTTGCGCTTGAAGAGCTCGTAGCCGGCGGGCGCCTCGTCCAGGCGCATCCGGTGGGTGATCACGAACGCGGGGTCGATCTCGCCGCGCTCGATCCGCTCCAGCAGGGGGCGGACGTAGCGATGCACGTGCGTCTGCCCCATCCGGAACGTCAGCCCCTTCGCGAACGCGCTCCCGAGCGGGACCTTGTCCAGGAACCCGCCGTACACCCCGGCGATCGAGAGCGTGCCGCCCTTGCCGCAGGCCTGGATCGCCTCGCGCAGCACGTTCACACGGTCGGTCGCCAGCCGCACCGCCTGCTTCGCGCGGTCCAGGCGCGCGTCGACCCGCGTCCCGTGGGCCTCCATCCCGACGGCGTCGATGCAGCCGTCGGGGCCCCGGCCGCCGGTCCGCGACTTGAGCTCCTCGACGACGTCGGCCGCGGTGTAGTCGATCGTCTCGGCGCCGCCGGCCTGCGCCATCCGCAGGCGGTCGGGGAAGCGGTCCACCGCGATCACGCGGTCGGCGCCGAGGAGGAACGCGCTGCGGATCGCGAACTGACCGACCGGCCCGCAGCCCCAGACCGCCACCACGTCGCCGGGCTCCACCTCGGCGTTCTCCGCCGCCATCCACCCCGTGGGGAAGATGTCGGTGAGGAACAGGACCTGCTCGTCGGTGAGGCCGTCGGGAACGCGGGCCGGCCCCACGTCGGCGAAGGGGACCCGCACGTACTCCGCCTGCCCGCCGGCGTAGCCGCCGTACAGGTGGGAGTAGCCGAACAGGCCGGCGCCCGAGAACCCGTAGAGCGCCTCGGCGGCGGCGGCGTTGGGATTCGAGTTGTCGCAGAGCGACGCGAGACCGCGCCGGCACGGCGCGCAGTTGCCGCAGGCGATCGCGAACGGCACGATCACGCGGTCCCCGCGATGGAGGTTCTCCACGAGCCGGCCGACCTCGACGACCTCCCCCATGAACTCGTGCCCCAGGACGTCGCCGCTGCGCATCCCGGGGACGTAGCCGTCGTAGAGGTGGAGGTCGGAGCCGCAGATCGCCGTCAGCGTCACGCGGACGATCGCGTCGCGCGGGTTCAGGATCGCGGGCTCGGGCACGTCCTCGATGCGGACGTCGTTCCGTCCCTTCCAGCAGAGCGCCCTCAACGGCCGTCCTCCTCGCCGGCGGTCCAGGACGGCGGGTCGCTGGCGGGGAAGGACTCCTTCGACGCCTCGTCGACGAGGTCCTCGGGATGCGCGCCGCCGGACGGCCGCGCCTCGCGGTCGTCGGCGGCTCGCGGCGCCGCGTCGGCGCTCGCGCGGGCCGCCGCTCCGGCGCCGCCCCGCGCCGTCGCCCCCGCGCCGGCGGATCCACGCTCTCCGCCCCGCGGCGGGGCGGGCCCGCGGCCGGAGGGCTGACCCGCGGTCGTGGCGATCTCGCCGGCCTCCATCCGCGCCTTGAACCGGCGGAGGTCCTCGCGCACCTGCCGGTCCGGGTTTTCGCCGGCGAGCCCCGCCACGGCCGCGCCGAGTCTGCCGGCCGGCGGGCGGTACTCCATCACGACCCGCACCTCGGTCCCGCGGCCCCCCGGCGCGTCGCGGAACTGGACCGACCCCGCGTGGTCCACGTCGGAGCCGGGCGCGGTGCGCCACGCGAGCAGCTCGTTCTCGCGCTCGTTGACGATCTCGGCCTCCCACCGGACGCGGCGGCCCAGCGGGCCGCGCGCGACCCACACCGACCGGCCGCCGGCGCCCTCGCGCACCGACTCCAGGTGCTCCATGAAGTCCGGCAGGTTCTCGAGCCTGCGCCAGAAGCGGTAGAGCTCGTCGCGCGGCCGCGCGATCGTGACGGCGCGCTCCACCCGGAGGCCCTGCTCGTGCGGAACGCTGGCGACGGGGCTCCGCACGGGCCCGGCCGTGCCGGTCTCCAGCGCCGCGTAGAGCCGGCAGTGGCCGGTCGCGCCCCGCCGGACCAGCTCCGCTCCGGCGGCCGCGGCCAGGAGACCGGCCACGCCCCGCCGCCGCAGCCCGGCCACCGCCATCGCGAGACCGGCCGCGGCGGACGCCCAGCGCTCCCACGGCGCCACGTTCACGACCGGTCCTTCGTGCTCGCCCTCGCCCCCCGGCGGGCGCCGGGAGTGGCGCGGCTCGCCGAAGTCGGCCTCCGTCCACACGTCCTCGAACTGCGAGTGCATCGGCACCTCCCGCTCCGGTTCGCGATCGTGCGCCGACCTGCGCGCTGCGCCGAAGATGCCGCCCGGCGCCGCCGGTCGCACCCGCGAGTTTGGCGTCGGCGCCGCGCGGCGCGGGGTTCGCGACGGTCCACCGGCGAACGCGGGCGCGACGGTGCGGGGGCGGAGGCCGGAGCGCGGTGGGGAGCGGGGCGAGGGAGGACGCGTGCCGGGGGACGGGGAACCCGCCCTCGTCCGCGGGCGCCGAGCGCGGCTATCTTCCCCCGTGCGCACGTGCGCCGGCCCGGACCCCCCGCCGGCACGTGCCTGCGCCCGCCGTCGATGCCCATCCTCCTCGTCCTCGCCGCCGCCGTCCTGGCCGGAGCCGCCGCCCCGATCGAGCCGGCCCGGGCGCAGGGGGCCCCGCCGGCTGCGCCGCCGTCCGCGGCCCGCGAGGACGCCCGTCGTGACCGTGCCCGCGTCGCGGACGCCGAGGACGACCGCGCCGACGAGCGGGAGCGGATGGTCCACGCCCAGATCGAGGAGCGCGGCATCGAGGAGCCGGGCGTGCTCCGCGCGATGCGGACGGTCCCGCGGCACCTCTTCGTTCCCGAGCGCCACCGCGACGCGGCGTACGCGGACCGGCCGCTTCCGATCGGGTTCGGCCAGACCATCAGCCAGCCGTACATCGTCGCGCTGATGACGGAGCTCCTGCAGGTCGAGCCCCACGACCGCGTGCTCGAGGTGGGCACCGGCTCCGGCTACCAGGCCGCGGTCGCCTCCCTGCTCGCGGACTCGGTGTTCACGGTCGAGATCCTCGAGGAGCTCGCGGCCGCCGCCGCCGGGCGGCTCCGGAGGCTGGGCTACGGCAACGTCGCGGCGCGGGAGGGCGACGGGTACTTCGGCTGGGAGGAGCACGCGCCGTTCGACGGGATCCTGGTGACCGCCGCCGCGGGCCACGTCCCGCCGCCGCTCGTGGCCCAGCTCGCCGCCGGCGGCCGGATGGTGATCCCCGTCGGCGGCGTCTTCCAGGTCCAGCACCTGGTCCTGGTGGAGAAGGACGCCGAGGGCCGCGTCCGGACCCGCAACATCCTGCCCGTCCAGTTCGTGCCGCTCGTCGGCCACTGAGCGCCCCGCCGGCCGGCCCCCGCGTGCCCGCCGCCCTCGCGCTCCTCTCCGCGGCCCTGCTCGCGGCCCAGGTCGTCCTCCTCCACCTGCTCGCGATCACGCACTGGGCGCACTTCGCCTCGCTCGTGATCGGGCTCGCGCTCCTCGGGTTCGGCGCGAGCGGCAGCCTCCTGGCCGTGCTCGCGCACCGCCTGCGCGGCCGCGAGCGCGCGGCGTTCGCGGTCGCGGCGCTGCTCTCGGCGCTGGCCTTCGACCCCGCCTACCGGATCGCGACGGCGATCCGCTTCGACGCCTTCGAGCTGCTCGCGGTCCCGGGCCAGTTCCTGAAGCTGGCGCTGAGCTACGCCGTCCTGAGCCTCCCCTTCTTCCTCGGCGCGTCCGCCATCGCGCTGGCGTTCGTGGCCGGACGCGAGCGGGTGGCGGGACTCTACGCCGCGAACCTGCTGGGATCGGGTCTCGGCGGCCTGCTCGGTCTCGCGCTCCTCGAGCTGCTTCCCGCGGAGCGGCTCCCGGCGGCGATCGGGCTCGTGGGCGCGCTCGCGCTCGTCCCGCTGGCGCGCGCCGGCGTCGCAGCGCCGGCCGCCGTGCTCGCCCTCGCGCTGGTCCTGCCCCCTCCCCGCGTGCCGGTCTCCTCCTACAAGGACGAGAGCATGGCGCTGGCGCTGCCCGGCGCCGCGACGGTCGCGCTCGAGGACGGCGCGCTCGGGCGCCTGCGGATGGTCGCCGCGCCCACGCTCCGCCACCTCCCCGGCGCGAGCCTGGCGCTCGACCGGCCGGTTCCCGCGCGCCCGGTGATCTTCCTCAACGGGCAGCCGCTGGGGGCGCGCGCCCTTCCGGAGGACGCGGCCCTCCACGCGATGACCACGGGCGCCGCGGCGTTCGCCGTGCCGCTCGCGCGCGACGCGAGCGTGCTCGTCGTCGGGCTCGGCGGCGGCGGCGAGGTGCACCTGGCCCGTGCCCGCGGCGCGGCGTCGGTCACCGTGCTGGATCCCGACGCCCGGCTGGAGACCCTCGTCGCGCCGGCGACGCTCGGGCCGGACGTGAGGCGCGTGCACGCCGGCGCCCGCACGTGGCTGCGGGGGAGCCGGGAGCGCTTCGACCGCATCGTGGTCACGCAGACGGGCTCGCTCGGAGGCGTCGCCGCGGGAATGGGGGCGGCGGGCGAGGACTACCTGTTCACCGTCGAGGGCGTGCGCGACGTGTGGCGCCGCCTCTCCGATCGGGGCCTGCTCGCCGTCACGCGCTGGGTGCTGGAGCCGCCGCGCGACGTGGTCCGGCTCCTCGCCACGGCCCGGACGGTGCTCGGGGACGAGGGGCTGGACGCCGCCCGCCACGTCGCGCTCGTGCGCGGCTGGGGCACCGCGACGCTGCTGCTGAGCCGCGCGCCGCTCGCGGCCCCGCAGGTGAGCGCGCTCACCGACTGGGCGGCGGAGCGCTGGTTCGACGTCGCCTGGGCGCCGGGCGCCCCGCCCGAGGCCGCGAACCGGTTCAACGTGCTCGAGCCGGACTGGTTCCGCGCCGCTGCCGAAGGGCTCCTGGGCCCCGCGCCCGAGGCGTTCCTCGAGCGCTATCCGTTCGAGGTCGCGCCCGTCACCGACGACGCTCCCTTCTTCCACCACTTCCTCGCCGTGCCCGACGCGGTGCGCCTCCTCCGCAGCGAGGGGCGCCTCGGGCTGCCGTACGTCGAGTGGGGCCTCGTCGCGCAGGCGCTCGCGCTCGCCCAGGCCGTGCCCCTCGCCGCGATCCTGATCCTCGCGCCGCTCCTCGCGCTGCCGCGGCCGCGCGCCGCGTCGGCCGGCGGACGGAGCCGGCTGTTCGGCTACTTCGCGCTCCTCGGCGTCGGTTTCATGCTGCTCGAGATCTCCTCGATCCAGCGCCTCGTCCTCTTCCTCGGGCGGCCGGTCTACGCGACCGCGGCCGTGCTCACGGCGTTCCTGGTGTTCGCGGCGGCGGGCAGCGCCTCCGCGACCGCGCTCGCCCGACGGGGCGCCGCGCGCTTCCTGCCGTTCGCGGGCGTGGCGCTCCTGGCGCCGGCCGCGTACGTCGCGCAGGACTGGCTCCTGGACCACGCCGCAGGGGCGGCCCTGCCGGCGCGGATGGCGCTCGCCTGCGCCGTTCTCGCGCCGCTCGCCTTCTGGATGGGGATGCCGTTCCCGCTCGGCCTCTCCCGGGTCGCGGCGCTCGAGCCCGGATGGCTCCCGTGGTGCTGGGGAGTGAACGGGTTCCTCTCGGTGGTCGGGGCCGCCGCGGCGCCGCTGCTGGCGGTCGCGGTGGGGTTCGGCGGCGTGATCGCCGTGGCCGTGGCGGCCTACCTGCTCGCCGGGCTGCTGTTCTCCTTGACGATATAGCCATTGTGGATATAGTGTCGTCGATCGCGAGGGGGGTGCAGGGGGACCCAGGGTGGAGGTCCGTCGCTGCCCGCACGGGTCTGCGGGGCGCGGAGCGGCGAGGGCCCGCCCGCCGGGAGTCGGAACGCACGGAGGCGATGCGTGGGGATCGTGACGCCGAAGCGGGCGCTGGGGTTCGGAATCGTCGTCGTTCTGGCGCTGCCCTTCGCCCTCTCGCGGATGGGAACGGCCTCGCCCTCCGACACCGGCGCCCCGGCCGGGCCGCCGGAACCGCCCGGGACGAGCTCGTCCGACGGTCTGGTCGGTCTCTGGGAGGCGAAGCGGCGCTTCGGCCCCGACGTCCGGGGGACGCTGTTCCTCAGGCGGGATGCAGCGGAGTGGCGGGCGGAGATCGCCGGACGGGTCGTCGGCGCCGAGGTGGAGGGCGACTCGATCGTCTTCGCGCTCCCCGGCGGGCAGGGCGACTTCCGGGGCGAGCTGGAGCCGGGGGGCGGCCGGATCGTCGGCCACTGGATCCAGGGGCGGACGGTCGAGAGCGGACTCCGCTACGCCTCGCCGGTCACGCTCGCCAGGCACGCGGAAGGCGAGTGGCGCGGGGAGGTCGTCCCGATCGACGACGCGCACACGTTCTACCTGATGGTCACGGCCCGCCCCGACGGCTCGCTCGGCGCGTTCCTGCGCAACCCCGAGCGCAACCTCGGCTGGTTCCAGCTGCGCGCCGACCGGATCGAGCAGCGGGGGGACGTCGTCCGGCTCCTGGGGGCAGCCGACGGCCCGGGCGGCGGGCGCGTGCTGGCGGAGGGGAGGCGCCACGCCGACCCGGAGCGGCTGTCGATCCACATCCCGAACCGGGGCGGGACGTTCGACTTCGAGCGGGTGCCGGACGGCGAGCCGAGCGGCTTCGCTCCGCGCGGCCGGCCGGCCGCGACGTACCGCTACGCGCCGCCGCCCGCGCTCGACGACGGCTGGGAGACCGCGACGCTCGAGGACGTGGGGATCTCGCGGACGAAGATCGAGGCGTTCATCCGGACGATCCTCGAGACGCCGATCACCTCGGCCAACTCCCAGGAGGATCACGGCATCCTGGTCGCGCGGCACGGCAAGCTGGTGCTCGAGGAGTACTTCCACGGGGAGCACCGCGAGAAGCCGCACGACACGCGCTCGGCGTCGAAGAGCGTCGCGTCGGACCTGCTGGGCGCGGCGATCCACGCGGGCGTTCCGGTCACCCCGGCCACCCGCGTCTACGAGGCGATGAACGGCGGCGCCTTCCCGCCCGGCCTGGAGCCGCGCAGGCGCGCGCTGACCGTCGAACACCTCCTCACGATGACGTCGGGGTTGGACTGCGACGACAACGACGAGAGCTCGCCGGGCTACGAGGACCGGATGTGGGAGCAGACCTCGCATCCGGACTTCTACACGTGGACGATGGACCTGCGGATGGTGCGCGACCCGGGCCGGGAGGCGGTCTACTGCAGCGCGAACCCGAACCTGGTGGGCGGCCTGCTCCAGCGCGTGTCCGGGACGCCGCTGCCGGGGCTGTTCCACGAGCTGATCGCCGTGCCGCTCCAGATCGGGCGCTACTACCTGCCGCTCTCGCCGAGCGGGGACTACACGATGACCGGCGGCGCCCGGTTCCTGCCGCGGGACTTCATGAAGCTCGGCCAGCTGCACCTGAACGGCGGGACGTGGGGGGGGCGCCGGATCTTCTCCGAGGAGTGGTCGCGGCACGCGGTCGAGCGGCTGGTGGACTTCCCCTCGTACGAGCTCGGGTACGGCTACCTGTGGTGGGTGGTCGACTACCCGTACCGGGGGCGGACGGTCCGCGGCCACTTCGCCAGCGGCAACGGCGGGCAGGTCGTGATGGCGATCCCCGAGCTCGACCTCGTGCTCGCGTTCTACGCCGGCAACTACAACGACGCGGGGGGCCGCGTCTCCCGGAAGGTGTACGTGCCCGAGTTCATCCTGCCCGCGGTGGACGAATGAGCCGCCCCCGGGCGTCCGCGCCGCGGGCGAGGGCGACGGACGCCGCCGCGCGGCGCGGAGCGGCCCGGCCGTGAGCGGGTCCCGCGAGGCCGAGGCGCTCCTCCCGCTGCCGCCTGCCACGTTCCAGATCCTGCTGGCCCTGGGCGGCGGCGCGCGGCACGGCTACGCGATCCTCCAGGAGGTCGCCGAGCGCACGGCCGGCGAGGTCCGGCTCGGCCCCGGGACGCTCTACCGCTCGATCCAGCGGATGCAGGAGCAGGGGTTGATCGCCGAGAGCCGGGAGCGGCCGGAACCCGCGGAGGACGACGAGCGGCGGCGCTACTACGCGATCACGCCGTTCGGCGCGGCCGTCGCCAGGGCCGAGACCCGGCGGCTGAGCCGGATGCTCGAGGCCGCGCGGGCGCGCGGCTTCGCCCCCGGGGGCGCGTAGTGCGCGCGTTCCGCCTGCTGCTGCGGCTCTACCCGGCGTCCTTCCGCGCCGAGTACGGTGCCGAGATGTGCGGAGTCTTCGCCGCGCGCCGGCGTGAGGCGGCCGGGCCGGCGGCCGCCGCCGCGCTCTGGGTCGAGACCCTCGCCGACGTCGCGGCGAACGCCCCGCGCGTCCACGCCGAGCTCCTCCGGCAGGATCTCCGCTGGACCGCGCGCAGCCTGCGGAGCGCGCGCGGCTTCGCGCTGACCGCGATCGCCGTGACCGGGCTCGGCGTGGGCGCGAACACGGCGGTCTTCTCGGTCGCCGACCGCGTCCTGCTGCGGCCCCTGCCGTACCCGGAGCCCGACCGGCTCGTCAAGCTCTGGGAGAGCCCCCCGGGCTACTCCCGCACCGAGCTCTCGCCCGCGAACTGGCGCGACTGGCGCAGCCTCGCGACGAGCTTCGAGGCGGCCGCCGCCTTCACCCGCGTGGACGCGAACCTGGGGGGAGCCGGAGCGCCGCGGCGGGTCGAGGGCGCCGCCGTGACCGCGGACCTCGTCTCCGTCCTCGGGGTGCGGCCGTGGCTCGGCCGCCTGCCGGCGGCGGCCGACGACCGCGAGGACGCGCCCGGCGTGCTCGTCCTGAGCCACGGCGCCTGGCTCGAGGAGTTCGGCGGCGACGTGGACGTGCTCGGACGTCGCGTGCGGCTCGACGACCTCGAGTACGAGATCGTCGGTGTCCTGCCGCCAGGGGCGCGGTTCCCGAGTCCCTCCACGCGATTCTGGCGCACGTTCCGGTTCGGTCCCGCGGACTTCGAGGACCGCGCGGACCGCTACCTGCAGGCCGTCGCGCGGCTCCGTCCGGGCGTCTCGATCGAGGAGGCGCGCGCCGAGATGGCGGTGATCGCGGCCCGCCTCGAGCGGGAGCACCCCGACACGAACGCGCGCAGCGGCGCGTCCGTGATCCGCCTGCGGGACGAGATCCCGGGGCAGACCCGGGTCCTCCTGGCCGCGCTCCTGGGCGCGTCGGGCTGCGTGCTCCTCATCGCCTGCAGCAACCTCGCCGGCCTCCTGCTGGCGCGCGCCCTCGGCCGCCGGAAGGAGCTCGCGGTGCGCGCGGCCCTCGGGGCCGGACGCGAGCGGCTCGTCCGCCAGCTCCTCACCGAGAGCCTCGTGCTCGCGGCCGGGGGAGGGATCCTCGGGGCGCTCCTGGCGGCGGCCGCCGCGCCGCTCCTCTCGAGCCTGACGCCGCACGGCCTGCCGCTGGAGGATTCGTCGGCGATCGACCTGCGCGTGCTCGCCTTCGCGGCGGCCGTCACCCTCGCGACGGGGCTCGGCTTCGGCGTGCTGCCCGCCATCCGCGCCGCCGGGGGGCGGATGGAGCTGGACGTCCGGGAGGGCGGGCGCTCCGGCCTCGGAGGCCGCCGCGAGGGTCTGCGCGGCGCGCTGGTGGCGGCCGAGGTGACGGTCGCCGTCGTGCTGCTCGTCTGCGGGGGGCTCCTCCTCCGGGCCCTGGCGAGGGTCGAGGCCGTGGACCCCGGGTTCCGCGGCGAGGGGGTGCTCGCGGTCGAGACGCCGCTCCCCTGGGGAAGGTACGGTCTCGTGGACCGCCGCGCGGACCTCTACGGGCGGGTGCTCGCGGAGGTGCGCGCGCTGCCGGGCGTCACCCGGGCCGCGTACGCGAGCTTCGTCCCGATGGCCATGAAGGGAGGGATCTGGGCGATCGAGGAGGTCGGCGCGCCGGCGGGGCCGGGGGAGGCGCCGAGGGCCAGCCTCCGGTTCGTGACGCCGGGGTTCTTCGCGACGCTGGGCATCCCGCTCCGCGCCGGGCGCGACGTCGCCGCCTCGGACACCCGCGAGGCGCCGTACGCGGCCGTGGTCAGCGAGTCGTTCGCGCGGACCATCTGGCCCGGGCGCGATCCGATCGGACGGCGCTTCCGGATCGCGTTCGACGAGCGGACCGTGGTCGGGGTCGCCGCCGACGTCCGGGCGCGGGGGCTGGAGCGTGACGCCGAGCCGCAGGTCTGGCTGCCGCACGGCCAGGTGGCCGACAGCTCGCTGATGTGGTATGCGCCCAAGGAGCTCGTCGTGCGGACCTCCGGCGATCCCGAGGCGCTGGTCCCGGCGGTCCGGGCGATCCTGGCGCGGGTCGACCCCGAGCTTCCGCTCGGTCAGGTGAGGACGCTCGACGACGTCGTCGGGGCCGAGACCGCGCCGCGGCGCACGCAGGTGCGCGTGCTCGCCGTCTTCGCCGCGCTCGCGCTCCTGCTGGCGGGCGTCGGGATCCACGGGCTCCTGTCGTTCGCCGTGTCGCAGCGCAGCGCCGAGATCGGTGTCCGGATGGCGCTCGGCGCCCGGGCGGCGGACGTGCTCCGCCTCGTCGTCGGCCGCGGCGTCGCGCTCGCGGTCCTGGGGGCGCTCGCCGGCTCCGC
>DATBJZ010000083.1:0-18980 GCA_036556125.1 Gemmatimonadota bacterium | reverse complement strand
GCGCGCTCGCGGAGGTGGGCGGCGTGCCGAGCGTCTTCCTCGCGCTGGCGGGGCTCGGCGTCGTGGCGTTCGCGATCGGCGCGCAGCTGGCTCGCGAGGGCGGGACGACCCTGGCTCCGGGAGGCGAACGGCCCGCCGGTCGGGGGGCGACGCCCCACGCCGAGGAAGCCGGTCCTGTCGTCGCGGGCGCGGACCCTCCCCCCGCGACGTCGGGCTGGTGAGCGCCGGGCGCGACGGCCGCCAGGACGCGCCGGCGCCTCCGTCACGGGGAGTCGCCGTGGTGATCTTCGCGAAGGCGCCGGTGCCCGGACGCGTGAAGACGCGGCTGGCCTCGGACATCGGCCCGGCAGCCGCGGCGGCGCTCCAGGAGGCGCTCATCCTCGACACCGCCGAGGTGGTGATCGGGGCGGCGGCCAGCGTCGCACCGGCGCCGGCGCTGGCCTGCGCCTTCGCGGAGGCCGAGGACGAGCCGATCCTGCGCTCGATGCTTCCGGACGCGTTCCGGATGGTGCCGCAGGGGAGCGGCGATCTCGGCGCGCGTCTCGACCGTGTCCTCCACCGCCTGCTGAGGCGCGGGCCGGGCTGCGTCGCGCTCGGCGTGGACTGCCCCGACCTCCTGCCTCGCCACGTGAGCGCGGCCGTCGGCGCGCTCGGGCGGGCCGACGCCGTTCTCGGGCCCGCGGCGGACGGCGGATGCTGGGCGATCGGTCTGGCACGCCCGCTGCCGTCTCCGTTCTCCGGCATCCCGTGGTCGACGGGGGCCGTCCACGCCGCGCTCCGCGAGCGGCTCGCCGCGCGAGGGGCGTCCGTGATCGAGCTCGAGCCGCTCCGCGACGTCGATCGCCGCGACGACCTCGTGCGCTGGGGCTCGCGCCCGGCGCAGGGCTGGCGCCGAACCCGGGAGTGGTGGCGCTCGGCGGCGGCCTCCCGCGCCGCCGGCGTGCGGCGCGATGCCCCGCGCGGCACGCCCGGGTGAGGCCGACGGGGGCCGTCCCGGGCGGCGCCGGGCCCGCGCCCGGCCGTCCGCCGTTTCCTCCGCGGCTCGGCCTGGCCGCCGCGGCGTTCGCGATCAGCTGGGCCGCGATCCTGATCCGCTGGGCGGATGCGCCGCCGCTCGTGACCGGAGCGTGGCGCCTGGGGATCGCCTCCCTCGTGTTCTGGGCCGCGGCGCTCGCGTCGCGCCGCTTCCCGTGGCGCGGATGGACGGCGCCGCGTCTCCTCACGGCCGCGGCCGCCGCCGCCTTCCTCGCCCTCCACTTCGGGCTGTGGATCGCCTCGCTGGGGCTCACCACGGTGGCGAGCTCGGTCCTGATCGTCTCGACGCAGCCGGTCTTCACCGCCGCCCTCGGCGCGATCTTCCTGCGGGAGCGTGTCGGTGCGCGGGCCGCGGCAGGCATCGCGCTGGCCCTCGGGGGAGCGCTCGCGATCACGGGCGGGGACCTGCGGATCGAAGGCGCGGCGTGGCGCGGAGACCTGCTGGCACTGGCGGGAGCGGTCGCGATCGCCGTGCACTACCTTCTCGTCCGCAGCCTCCGGTCGACCACGGATCTCCTGCCGCTGCTCGCCGTGTTCAACCCGCTCGCCGCGGCGCTGCTCGCCGCCGCCGCCGCGGCCGCGGGGGAGCCGCTCCTGGATCATCCGCCCCGAACGATGGCCGTCTTCGCCCTGCTGGCGCTGATCCCGACCGTGATCGGACACACCCTCCTGAACTGGGCGCTCCGCTACCGGAAGGCGTACGAGGTCAACGTGACCGTGCTCGGCGAGCCGCTCGGGGCGACGGGGCTCGCATGGCTGCTGCTCGGGGAGACCCCCGGCGTCCACGTCGCCGCGGGCGGGGCGCTCGTCCTCGCCGGGATCCTGCTCGCCTGGTCGGGGCCGCGCGAGACGGCCGCGGCCGCCGCGCGATGAGCCCGGCGGGTCCCGAGGGCGGACGCGCCCGGGCGCGTGATCCCGAGGGGAGCCGGCGCGGCGAGGGGTCCGCCGCCGGGCTCGGCGGCGCCGCCCTCGCGGGCCGCCGCATCACCGGGGACGCCGCGATCGAGACGATCCGCGGGGGCCGTCTCGAGACCCGCCACCGCGTGGACGTCGCCGTGGCGGACGCGGCCGGCGAGGTCCTGTTCTCGGCCGGCGATCCGGACCTCCGCACCTACTGGCGCTCGGCCGCGAAGCCCCTCCAGCTGCTCCCGTTCGTGGCCAGCGGCGGCGCACGCGCCTTCGGCTTCGGCGCGCACGAGCTGGCGGTGATGGCCGCCTCCCACTCGGGGGAGGAGCGTCACCGTCGGACGGCCGCGGCCGTCCTCGCGGCTGCGGGTCTCGACGAGTCGGCGCTCCTGTGCGGCGTGCATCCACCGCAGGACGAGCCGGCGTGGCGCGAGCTGGCCGCCACCGGCGGCCCGCCGACGCCGATCTGGAACAACTGCTCGGGGAAGCACGCGGGGATGCTGGCGCACTGCCGCTACCGGGGCTGGCCGATCCTCGACTACCGCGACCCCGGGCACCCGCTGCAGCGGGAGATCCTGGAGGTCGTGGCGCGGATGACCGGCGAGGCCGCCGGATCGGTGACGCTCGGGATCGACGGCTGCGGCGTTCCGGCCTTCCACCTCTCGCTGCGGGGGATGGCCACGGCGTACGCACGGCTGTGGCCGGGCACCACCCGTCGCGCCGGAGGCACGGACGCCGCCGGCGACGCCTTGCCGGAGGAATGGACCGCCGCCGCGCACCGGATCGTCGAGGCCATGGCGGCCGAGCCGTGGATGGTCGCGGGAACGGGACGCACCTGCACGCGCGTGACGGAGGCGGCGGCCGGCGCGGTCGTCGCGAAGGTCGGCGCGGCCGGGATCTTCTCGGCGGTGCTTCGCGACCGCGGGCTCGGGCTGGCGCTCAAGGTCGAGGACGGCTCCTCCCGGGCGGCCGCTGCGGCGCTGGTGGAGTGCCTGCGGCAGCTCGACGCCCTCCCGCCCGGGGCGCTCGGCCGCCTCGAGGGCGCGGCGCCGGGTGTGATGCGGAACCACGCGGGCACGGTCGTCGGCGAGTGCCGTGCCCGGTTCCGCCTGGAAACGGCGCGGGTCGCGTGACGCTCCTCGACCGCGGGGCGCTGCTCGGGCTGGCGCGCCTGGCCGCGGGGACCGGTGCCCTGGACGAGGCCGCCGTGGAGCGGGAGGCGCGCGCGCTCAGGGGGCGCGTGCGGCGCCGCGCCGCGGAGGAGGCCGTTCTCCAGAGCTACCTCTTCGCGGGATTTCCGGCAGCCATCAACGGCCTCTCCGCGCTGCGCCGCGGCTGGCCGGCGTCCGGCGCGACGGCTCGGCGCGCGGCCTCCCGGCCCGCGCGTTCGAATCCTTCGCAGACGGCGCGCTGGCGCGCACGCGGGCAGGACCTCTGCTCGCGCGTCTACGGCCCGGCGTACGGGCGCCTGCGCGAGCGGATGCGCGAGCTCTCGCGGGACCTGGACGAGTGGATCGTGACGGAAGGATACGGAAGGACGCTCGGCCGGCCGGGCCTCCCGTTCCAAGCCCGGGAGCTCTGCGCGATCGCGGTGCTCGCGGCGACGGGAGCGGCGCGGCAGCTCGCCGCGCACCTCGCCGGCGTCGAGCGCGTCGGCCTCGACCGGCGGCTCGCCCTCGCGGCTGCGCGGGATGCCGCACGCCGCCACCTCCGCCGCGAACGCCGGACGGCCGTGGAAGACGTGCTGGCGGCGGCGGGGGCCCCGGGGACCGCGGACGCCGCCGGCCTCGCCCCCAGGCGCTCCACGCGCCGTTCCAGGCCGGCCCGCGGACGCTCACGCGCGGCGCGGGCCGGACGAGCTCAGCGGCCCAGCCGCCGGCGGAGCCCCTCCCGCAGCTGAGCCCACCGCGTGGTCGGGCGGACCACGTACCCCAGGCTGAAGCGATGCGTGTCGGAACGGATCGCGTGCCACAGGGGCCGATCGGCGCGGATCTCGAACAGCCGGACGTCGAAGCCGGTGTCGAACGACGTCACGATCGCGCCGGTCCGCGGGTCGCGATAGCGGAAGAAGGAGCGTCCGGGATCGTCCGTCCACACGACGTACATGCGCCAGCCGGGGCGGCCGCTGTTCGTGTGCCACGCCATGTAGCCGCCCGGCGGATACCAGAAGTGTCCGCTGGTCGTGACGGTGAGCGGCGTGGGCGCCCGGAAGCTGCGGCGGATCCTGCGCGCGATCGCGGCGTCCACCCGCCGCCGGAGCCGCACGACCTCCGCGCTGCGGACGGAGTCGGCGTACCTCGGGGAGTTGAAGAGGACGACGTTGGAGATGTGGCGCTCCGTCGAGATGCCGTGCACGTCGCGCTGCTCCGCGAGCAGCGCCTGGAGCGCGGCCTCCGAGGCGCCGACCTCGGCGGCCTCGGGGTCCGGCCGGTACGTCTCGCGGACGTGGCCCTCGGCCGCGTCCCGCTGCGCGCGGACGCACGCCGCGACGAGCCCGCGCAGCTCCGCGTCGGCGGACCAGTCGCGGAGCTCGACGTAGGGCTCGAGCGAGCTCAGATCGAGGCGGCTCACGGCCGTGATCATACCCCTCGCGTGCGCGGTGGGGGTAGGAGATCCAGCCCGCGGGGCAGTCGGCTTGTAGCGCTTTCGAGCGGTCCGCTAAGTTTCCCCGATGACGGGATCGGCCACCCAGAGGCTCCGCTTCCGCGTCCGCTACTCGGAGACGGACCAGATGGGCGTGGTCTACCACGCGCACGTGCTCGTCTGGATGGAGGTCGGCCGGACGGAGCTCCTCCGCGCGATCGGCCGTCCGTACGACGGGCTCGAGCGGGAGGGCGTCCTCTTCCCCGTCTCCGAGGTGACCTGCCGGTTCACCGGCGCCGCGCGCTACGGTGACGTGGTGAGCGTCGTGACCGAGATCGCGCGGGTCCGGAGCCGCGACGTCACGTTCCGTTACCGGATCGAGACCGAGGACGGCGCGCCGGTCGCGACGGCCGAGGCGACGGTGGTCGCCGTCGACCGCGACTTCCGGCCGCGGCGCATCCCCGCCGAGGTCCTGTCGGACATCAGGGCCGCGCGCGGCGAGCTCGCCGCGGCCGGGGAGGAGGTCCTGGTGTGATCCCCGCGCCCGCCGCGTCCACCGGACGCCCCGTCCTCCTCCTCGCCCTGGCGACGCTCGCGGCGTGCACCGCGGGGTCCGCGGCGGACGCCCAGATCGTCCCCTTCGGCAAGAACAAGGTCCAGTACGAGGACTTCGAGTGGCAGGTGCTGCAGGGGCCGCACGTGGACCTGTACTTCTACCCCGAGGAGGCGGAGCTCGCGCAGGTCGCGCTCGCGGAGGCCGAGAGCGCCTACGGCGACCTCGAGGTCAAGTTCGACTACCACCCGCCGGAGCGGATCCCGCTCATCATCTACAGCTCGCACCAGCACTTCGAGCAGACGAACGTCACGGCGGGCTTCATCCCCGAGGGCGTGGCCGGCTTCACCGAGTTCCTGAAGGGCCGCGTGGCCATTCCCTTCAACGGCTCGTACTACGACTTCCGGCGGGTGATCCGGCACGAGCTCGTGCACGTCTTCCAGATCCGGAAGCTCGGACACGAGCGCGAGCTGCACCCGCGCGGCGGGTTCCCGCGCCTGCCGCAGTGGTTCACCGAGGGCCTCGCGGAGCACTGGTCGTCCGAGTGGCGGCCCGAGGGGAACCTGTTCGTCGGCGACTTCGTGCTGAACGGATCGCTCCCGCCGATCGGGAGCCTGCACGTGTTCAACGGCACGTTCGCGATCTACAAGCTCGGCCAGTCCATCCACGGCTACCTGGCGCGCGAGTACGGCGACGAGCGGATGCTGCTGTTCCTCGAGAGCCTGTGGAAGTACGACAGCCTCGACGCCGCCTTCCGCGCGGTGTACGGCCTCTCGCTGGAGGAGCTCGACCGCCGCTGGCGGTTCGACCTGGAGCAGCGGTACTACCCGCTCGTCGAGCGGTCGCGGCCGATCGAGATCGCCGCTCGCGAGGTCGTCACCGAGGGCCGCGCGAACTTCAAGCCGACCCTCGTGCCGCGCGCGGACAGCCTGCCCGGTCGGTTCTGCTACGTCTCCCCGCGGACCGGCCAGACGAACGTCTACTGCGCGGCCCTGGAGGGCCGCGACCACGAGGTCGACACGGTGCTCGAGACGGAGCGCAGCCCGGAGTTCGAGTCCATCCACGGCTTCACGTCGAGCCTCGACGTCAACGCGCGGGGCGAGCTGGCCTTCGTGTCGAAGTACGGGCCCAGCGACGCGCTGTTCGTCCTCGACCTCGAGAGCGAGGACGTCCGCGTGACGCGCCGATTCGACGACCTGGTGGCGCTCTCGAGCCCGAGCTGGAACGCCGCGGCAGACGCGGTCGTGTTCGTGGGGCTGTCGATGGCGGGATTCTCCGACCTCTACGTCTACCGCATCGAGGAGGACCGCCTCGAGCGGATCACGTCCGACCGCTTCCTCGAGGAGGACCCGGCCTGGTCGCCGGACGGCCGCTGGATCGTGTACGCCACCGATCGCGTGCCGGGCGGCGACGACGGGTGGATGAACCTCGACCTCCTCGAGCTCGCGAGCGGACAGGTGCGGCCGCTCACGCGCGGATCGTGGCGCGACAACGACCCCCGCTGGGCCGAGGACGGATCCTGGGTCCTCTTCACCTCGGACCGGTCGGGCATCCTGAACCTCTACGGCGTGGGGCTGGACGGCACCGGGCGCCGGCTCACGGACTTCACCGGCGGCGTGCTCGACGGCGAGCCGTTCCGGTTCCGCGACACGGACGGCGTGGAGAAGGACGCCGTGCTCTTCGCGGGCTTCGAGGAGTCGTCCTTCAAGATCTACCGGATGACGGTGGCGTCCCCCGCGGCCGCGGGCACGCGCGCCCCGTCGGTCGGCGTCGCCGCGCCCGGCGATGCGGAGGCAGGCGGGAGGGCGGAGGCCGGGGCGGTCGCGGACGGCGTTCCGGGCGCGCCGGCCGTCCTGCCCGGCGCACACCCCGGTCCGGCCACGACGGGTCCCACCGGCCCGGCCGGCGTGCGCGTCGAGGGGCCCGTCGAGCCGGGCGAGGGCGCCGGCGAGGTGGTGTCGCTGCCGCCAGACATCCGGCCTCCGGACTGGGGCTGGGAGATCGCGCTTCCGGAGTCGGGCCAGCACGTCGCGTCGGTGCCGTACCGGAAGCGGTTCAGCCTGGACCTCGCGCAGGGCGGGGGAGCCGTCGGCGGCGGCGCGAACGTCGAGGGCGCGCAGGCGCTCTTCAGCGACGTCCTCGGCGACCACCTGTTCCTCTTCGAGGTGTTCAGCGCCGCCCAGGGGGGAGGCGACCTCTTCGACTCGTTCGGCGGCGAGATCACCTACCTGAACCTGAAGCAGCGCCTGAACTGGGGCGGCAGCGTCTACCGGCTGAAGGCGAACTACACCACGATCGGCACGCTCAACTCGCCGCCCGAGCTCTTCCGCATCGACCGGTGGGGCGCGAGCGGCCTGCTCAGCTATCCCTTCTCCAAGTTCCGGCGGCTCGAGGGACGGCTCGCGGTCGAGTCGAACGACATCCGCGGCTTCGGGCTCTCCTTCGAGGGCGGCGCCGTGGACCGTGACGCGCCGGTGGGGATCGCGAGCCTCTCCTACATCAAGGACAACACGCTGTGGCTCCCGACCGGGCCCATCGACGGCGAGCGCTACAACGTGACCGTCGGCGGCACCGGCAACCTCGCCGACGCCGAGGGAGAGAGCTGGTTCGCGACCCTCGACTACCGGCGCTACTTCCGCCTGGGACTCCAGAGCGCGTACGCCGTCCGCGGGCAGGCGCTGTACTCGAACGGGCTCGTGCCGACGCGCTGGGTGCTGGGGGGCTCGAACACCCTGCGCGGATATCCCCGGTACGGCCTGCGCGGCGCGCGCTATCTCCTGCTCAACCAGGAAGTGCGGTTCCCGCTCCTCGCGGGCATCGCCCTGCGAACGCCCCTGGTGGGCACGATCGCGTTCCCGGGCATCCAGGGCGCCCTCTTCCTGGACCTCGGCAACGCCTGGGAGGAGGTGGAGGAGGAGCGCTTCGGCTTCCCCGGGATCCTCGGGAGCTACGGCCTGGGGCTGCGGATGAGCCTCGGGGGGCCGCTCGTGCTGCGCCTCGACTTCGCGCGGATCTTCGAGATCGACGACGAGCGCGAGCTCCGGATCTACCGCTTCGACAAGAACCGCGTGGACTTCTTCCTCGGGTTCAACTTCTAGGCGCGCGATCCGCGCGGTCGCGGCGCTGCCGTCTCGTCGGGCGTCGGCGCGCGATCGGTGGGCCCGAGACGCTCGCGACCGCCGCGCCGGGCCCTCTCAGGCCGCACTCGTCGTCGCGAGGAGCATCAGGGAGCCGCGGCTGGTGACCACGGCCAGACGACCCTCCGGCGTCCAGACGGGCACCGCTGCGCCGCCCGGCGTCGGCGTGCGCGACAGGATCTCTCCGCTCGCGGCGTCGAGGGTCCACACGATCCCGGCCAGGTCGCCGACCGCGATCCGCGCTCCGTCGGCGGAGACGGCCGGCCGCGCGGCAAAGGCCACGTCGAAGGCACGTTCCCACTGGATCGCTCCGCCCGCGAGCGCATAGGCGCGGAGGACCTTGTCGGCGCCCGGCACGATCAGCCGCGGGTCCGCTCCGCCATGCGGCGTGGCGAGGGCGGGGGGATGCACCATCGGTGTGACGCTCAGCTCCAGGGGCCGGGTGGAGAGGTCGAATCCGTAGGCCCGCACCCGGCCGGCGTGCGTCGCGGCCAGCACGCCGCTCCCGTCCGGAAGTCCGAGCAGGGCCGGCACGGCTCCGCCGCCGAGCTCGACCGAGCCGCGAGGCTCACCGGATCGCGCGTCCAGCCTGTGCAGCACGCCCGCCGCGGAGAGGACGAGCAGGTCGTCTCCGGACAGCGCGAGGCCTCCGGTGAAGACCCCGTCCTGGCGGGTCCGCCAGCGCGGTTCCCCGGTGGCGACGTCGAGCGCGGCCACGCGGCCGTTCTGCGACACGAAGACCGCGACGCCCGATTCCACGACCGGGGCCTGTGCGAGGTCGCCGATCTCGCGCTCCCAGAGCACCTCGCCCGTGGCCGGGTTCAGCCCCAGCGCCTTGGCGTCCGGATGCGGCGCGGCGACGAGCAGGGCGGGACCGGCCGGGACCGGCGAGGCCTGGAAGCCGCGCGCGAGGTCGCTGGACCAGATCTCGCGCCCGGTCGCGAGATCGAAGGCCTTCACGTCCTTGCGCGTGGTCGCCACGAAGAGACGATCGCCGAGCACCGCGGGGGGCGCGGTCGCGCCCTGACCGATCCCGGCTTCCCAGACGACCTGCAGGGGCGCCTGGGTTCCAGCGGGTTCCTCCGCGTCGGCGGCGGTCGGCGCAGCGGGCGGCTGCGTCTCCGCGTCCGTCTCGGTCCCGGTGACGTCGCCGGCGGTCTGAGCGGCGGAGAGCGACCCGGCCGAGGCGGCGAGCGTCGCGGCCACCCACACCAGGAACGCCGCGCCCCTGCGGGCGCCCGCCGCCTCGTCCGGGCAGCGGGGGATTGCTAGAGGTCGTGCCACGGGTTGAAGCTAGACGCGGCGGCAGCACGCGCCAAGCGAAGGGGGACGAACGGATGAACGAGGATTCAGGCTCCGTGGAGACGGCCCGGACCGGCGACACCGCGCACGACGGCGCTGAACACGCCCCGCCCTCGGCGCCCGGCGCCAGCGTCACCGATCTCGGCGCCCACGTCGGGGAGACCGCGACCGTCCGCGGGTGGCTGGTGCACCGGCGCTCGAGCGGAAAGATCCGGTTCCTCGTGCTCCGGGACGGCACCGGGATCGTGCAGTGCGTCGTCGCGAGGGGACGCGTGCCCGACGAGGTCTTCGAGGCGTCCGACGGCCTTCCGCTCGAGAGCTCGCTCGAGGTGACCGGGGTCGTGCGCGCCGACGCCCGGGCGCCGGGCGGGCACGAGATCGACGCCGCGGGGCTCCGCGTCGTCCACGCCTCGCAGGAGTTCCCGATCGGCCCCAAGGAGCACGGCACGACGTTCCTGATGGATCACCGGCACCTGTGGCTGCGCTCGAGCCGGCAGTGGCACGTGCTCCGGATCCGCGCCGAGATCGTCCGCCTGATCCGCGAGTATCTCGACTCGCACGGGTTCGTGCTCATCGACACGCCGATCCTGACGGGCGCGATCGGCGAGTCCGCGGGCACTCTCTTCGAGACGGAGTACTTCGACCTGGGGAAGGCCTACCTCGCGCAGACCGGTCAGCTCTACGTCGAGGCCGCGATCTTCGCGTTCGGGAAGGTCTACTGCTTCGGGCCCACGTTCCGCGCCGAGAAGTCGAAGACCCGCCGCCACCTCACGGAGTTCTGGATGGTGGAGCCCGAGATGGCCTGGTGCGACTGGCGCGGCAACATGGACGTGCAGGAGGCGCTCGTGACGCACGTGGTGCAGGGCGTCCTCCGCACCCGCCGCGACGACCTGCTCGCGATCGATCGCGACGTCTCGCGGCTGGAGAAGGTCGAGCCGCCGTTTCCGCGGATGTCCTACGACCAGGCCATCGAGACGCTCCGCGCGCAGGGCGTGGAGATCGAATGGGGCGGGGACCTCGGCGCCGAGGACGAGACGCGGCTCGCGAGCCTGCACGACCGGCCGCTCTTCGTCTACAAGTACCCGACGCAGGTGAAGGCCTTCTACATGAAGTCCGACCCCGAGCGGCCGGAAGTCGTGCTCGGGAACGACCTGCTCGCGCCCGAGGGCTACGGCGAGATCATCGGCGGCTCGCAGAGGATCGACGACCTCGGCGAGATCGAACGGCGGCTCGAGCAGGAGGGGCTCCCGCGGGGGGACTACGAGTGGTACCTGGACCTCCGCCGGTACGGCTCCGTGCCGCACTCCGGCTTCGGGCTCGGGGTCGAGCGCACGGTGGCGTGGATCTGCGGTCTGCCGCACGTGCGGGAGACGATCCCGTTCCCGAGGCTGATCAACCGCATCACGCCGTGAGCCCTCCGGGCGTCGACGCGAGGTCGGCGCCGCGTCGCGTGACGCCGAACGAGCGCACGGCCCGGGAGCGTCGCGCCCAAGAGCTCGAGCGTCGATTCGAGATGCCGATGCTCGTCGCGGCGCTTCTCACGATCCCCGCTCTCGCACTGGAGACGCAGCCGACGGGCAGTTTCTGGCGCGAGATCGCACGGGCGCTGAACTGGCTCGTCTGGGGAGCGTTCGTCGTGGAGCTCGGTGTGATGCTGCGGGTCGTCCCGAGCCGCAGCCAGTGGCTGGTCCGGCACCCCCTCGAGCTCGGCGTGGTCCTGTTCACCGCACCGTTCCTGCCCGCGCCGCTCCAGGCCACTCGCGTCTTCCGGCTCCTGCGGCTCGTCCGCCTCGTCGCCGCGGTCAAGTTCGCGTGGTGATGCTCGTGGGGATCGGCTTCGTCGCGCTGCTGACCGCGGCTGCCGCCCAGCGCTTCGTGCGCCAGGGGGATGCAGCCCCGTCCGGGGAAGCGGAGCAGGGAAGCGGCGCAACCCTGCAGGCCATCGACCGACGACTCGCGCGGATCGAGCGGCTGCTCGCCCGGGAGCCGGGCCGCGAAGCGGAAGTCTCGGCCAGGTCGGAGGACGGGGGCGGCTAGGCGCCCCGCTTCACTTCGTCCCAGAGCGCGTCGAGGCGGGCCAGGCCCGCAGCGGCGAGATCGATGTCCCGTCCGGCTGCGAGCTCCTCCAGCCGCTCGAACCGCCGCCGGAACTTGGCCGTCGCGCGATCGAGCGCGTCCTCCGACGGAATCCCCGCCCTGCGCGCGAGGTTGACGACCGCGAACAGGAGATCGCCGATCTCCTCGGCGAGCTGATCGCCGCCGGCATCGAGCCGGTCCTCCACCTCGCCGATCTCCTCGCGCACCTTCTCCAGCGGCCCGCGAACGTCGTCCCAGTCGAAGCCGACGCCGGCGGCACGCTCCTGGACGCGCTGCGCCTTGAGGAGTGCGGGGAGGGCGACGGGGATCCCTTCCATCAGACTGGCGCGGCCGCCCGCGCGCCCGTCGGCCTGCCGCTCCCGGCGTTTGAGCTCCTCCCAGGGCAGGGGTGCGCCGGCCCGGGTCGACGTCGTTGCGCCGGCGTGCGCGTCCGGGCCCGGTGACGCCGGGCCGCCAGTCGACGCGCGTGCGGCCTCCGACGCCCCTCCGACGAACACGTGCGGATGCCGCCGCACCATCTTCCGCACGATCGCCTCGAAGACGTCGGCCGGCCGGAACGCGCCGCGCCCTTCGGCGAGCAGCGACTGGAACGCGATCTGGAGCGCCAGGTCGCCGAGCTCCTCGACGAGCGCGGGGTCGTCCCCGGCGAGCACCGCCTCGCGCACCTCGTACGCCTCCTCGAGCAGGTACGGCAGGAGGGAGGCGGACGTCTGCGCGCGGTCCCACTCGCAGCCTCCCTCGCCGAGGAGGGTGCGCATCACGCGGAGGAGGTCGTCGAACGTCGCCGCGCCCGCGCCGTCGTTCGTCTTCGGATGTCTCATCGCTGCAAGGCGTTTTGCCGCGGTTGCGGCGCAAAGCTACATTGGGCCGCCCCTCGCGAAAGCGGCTCCATGCGCACCTGGGCGGACATACGATTCGAGGCGCTCGCCGCGAACCTCGCCGCCCTGGGGAGCCGTCTTCCTCCCGGCGGACGTCTGCTGCTTCCCGTCAAGGCGAACGCCTACGGTCACGGCGCCGTGGTCGTCGCACGGTGGGCGGAGGAGCTCGGCGTCGGCTGGTTCGGCGTCGCCGCCGCGGGCGAGGCGCTGGAGCTCCGGGAGAGCGGCGTGCGCGGCCGCATCCTCCTGTTCGGGCCGCTTCCGGCCGAGCGGACGCGCGAGCTTCGCGACGCGCGGATCACGCCCACGCTGTGCTCGGCGGCCGAAGCGCGCATCTGGGCGCGCGACGCGCCGGGCGCCCCCGCCCACCTCGAGGTGGACACGGGGATGGGGCGTTCGGGATTCGGCTGGCGCGGCGCCGACGAGATCGCCGACGTGGCCGCGACGGCCGGACTGGCGCTCGAGGGCGCGTACACGCACTTCCCGGCCGCCGACACGGATCCCGCGTTCACGCTCGCGCAGCACGCGCGCTTCCGCGGGCTGCTCGAGGACCTGGGCGGCCGCGGCCTCCGCGTGGAGATCGTGCACTGGTCGAACAGCGCGGCGCTCCTGTACCACCCGACGCTCGGCGGCGACCTGGCGCGTCCGGGCATCGCGTCGTACGGAGCGACCGCAGCGATCGGGCTGCCGCCGGACGCTCCGGGGTCGCCGGGCGGGTTGCACCTGCCGCGGCTCCAGGCCGTGCTGAGCTGGTGGGCGCCGGTGGTCCAGGTCCGTGACTTCCTGCCGGGTGACACCGTCGGCTACGGCCGCACGGCGCGTGTCGAGCGCCCGGTGAGGGGGGCCCTGCTGGCGGTCGGATACGGCGACGGCTATCCGCGCTCGCAGGCCGCGGCGGGATGGGTCGAGATCCGCGGCGTGCGCTGCCCGCTGCTCGGGAGGGTGTCGATGGACCTGACGACGGTGGACGCCTCGGCCGTTCCGGACGTGCGACCCGGCGATGCGGCGCTGCTCCTCGGGGACGCCGCCGGGCTCACCGCCGACGACGTCGCGGCGCGCTCGGACACGATCTCGTACGAGATCCTCACCGGGATCCGCGCGCGCGTGGAGCGGCGGACGGTGCGCGCGATGGACGCGCCGGCGGCCGGTCGCCGGCGCGGGGTCGACCCCACGGCCGCCCGGCGTGCGGAACCCGGCCGCTCCGTGCAGGTACACCGGCCGTGAGCGGGCGCCCGTCGGACGCCGACCTGCTGCGGCTCGCGAAGGGCGCGATGGCGCGCGCCCACGCGCCCTACTCCGGCTACACGGTCGGCGCCGTCCTGGAGGACGCCGACGGCCGCACGCACATCGGGGTCAACGTGGAGAACGCGGCCTACGCCACCACGATCTGCGCCGAGCGCGCGGCCCTCGCCCGCGCCGTGGCCGACGGCGCCCGCCGCTTCCGGCGCCTCGCGCTGGTGAGCAACGGCGTCGCGCCGTTCCCCTGCGGCGCGTGCCGGCAGGCGCTCTCCGAGTTCGACGGCGACCTGGAGATCCTGGTTCGGGGTCCGAGGGGCGTCACCCGCTCCACGCTGGGCGACCTCCTTCCGCACGCGTTCAGGCTCCCGGTGCGGCGCTCCCGCGGCGGCTCTCGCCGATGACCCTCCCCGTCCTCCGCACGTCGAGCCGCGCGAGGCCGCCGAAACGGGAGAAGCGGCCGGCTTCCGGCGTGGTCCTCGCAGCGGCCGTCGCGGCCGTGCTCGCGGGTTGCTCCGAGGACGACCTCAACCCCGTGGGCGCGGGCGCCCTCCCGCCGCTCGGCGACCCGATCCAGGAAGTCGTGCTCGAGCCCGTGGTGGCGGAGAGCTTCCTCACCGGCACCGCCGACCGCGCCTTCGGCGGAGTCGTGACCGCCGCCACGGAGCTTCCGGACGCCTCGGGCTTCGAGAGCCGGATCCTCCTGCGGTTCGCGCTCGCGCTCGCCGATTCGGGGATCGCGATCACCGTGGACAGCGCGAAGGTGCGCCTCACGTACCCGGGGCTGGAACCGGACAGCGTGCTCTTCCGGCTGCACCGCGTGACCGCCGAGTGGCTGGAGGAGGAGGTCTCCTGGGAGGAGCGTTCGTTCGGCGTCCCGTGGAGCACCCCCGGCGGCGACTTCGATCCGCAGTCGGTGGTGCAGGGCACGCTGGCGGGGGACAGCGCCGCCTTCGCGATCCCGGACTCGCTGGCGCAGAGCTGGATCGACACGCCCGAGTCCAACGAGGGGCTGATCCTGCTCCTCGACACGCCCCGGAGCTGGGCGCAGGTCACCGCGTCGTCCACGACCACGCTGCCGAACGAGCTCGGACCGAGGCTCGACCTGTTCGTGACCCGGGGCGACACGGCCTCGACGTCGCAGGTCCTGGCGACGGCCGACGCGCAGATCACGACGTACCGCGGCGAGATCCTCCCGGGTCTCGTCGTCGGCAACGAGCCGTTCTTCCGCTCGGTGCTGCGGTTCGACCTGAGCGCGATCCCCGCCGACGCCAGCATCAACCTCGCGGAGCTGACGCTCACGCCGCGCCAGGTGGTCTCGCCGGTGGACTCGCTGAACCTCGAAGCGCGGCGGGTGGTCAGCCCGCTGCAGGGTCCGGCCACGGTGTTCTCGAGCGGGGACAACGTCTTCGACTTCGTGGGGCTCGAGCCGGTCCTGGCGGACTCGGCCGTGGTCCTCTCGGCGGCGAACCTGGCCACGCTCGTGCGCGTCTGGCAGAGCGACTCGACCCTGAACCAGGGGCTGGGTCTCCAGGCGCTGCGGCGGTTCGGGAACCTGGGGTTCGCCGTCTTCGCCGGGGCCGACGCCGCGCCCGCCGACCGGCCCCGTCTCCGCATCATCTTCACGCCGGCGCTCGAGCCCGACCTGGGGGCCACGCGGCGATGACCGGACGCATCGCGGTCGCGGCGGCGTGGGCGGTGATCGCGGCAGCCCCGCTCCCGGCGCAGGAGTCGATCTTCGGCCATCTCGGCTTCGGGGTCCCCGAGGAGGGGTTGAGCGTTCGCAGCCGCGGCATGGGGAACGTCACGACCGCGCTGCCCCGGATCCACTTCACGTTCCGCAACCCCGCCGCGCTCTCGGCCTTCGACCGGACGGGGATCTCGATCGGCGCGCTGCTCCAGACGCGCACCCCCGAGGACGAGCTCGCGGAGTCGCGGCAGAACTCCGTCGAGGTGCCGTTCCTGCAGCTCGCGTTTCCGCTCGTGGGAGGGCTGGTGCTCGGCGGGGGCTACTACCGCTACCTCGACTTCGACGGGTTCGTTGACACGTCCACGACCTTCGGCGGCGACACGCTGCCGGTCCGCCTCGAGACCGACGGCGGGATCAGCGTCCTCTCGCCGCAGCTCGCGATGCGCTTCTCCCGGCTGCTCCGCGTGGGCGCCGGCCTCGACTTCTACACGGGGTCGCGGGAGCGCCGCCGCAGGATCGAGTTCGATCCCGACGTGGCGGTGCCCACCGCCGACTCGACGGAGCACGGCTTCCGGTCGCTCGGCGTGAGCGCGGGCGTTCACGTCGAGCCCGTCCCGGGACTGCTGCTGGGCGGCGCGTGGCGCTCGGGGACGTCGCTGGAAGGCGAGCTCGACGTGGACGACGACGAGGACGACGGCGGCGCTCCACGCCCCGAGATCGAGGTGAAGCTGCCGCCGTCGTGGTCCGTCGGCGCCAGCTACCGGTTCGGGCCGCGGATGACGGTCGCCGCCGAGGCGGAGTTCGCGAGCTGGAGCGACTTCGCCGTCGAGGGCGTCCGCGATCCGGAGGGGGAGGACACGAGCGCGTTCGGCGCCGGCGTCGAGGTCATGCTGCCGCGGCGCATCCTGCTCCTGCCGGAGGACGCCACCCTGCGCGCCGGCGCCCGGACGCGGACGCTGCCGCGCCGCTTCGGCGGCGCGGAGGTCCGCGAGCGCGCGGTCTCCGTCGGCTTCGGCCACGTGGTGGGGATCGGCGCCTCGGCGCTGGACCTCGCGCTGGAGGTGGGCCGGCGCGGCAGCGTATCCGACAACGGGATCGCCGAAGGATTTCTCCGGCTCGGAGTCTCGCTGGCCGGGTTCGAGCAGTGGGCCAGCCGCGGTCCGGGCGACCGCAGGCCGTGACCGCGCCGCCCCGCGCCGCTTCCTTGACACGCTCCCGCGCGCCGCTAGCCTGAAGCACCCCGAGGCGCTGCCCGCCTCGCACGTCCGCAGTTCTCTTCCGCAGGCACGATCCGCCCCCGCGTCCGCGGCCGCGCCGCCGGCGCCCGGCGGGTGCTCGTTCTCGCACGATCGCCCGTCCGGTCGAGCACGCCTTCGGCCGCGACCCCGTGTTCCGGGACCCCTCCCAGGAGGTGTGGCATGCGTGTCAGGCACGTGCTGCTCCCCGCGGCCCTCGCGCTCGCCGCGGCCGCCCTCGCCGCTTGCGGCGACGACGACGACGGCGGCCCCGTGATCCCCGACGGCGGCGACTTCGAGCCGACCGAGGACGTCGAGCTCGAGGGGACGCGCAACTTCGACAGCGTGAACATCCCGGCCGGGGTGACGGCGACCGCCACCGACGACCTCGTCCTGAACGTGGACGGTCCCGTGGTGATCGCCGGCGACCTGGTCGGCGACTGCGTCTCGGTCGGAATCGAGGCCGAGGGGGACATCACCGTCTCCGGCGGCATCGACAATTCGTGCAGCGGCGCACCGGGCGCGGATCCGCCGGGGCTGACGCTGATCGGGGACGGGACGCTGACGCTCGAAGGCGACGACCCGATCGTGTCCTCGGGCGACGTCGAGATGCAGAACGATCCGACGCTCACCGACGCCGACTTCCCGGCCGCGGCGCGTGCGCCCGTGAACGGCTTGTCGCCGGCGGGCGGCACGCCGACGTGCATCGTCGCGAAGGCCTACGTGGCCGATCCGGAGACCGCGCCGGACGGCGCCGACGGCTCGCCCGATGGACAGCCCGGCGAGGACGCGTCGAACTGGAGGCTCTCCTGCCGTGGAGAGCTCCTCGTGCAGCTCGGCTTCGAGATCGCAGGCCAGAACGGAGGGGCGGGCGGCGACGGCGAGCACACCGCTCCCGACGACGCCGAGGCGCGAGGCGGGGACGGCGGCGACGGCGGCCGGATCACCGTCCGGGCGACCGGCGACATCACGTTCAGCGGCACCGGCAACACGATCCGCAGCGGATCGGGAGGAGCGGGAGGCGCCGCCACGGCGGTCGCGGACGGCGACGATCCCGGTGGAGACGCGACGGCCACCGGAGGCGCCGGCGGCGTTCCGGGCCTCTTCGAGATCCGCGCGGGCGGCGAGATCTTCATCACGAATCCCGGCGCGGCGACCGTCACGATCGGCGACGGCGGGGCGGGCGGAGCGGCGACCGCGACGGGCGGCGACGGGAAGGACGCCGACGACGAGGAGGCCGCGCAGCCGGGCGGCACCGCCACGGCCGACGGCGGGCCGGGCGGGAGCACGCCCGACCTGCAGCTCGTCTCCGCCGGGGCGGTGACCGGCGCCGAGAACGTCACGCTGGCGGGAGGCAACGGAGGCGACGGCGGGACGGCCGCTGCGAACGGCGGCGTCGGCGGCGACGGCAACCAGGAGTTCAAGGACGGGGCCGACGGCGGCGACATGACCGCGAACGGCGGTCGGGGCGGAGACGCGCAGCTCTCGGGCCTCGACGGTGACGGCTTCGGCGAGAGCGGCGACGGAGGCGACGCCACGATCGCCGCGGGCACCGGCGGCAACGGCTACACCGACTGCGTCGCGGAGCCCTTCGACGAGGGCGGCGACGGCGGCCGGGGCGGGGACGGCGCCGGGTCGGGCGGGGCGGCGGGGGCGGTGGCCCTCCTGCGGCCTCCCGCGCTCGCGGGCCTCGCGGGCGAGGCCGGGGAGATCACGATCTCGACGGCGGGGAACGGCGGCGCCGGCGGCGACGGCGCGGGACCGGGGGACGGCGGCGAGGGCGGCGCCGACAACACCCTCGCCCCCGCCACGGTGATCGAGCCGAGCTTCCAGCCCGGTCCGGACGGCGTCGGGTGCGGCGCGCCGAACCTCTCGGGCACGTACGCCGAGACGTTCACCGTGCCCACGGGAGGCGACCCCAACGGCCATGCGCCCTTCGTCCAGTTCGACACGATCGAGGAGCTGACCAAGGCGATCGACGGGACGACGATCCAGATCACGGGCGGCGCTCCGTGGCCGGCCGGTGGGGTCAGCGGGACCTTCGACCCGGCGACGGGGAACTTCACGGCGGTCGGCAAGGGCGCGATCGCGGGGCGAAGCAACGTGATCGTGCGCGTGAACGGCACGCTCACGGCGGAAGGCCAGGAGATGGAGGTGATCGTCGGGGAGGCGTCGGCGCCGGGGGTGTCCACGCCGATCGACCCGCTGCCGGGCGGCCCGATCACGTACAACGCCACGGGCACGAAGCAGTAGCCGAAGGCGGGTACGGGTCGGCCCGGGACGCCGCCCGGGCCGAGGACGGGCGGGATCGAACGGGAGGGCCGGCCT
>DATBJZ010000082.1:0-12704 GCA_036556125.1 Gemmatimonadota bacterium | reverse complement strand
GTAGAAGTGGCACGCTCCGGCGTGGTCGATGTCGCGCGCGAGAACGGACTCGAGCGTGGGGACGAGCTCCTCCATGCCCGGCCGGAGCTCGTACTCGGGCGTCCAGTAGTTCCACGGCGCCAGGTCCATCAGCGACTCGGCGTAGAGCGTCGCCGCGTCCAGGTCCTCGGGGAAGCGCTGCGCGACGCCCCGCATCGCCGAGGCGTAGGCGCTGTCCTTCGCGGCGCGGCGCTCGCCGGCGTCGCTCCCGTAGCGCACGGCGAGCGCGGCCGCGTAGGCGCGCTCCCGCTCGGACGTCCCGGCGGCGAGCTCGGCCGCCCGCTGCGCCTCCGCGTGCGCACGCGGCTCGTTCGCCGGATCCATCGGGAGATTGATGTTGGGGCCGAGCGCCAGGGCGATCCCCCAGTGCGGCATCGGCGCCGCGGGGTCGAGCCGGGCCGCCTCCTCGAAGGCCCGGATCGCCTCCCCGTGGTTGAAGCCGTAGACGAGCCGCATGCCCTGGTCCACGTACCGCTGCGCGAGCTCCGACGACGTCGTCACGGGGAACGTGCGGTCCCCGAGGTCGTCGTAGAGCGGGACCGTGGCGCCCTCCGGGATCACGCCGCCGTGGGGCGCGCCGGCGTGAGCGGGCGGGTGCCCCATCTCGCGAACGGCGCCGGCCGGGGCGCCCCGCTCGGCGCGTCCGTCCGCCGGGGCGGCGTGCTCGCCGTGGCCCGGCGGGGGGGCGCCTTCCTGTGCGGCGGCCGGCGCGCTCGCGAGCGCGGCGGCGAACGCGCCGGCGAAGCGCAGGGTCGAACGTGGTGCGGCAGCGGACCTCGGCATGCGTCCCCCTTCCGGGCGGGTCAGAATTCCAGCGCGTCGCCGGGCTTCAGCACGGCGCAGCGCGCGTGTCCGGCGGCCTCGACCGCGCGCGCGAAGGCGCGCGCGTCCTGCCGGATCACCTCGAACGTGTCGTAGTGCATCGGCACCGCCAGGCGCGGCTTCAGGAACTCGACGGCCCGGAGCGCGTCCTCCGGACCCATCGTGTAGTTGTCGCCGATGGGCACCAGCGCGACGTCGAAGCGGTGCAGCTCTCCGAGGAGGCGCAGGTCCGCGGTCAGCGCGGTGTCGCCGAGGTGGTAGAGGAGCTTGCCCTCGGCCCGGTACAGGATGCCGGCGGGGTTCGTGCTGAACGCCGGGTCCTTCTCGAAGAGGCTGCCGTGCGCGGCGGGCACGAGCTTCACCCAGCCGAACGGGAAGGCGTGGGCGCCGCCGATCGCCATCGGATGCGCCGTCGCGCCCTGGGCCTGGCACCAGGCGGCGAGCTCGAAGGCGGCCACGACGGTGGCGCCCTGCGCGAGCGCGATCTCGAGCGCGTCGCCGAAGTGGTCGCCGTGGCCGTGCGTCACGAGCACCGCATCCACGCGGCCGATCCCGTCGGGACCGACGTCCGCGGCCGGGTTCCCGCTGAGGAAGGGATCGAGGATCACGCGGCCGTCGCGGGACTCGACCGTGAAGCAGGCGTGCCCGTGCCACACCAGCCGCGCCATCAGCCGGCTCCCGCCGGCGCCGGCGCGCGCCACCGCTCCGGGGCGGCGCGGCCGCCCGCCGAGGCGGTCCGGCCTCCGCCGACGCGCGCCAGGAGCGCCACCAGGCGCTCGATCTCGTCGCGCGTGCGCGTCTCGGTGACCGCCACCAGGAGCAGCCGCTCCGGCTCGAGCTCCGCGGGCAGGGACCGGCCGAGCGGATGGGTGTCGAGCGGGATGCCCGCGAGGAGGCCGGCCTCCAGTCCCTCGCGCGCGATCCGCGACGGCTCGACCGGCGTGCGGACGGCGAACTCGTGGAAGAACGGCGCCTCGAACGCCAGCGCGTACCCGGGGAGGGCCGCGATGCGCCGCGCCGCGTAGTGCGCCCCCTGGAAGCAGGCCCGCGCCGCCGCGAGGAAGCCGCTGCGGCCCACGGCGCTCAGGTAGATCGTCGCGGCGAGCGCGTTCAGGCCCTGGTTCGTGCAGAGGTTCGAGGTCGCCTTCTCCCGCCGGATGTGCTGCTCCCGGGTCTGGAGCACCATCACGTAGGCCGTGCGGCCCTCCGCGTCGACGCTGCGGCCGATGATGCGGCCGGGCATCCGCCGGATGTGCTCGCGGCGCGACGCGAGAAACCCCAGGTACGGACCTCCCAGGGAGAGCGGATTGCCCAGTCCCTGACCCTCGCCGACCACGACGTCGGCGCCGTGCCGGCCCGGGGCCTCGAGCACGCCGAGCGCGAAGGGGTCGGCGGCGACCACCAGCAGGGCGCCCGCCGCGCGCGCCGCCTCGGCGGCGGCGGGCACGTCCTCCACGACGCCGACCCAGTTGGGCGACTGGACAAGGAGCGCGGCGGGCCCGTCCCCCAGCGCGCGCGCCAGGGCCGCCGGGTCGGTGCGGCCGTCGGGGCCGAGCGGAACCTCGTGGGCGGGTTCGCCGCGGCCGCGGCGGTAGGTGGCCACGACGTCCCGCCAGGCCGGGTTCACGCCGGCGGAGACCGCAAGGCGGGGCCGGTGCGTGATCGCCGCCGCCATCAGCGCCGCTTCCGCGAGCGCCGACGCGCCGTCGTACACGCTGGCGTTCGCCACCTCCATCCCGGTGAGCGCGCAGATCAGGCTCTGGAACTCGTAGATCGCCTGCAGCGTCCCCTGCGAGACCTCGGGCTGGTAGGGCGTGTAGGCGGTGTAGAACTCCGAGCGCAGGAGGAGGTGATTGACCACGCTCGGAACGAAGTGGTCGTAGGCGCCGACGCCGAGGAAGCTCGCGTGCGTGGCCGCCGAGACGTTGCGCGCGGCGAGGCGTGCGAGCTCCCGGCGCGCCTCCATCTCGGAGAGCCGCGGCGGAAGGTCCAGCGGCCGGTCGAGAACGAGCTCCGGAGGGATCGACGACCAGAGCTCCGAGACGTCCGCCACCCCCAGCGCGGCGAGCATCGCCGTGCGGTCGTCGGGACTCACCGGAACGAACGTCATCGGGCGCGAGCGGCGCGGGGCGGCGTCAGCCGACGTGCCTCCCGTAGGCCTCGGCGGAGAGGAGCCTGGAGGCGTCGGCGGGATCGTCGAGCTTGACGCGGATCATCCATCCGGCTCCGTAGGGCTCCGCGTTCACGAGCTCCGGGTTCGCCGCCAGGCGCTCGTTGACCTCGATCACCTCGCCGGACACCGGAGCGAAGAGCTCGGAGACCGTCTTCACGGCCTCGATCGTGCCGAAGGGCTCCTTCGCGGCGATGCGGCGTCCCTTCTCCGGCAGCTCCACGTAGACGACGTCGCCCAGCTCCCCCTGCGCGTAGTCGGTGATGCCCACCGTGCCGACGCCGCTCGCTTCGTCGAGGGCGAGCCACTCGTGCTCCTCGGTGTACCGGAGCTCCTCGGGAAGGATCAAGGCGGCGCCTCCTCGCGCGGGGGGACGTGCGCGCCGTCGGACGGCGGCGCGGGGGACGGCGACGTCTCGGCACGGCGCGTGGGGGAGGGAGCCGGGGACGGCGCCCGGACGTCCGGGGTACAGTACCGGCCGCCCGAAGCGGTTGTCAAACCGCGCCGACGCGCTCGGCGCGGCCTTTGACGCGCCGCGCGCGCGTGCGGTAGCGTGCCGCGCGTGAGCCGCCGCCGACAGTCCTTGCGCGGGCGCGCGTGAGCCAGCGCCGCAGCCGCGGACCCACGGCCGCGCGGCGGCGCGAGGCCGCAGCGCCGGTCGGCCGCAACCCGCGCGAGCGGCCGGAGCCGCGCATCTCGCGGACGGCGTTCGCCGCCGCGCTCGGCGCCGCGGGACTGGCGTACGCGGCCCTGTGGACGCTGCTGTACGACCCCCGTCCGGCGGCCGCGGGGGACAACGTCATCCACCTGCTGCTCGCCCGCGCGCTGGCCGAGGGACGCGGCCTGGTGGACCTCCACCTGCCCGGGACCCCGCCCCACACCCGCCTCCCCGCGGCGCTGCCCGCGTTCTACGCTCCGGTTCACGCCCTGACGGACGGGTCGCTCGCGGCGCTCAAGGCGGAGGCCGGTCTGGCGGGACTCGCGGCGGTCGTCCTGGCCGGCCTCTGGCTCGCCCGCCGCGGACGGGGACTCGCGCTCGCGGCCGCGTGGTCGATCGCGCTCTCGCCGCTGTTCGTCGTCCACGCCGGGGACACCTTCAGCGAGGCGCCGTTCCTCGCCGCGTCGCTGGCGGGGCTCCTCCTCTTCGACCGTTCCGACGCCGGGCGCTGGGGCGTCCCCCTCGCGGGGGCGCTCGCCTGCGCCGTGCTCGCGGCGTGGTTTCGGGCGGTCGGCCTCGCGCTCGTGGCGGCGCTCGGGGTCGCGCTCCTCCGCGGCGGCGGCGTGCCGCGGCGCCGGGCCGCCCTGGCGGCCGCGGCCGGGCTCGCCATCGCGGCCGCGCCGTGGGTCGGGCCGCTCGGGTCCGAGACCGGCTACGCCCACGAGCTCGCGAGCCGCTACTCGGGCGGGCCGACGCGCTCGCGGCTCGAGGTCCTCGGCTGGCACGTCCAGTGGTTCTTCGGCTACGGCCCGCTGGGCGGCCTCCTCCTGCCTTGGACCGAGCGCACCGGCGCGCTCCGCTTCACGGCCAACGTGCTCGCCCTCGTCGGACTCGCGCTCTGGTGCGGCTGGAGCCTGCGCGCGCGCCGCGGGGACGCCGCACCCGCGTGGCTCGCGGGCGGCTTCCTCCTCGTCCTCGGATGGAGCGCCCCGATCGAGAGGCTCCTCCTGCCGCTCCTCCCCGTCATGCTCCTCGCGGTCCTCGACCTGGCCCGCCGCGCCGGCGGCCGCGCGCTCGCCGCCGCCGGGCTGGCGCTCTGCCTCTCGCAGGCGGCGGCCGCCGCCGACGCCGCGCGCCGGTCGGCGGACGTGCGGGCCCGGATGCGCGCGGGCAACGAGCTCGCGGGATTGCCGGGTCCCCACGCGCAGTTCCGCCGCTCCGCGCTGTGGGCCGGCCGCGCGCTGCCGGCGGGGTCGATCCTCTCCGCCCGCAAGCCGCAGGTCGCCTTCCACCTGGCCGGGCTGCAGTCCGTGCCCTGGCCGGCCACCGACGAACCGCGGTCCTTCGCACGGCAGCTCGCCTCGTCGGGCGCGGACTTCCTGATCGCCGGTCCCGAAGGCCGCGAGTCCTGGAAGAACCTGGCGCCCTTCCACCGCGCCTACGCCTCCCGGCTGCCCCTCGTCTACGAGACGGGGGATCCCTGGAACACCGTGATCCTGGACCTCGCGCCCCTCCGTCAGCCCGGCGGCCTCGAGCCGGGCCGCCCGTCGCGCTGGCCGCCGCGCACCCGCTTTCCGAGTCTCCGGCCGCCGACCCAGGCCGCGACCCCGCCCAGGAGACCGATCCAGGACGCCAGGTAGTGGATGAGGTGGAGCGGCACCGCCGCGAGGGCGAACCTCGCCCCGCCGCGGCGGGCGGCGAGCGCGTACAGCCCGCGGTTCGTGGCGACCACCGCCCCCAGGCCTGCGGCCGCGACGGTCGCGGCGGGCGGAAACCACGCCGCCGCCGCGAGCCCCGCGGGGAGGGCGAGCGCCCCCGCCGCGGCGAGCCGCTGGCGCGCCGCCAGGTTGAGGGTGGAGGGGAAGCGCCGGCGCGTGAGGCTCAGGAGCGTCCACGGGTAGGCGCGGTGCGCGACGTCCGCGCGGAAGGCGGAGGCCAGCGACCAGTCCTTCAGATGCCGTCCCTGGAGATCGGGGTCGAGGCGGAGCGCCCATCCAGCGTCCCGGAGCCTCAGGCCCAGCTCGATGTCCTCGATCGAGGCCGCGCGGAACGTCTCGTCGAACCCGCCGGCGGCGTCGAAGGCCTCGCGGCGGAGGAAGCCGAGGCCGGCCCAGAAGGTCTCGGCCTCGCCGGCGCCCTGCTGGTGGATCCAGTGATGGAGCAGGTTCCGGAACCGGCCCGGGAACCCGGGACTCTCCGGACGATCGTCGTAGCTGCCGAAGACGCCCGCGACGCGATGCGGGAGGGACGCCATCCGGCTCCGGGCCCGGATGAACGCGCGCGCCGAGACCTCCAGGTCCGCGTCCAGGAAGCCGAGGACCTCGGTCGCCGCCCCGGCCTCGCGGGCGCCGCGGTTCCGCGCCGCCGCCGGGCCGCGCGACGCCGGCAGGCGCACGAGGGCGAGCGCGCCGGCGAGGCCGGGCTCCGCGTGCGCCGACCGGACGGCGTCGGCGAGCGCCGCCGCCTGGGCGGGGTCGGAGCCGTCGTCCACGACCACGATCCGCCCGGGCCAGCCGCCGGCGGCGGCGCGCGCCGCGAGCGCCGCGCGGAGCGTGCGCTGCACGGCCGCCGCGGCGTCCCGAACGGGGATCACGAGCAGCGCCTCGGGGGCGGGCCGGGCGAACGTCGCGTCGGGGCGCTCCACGACGGCCGCTCCCGCGATCAGCCCGCGAGCGCCGCGACGAGTCGGCCGACGGCCGCGCGGAACCCGAAGCGCGGCGTGGCGAGCACGAGGCCGGGGGCGGGGGGCGCCGGGCCGGGCTCCTCGAGCGTGGCTGCGTCCGCCGGGTCGCGCTCCTGGAGGGCGGCGGGCGACGGCCCCGCCGCGAGGACGAGCGCGGCGGCGGCCGGGCGCCGGACGAGCGGGACGCGCCGCGGGGCGTGCGGGGGACCGGGCGGAGGGACGGTCGGCAACGCGGCGGACGCTCCGGCGAGGTGCGGCGTGGAGGCGGGGACGCACGGCGAACTTGTCGTCCGCCGCGCCGCGCTGTCCACGCCCCGGGGCGCCGCGGGGGGACCCGCCGCGGCGACCGCCGCTCCGCGGGCTATTCCGCCAGGCGCACGAGGATGTTCTCGGCCACCGTGCGGAAGACCTCGTCGAGCTCCGCGGCGGAGGGCGCGAAGTAGGCCTGACCCTTGGGCTGGGAGGACGAGATGATCCCGCCTTCGTTCGCGATCCGCCGCAGGAAGTCCATGTCGGGGACCAGGATCGGATCCGAGGCGTTCGGATTGCCGAGCCCGATCGAGAAGATGTAGACGCCCTCGTCGCGGATCGTCGAGGCCATCGCGAGCGCGTCGTTGCGGGCGCGCGTGCGCACCTGGCTCTCGTTCATCCCGAAGCACGTGGACACGTCCTGGCAGCCGCTGGGCGTCGCGGCCTGGTTGATCGGGAGCGCGTCCGGGTTGTTGAAGTAGCCGCGCACGCGGCCCGTGACGGTGGTGTACACCGCCATCGCCCGGTCCACGCCCCCGAGCGAGCCGCGGAACGCCGTCGGCCGTCCGTCGGTGAAGAACACGATCACCTTGATCGAACGGTCCCGGACGTTCGCGGTCCCGAGCTGCACGTCGCCGAAGCGCAGGCCCTCGCGCGAGTTGGTGTCCCCGACCGACGTCATGCCGTTGATCTTGGTGCGGATGGAGCTCTGAAACGGGGAGTCGATCAGGACGTGGGTCTGCGCCTTGACCTGGAACGACACGAGCCCCACCTGGTCCACGGTCTCGCTGAACTCCTCGACGAAGTTCCGCGCCGCCTCCTGCAGGTCGTCGAAGGCGTTCATCGCGGCGAGCGAGCCGGACTGGTCCAGGACGAGCACGAGGTCCAGCGGCGTGACCGCGGCCACCGCCTGGGAGCGGACCTGCATCTCGGTGCGGCCGAGGATCCGCATGAACGTCGTGGGGATCGTGCGGCTCGCCGCGACCTGGATCGTGCTCTCGCCCTCGGCGTTCGTGCCGAAGCCGATGTCGAGGGTCGTCCCGTCCTCGGGCCGGACCCCGTTCGCCGCCGCCAGCGTCCGGGCGCGCGTCTCCGCGTCGGCCTGGCTCAGGCGCAGCGCGCGCGCCCCGCCCAGCGCGGCCGCGTCGACGGCGCGCGAGAGCCGCGAGCGCAGCACGTAGCCGCGCGCGCTGTCCAGGGCGAGGCCCACGAACCCCAGCAGGGCCACCATCGACGCCGCCATCATCACGAGCACGCCGCCGCGACGTCCGCGACGCAGGGCGCGCCGGAGGCTAGAAGATGCCGCGCTCATACAGGGTCTCCGGGATGCCGAGCCCGAAGGCGCCCTGGAACGGCGTCACGGGCTCGTAGCCGTAGAAGATCTCCACCGTGTAGACGATCTGGTCCTCCGCCAGGCCCCAGTCCCCGGCTTCGGGCGCCGGGCCTCCGAGGCCTCCGAGCCGGCTGCCCCCGGCCCATCCGGGCGACGCCGCCTGCTCCTCGACGACGGGCGTCCCGTCACGCATCGCGATGCGGCTCGCGACGACGCCGCCGCGCGACGCCAGGGCGAGCTCCGCGCCGCCGGCCAGCGCGGCGTCGATCGCCTGCCCGAGCGTCGCGCCGCGCGCCGCCAGGTTGGCGGATTCCCGCGAGAGGCTCGAGAGCGTGTGCACGGTGCTGAAGGCGTTTCCGTACTCCACGACGCCCAGCACCAGGACGAGGAGCAGCGAGGCCACCATCGCGAACTCGACGAGCGCCGTGCCCCGCTCGTCCGCGCGCAGGGAGGAGCGCCGACGCTCAGTCCGTGTAGAACGGCTCATTCTTCATCGCGCTCGACACGCCGAAGTCGTAGCGCCCGCCCGGGAAGAACGGGTGCAGGACCGGCGTCGCCATCTCGTAGGAGAAGGTGGTCGCGACCGTGACCACGTCGCCGGGTCCGCCGCCGTCCGCCGGCGTGACCACGATCGCGTCCACGTCCACGTCCAGGTTCACCGCGTTCTCGACGATCTTCCGGCGGATGGACTCGATCCGGGTGAGCGGGTCGCCCGTCTGGGGGTCGACCGAGGCGTTCCCGGTCACGGCGAACCGGACCGCCTCGCGCACCGCGTGCTGGAGCGTGAGACGGGTGTAGAAGAGCCGGCTGAAGTCGAAGACCCCCATCACGAGCACGAGCACGAGCGGGAGCACGATCGCCATCTCGGCGACCGTCGTGCCGCGTGCGTCGCGCAGGCGGATCGAACCTCGCATCGGGCTCCCCCGTGTCGTTGGCGTCCTCCCCCCCGGGCGGCTCGCCGCGCGCGGTCGCGCCCGGCCGTGCCGTCCTCCACGCGACGCCGCCACGGTCGCCTGACCTGCAACCGCGACGCCCCGCCCGGGGGCGCGGACTCCGTGACGAGTCGCGGGCGCGCCCGGGAATCGGACAGCTCGGCCGCGGACGGGCCGCGCGGGACGGCCGCCGGCCCCTTCGGCGGGCGCGCTCCCGGCGTGGACGGCCGCCGCCGCCGCGGGGCGGGCGGCTCGACCGCCATTTTGTTCCGGGGCCGTGGACATCCGCGACGCGGGACGTCCGGGCGCCTGCGCCTGCGGCGACCGGGTTCCGGACGCGCGTGCCGGGGCCCGCCGCACGGCGCCGCGCGGCGGGCGTTTCGCCACGGTCGCAGACCGTCCGGTCCCGTCGGTCGCCCCCGCCTCGTCCACCGGTCGGTGGACGCATCGCCTCACGCGGCTAGATTCGGCCGCCGTGGAGCACCCCGTCGCCATCGTCGGAGCCGGGCCTGCGGGCCTGACCGCCGCGCACGCCTGCGCCGAGGCCGGCCTGCCCGCCGTCGTGTTCGAGGCGGCGCCGACGGTCGGAGGCCTCGCCCGGACGGAGGTCTACAAGGGCTACCGGTTCGACATCGGCGGCCACCGGTTCTTCACCAAGAACGCCGCCGTGCAGTCGCTCTGGAGGGCGGTGCTGGGGGACGAATTCCTGCGGCGCCCCCGGCTCTCGCGCATCTACTACCGCGGCCGCTTCTTCTGGTACCCGCTGCGTCCCGGCAACGCGATCGCGGGTCTGGGGGCGTGGCGCACGGCCCGCGTGCTCGCGAGCTACGTCCGCGCGCGGGTGATGCCGCCGCGGAACGTCGAGAGCCTGGAGGGATGGGTCTCCAGCCGGTTCGGGCGCGAGCTCTACCGGACGTTCTTCAAGACCTACACCGAGAAGGTCTGGGGCGTCCCCGCGGCCGAGATCCGCGCCGAGTGGGCCGCCCAGCGCATCAAGGAGCTGGACCTCGTCGGCGCCGTGCGCGACGCCCTCTTCGGCAAGCGCAACGGCCGCGCGATCACGTCACTGATCGAGGAGTTCGACTACCCGCGGCTCGGTCCGGGACAGATGTGGGAGCGGCTCGCCGCCCGGGTGGAGGACCGCGGGATCCCGGTCCGTCTCGGCGCCCGCGCGACGCGCGTGCTCCACGCGGGCGGGCGCGCGGTTGAGCTCGAGCTCGAGGAAGCGGGCGTCCGGCGCCGGATGCCGGTCGCGGCCGTGATCTCCAGCGCACCCCTCGGCGAGCTGATCCGCGCGCTGGAGCCGGCGCCGCCGCCCGTCGTGCTGGACGCGGCGGCCGGGCTCCGCCACCGCGACCTGATCACCGTGAACCTGATCGTCCGCCGGCGCGACCTCTTCCCCGACAACTGGATCTACGTGCACGCCCCCGACGTGCGGGTCGGCCGCATCCAGAACTTCCGCAACTGGAGCCCGGCGATGGTCCCCGACCCGGAGACCACGAGCCTGGGGCTCGAGTACTTCTGCTTCCGCACCGACCGGATCTGGTCCATGCGCGACGAGGACCTCGTGACCCTCGCGGCGCGGGAGCTCGCCGCGCTGGGGCTGGCCCGCCGCGAGCAGGTGACCGACGGCTTCGTCGTGCGGCAGCCGCGCAGCTATCCGCTGTACGACGCGGCGTACGCGGAGCACGTCGCGGTCCTGCGCGGGTTCCTCGCGGGATTCGAGAACGTGATGACGGTCGGGCGCAACGGGCTGCACCGGTACAACAACCAGGACCACTCGATGCTCACCGGACTCCTCGCCGTCCGGAACCTCCTCGGCGAGCGCCACGACCTCTGGGACGTGAACGCCGAGGCCGAGTACCTCGAGGAGGTCCGGCCTCAGAACTCGAACCAGAGCCCCGCGGTCAGCTCCGTGTCGCCGTCCAGCAGCAGCCTGCCCCGGAACTCCACCGTCTCCGTGATCTCGTAGTCGGCGCCGCCGCGCAGCCCGATCTCGGTGTCGGAGTCGCGGCCGTCGTCCGAGAAGACGAAGAGCGGCTGCACGAAGGGCGTGAGGGCCCGCGCCCGCCCCACCTCGCCGCCGAAGCTGGGTCCGGCCGTGATCAGGACGCGGGTGTCGTCGAGGAAGAGCAGGTCCAGCTGCCCGTCCAGCGCCACCGCCAGCGGGAAGCGTCCGCGACCCTCGGTGAGCAGGTGCCGCAGCCCGCCCGTCAGAAAGACCTCGGAGTCGCCGTCGTCGGGGTTGCCGATGCCGAACCCGCCCCGGACGTCGGTCTCGACGGCGAGCGGAGCCTGGATCAGGCCCGCGAACGTGATGACCTCGTCCGAGAAGCGGAGCTCGACCCCGAGCTCGGTCGTGTCCGCGATGCGGGGCGAGTGCTGGGCCGCGGCCGACGCCGGCCAGGACAGCGCCAGGAGGACGACGAGCGCGCGCGCGCGCCGGGCCTTCCGCGCCTGGAGCAGCGCGCGCAGGAGCCGGAAGCCGAGGAGGAGGAGCCCGATTCGCGTCGCGAAGCGGGATCGGAAGAGGGCCATCGGACCTCCTGGTCGGTGTTCGGGAGGGGAGTCGGGCCGAACGCTACTCCGCGCGCCCCGAGGGGCGAAACCGCGAGTTTGCGAATTCCTCCAGGAACAGCGCGGCGGCGCGCGCGCCGCCCTCGAAGTTCTCCAGGCTCAGGTGCTCGTTCGGCGCGTGGGCGTTCTCGTCGGGCGTGCCGAAGCCCATCAGGACGACCGGCGCGGCGAGCGTCTCCGCGAGGGTCACCGCCACCGGGATGGAGCCGCCCTCGCGGATCATCACCGGCTCGCGGCCGAAGCCGCGCGCCAGCGCACGGGCGGCGGCGGCGACCGCCGGATCGTCCACCGGAGCGAGGAACGGCCGGTTCCCGTGGTGCGCGCGCACCTCGACGCGCACCCCCGGCGGGGTGAGCGCGCGCACGCGCCGCTCGAAGAGGCGGGCGATCTCGTCGGGGTCCTGGTCCGGGACGAGCCGCATCGAGACCTTGGCCATCGCGCGGGCCGGGAGCACGGTCTTGGCGCCCTCGCCGGTGTAGCCCGACAAGAGCCCGTTGATCTCGAGCGTCGGCCGCGCCCAGACGCGCTCCAGCGTCGTGAAGCCCTCCTCGCCGACGAGCTCGGGGACGCCGAGGCGCTCGCGGTACGCCGCCTCGTCGAAGGGAAGACCGGCGAGCGCGCGCCGCTCGGCCTCGGACAGCGGCCGCACCCGGTCGTAGAAGCCGGGGATCGCGACGCGGTTCCGTTCGTCCTTGAGCCCCGCCAGGATCGCCGCCAGCGCCCCCGCGGGGTTCGCGACGGCGCCTCCGAACGACCCCGAGTGCAGGTCGCCGGCCGGGCCCGTGACGAAGATCTCCTGGTACGACATGCCGCGGAGGCCGTAGCAGAGCGACGGAACGCCGCGCTCGAGCATCGGCGAGTCGGAGATCACGACCGCGTCCGCCGCCAGCCGGCTGCGGTTCTCGGCGACGTAGCGCTCGAGGTTCGGGCTGCCGATCTCCTCCTCGCCCTCGATCAGGATCTTGAGTCGCCCGGGCAGGCGGCCGGCCGCACGCAGCCAGGCGCCGACGGCCCACAGGTGCGACCACACCTGTCCCTTGTCGTCCGCGGCCCCGCGCGCGTAGAGCTCGCCGTCGCGCACGGCGGGCTCGAACGCCCCGGTCTCCCAGAGCTCGAGCGGCTCCGCCGGCTGCACGTCGTAGTGGCCGTAGAGGAGCAGCGCGGGACCCTCGGCCCGCAGGTCCTCGGCGTAGACCACGGGGTGCCCGGCGGTCTCGTGCACCTCGACGGTCGGCAGCCCC
>DATBJZ010000081.1:0-14678 GCA_036556125.1 Gemmatimonadota bacterium | reverse complement strand
CTTCTGGCGAAGCGCACCATCGTGACCTCCTGTAGAGTTGGCGCAACGGAGCCCGGACGGGCTCCGCGGAGGGCGGGCGCAAGAGCGGGACCGCGCCGCGACGACGTGCAGGGGGCCGGTGGCGCCAGACCGGCTCGGGGTCCGCCCGCGACCTCCAAGCGCATGTCACACAGCACCTTGTCCCAAGCACGCGAGCTCGCGCGAACGCGCTGAGCGACGGCTTGACGCGGCGCGAGCCCTCGGCCGCTTTCCCCCTGCCGTGTAGGAACTTCCGGCATCCCGCCGGGCGGTGGGAAGATCCGGTCTACTCCCTCTCCATCTCCCGCGCCAGCCGCACCCATTCGCCCCTGGGCTCGAGGGTGCGGTAGGCCCGCCAGTGGGGCTTGGCGTCGGCCGAGCGTCCGAGCTTCTCGAGGGTGAGGGCGAGATAGAAGTGGGCGTCCGCGTAGCCCGGCTCGAGCTCCACCGCCCGGCGGTAGAGCCGCTCCGCCTCGGCGTAGCGGCCGCGGTCGTGGGCGATGTTCGCGAGGTTGAAGGGGATCTGGAACCAGTCCTCGGCGGCGAGGGCCGCCGCCCTCCCGTAGAGCTCCCGGGCGCGCTCGAGGTCGCCGTCCAGGTAGTGGAGGTTGGCGAGGTTGATGAGCGCCGGCACGAGGCCCGGGTCCACCCGGAGGGCTTCCTCGTACGCCCGCGCAGCCGCGGACGCGCCGCCGGGCAGCCCTTCCAGCTCCGCCCCCCGCGCGAACAGGATCTCCGCCTCGCCGGGATCGGCCCCGGGGAACGCCAGGACCGTGACGCCCGGGGTGCGCGGCCGGAGATCCAGGCCGAGCTGGCCCTCGCGCTCCGCCACGAGATCGCGGACGGCCGCACGCAGCGACGCGCCGGCCTCGAGCCGGCGGTTCAGCTCCGCCAGGCGGGCGAGGTGATCGAAGGTGTACCAGCGGTCCCCCCGCGTGACGCGGGCGGGCTGGACCAGCCCCCAGGTCTCGAGGTACCGGATCCGGTCTTCCCGCAGGTGCGGGAAGCGCCGCCGGATCTCGCGAAGGGAGTGGTAGCGGTCCCGAAGCTCGGCCGTTGACGTGACGCCGGCCCGCTCGCAGAACGCCGCTTCGTCGAGGACCCGGAGCCGCGGCCAGGCGCCGCGCCGCGCCGCGGCCAGGCTGCGTCCGGCTGCCGAGGCGGCCGGGGGCTCGCGCTCGCCGACGACGAGGAGCGTGGTGGCGGCTCCGGGAGCGGCGGCCACGTCGCCGCCCAGGCGGCGCACGAGCGCCCGGGCCTCCGCGCGAGAGAGGCAGCCCAGCGTTCCGAGGAAGGCGACGCGCTCGCCGGCGAAGGCGCCCCCCGACGTCGGCGCGAAGCGGGCCGGCGCGCTCCGCACGGGCAGCCGCCGCTCCCTCAGCGACCTCCGCGGGCCCGCCGCTTCGGCCGGGCGTCCTTCTCCGCGCGCTCGGCCGCGGCCGCTCTCCGGCCGGCCGGGAGCTCGGCGCGCGCGGGCTTCTTCTTCGCCTTCCCCGCCTTGTCGAGGCTGGCCTTGAGCGCCTCCATCAGGTCGATGACCTGCGGCTCCTCGCCGGCGTAGGTCGGCGTCACCTCCTCGCCCTCGACCTTCTGCCGGATGACCTTCATCAGCGCATCGCGGTACTCGTCCTTGTAGGCCGAGATGTCGAAGTGCCCCGAGACGCTGTCCACGAGCTGCCGCGCGAGCGCGAGCTCCGCGTCCGACGGCTTCTCACGAGGCGCTTCCAGGCCGATCTCCTCGAGGGTGCGCACCTCGTCGGCGTAGTGGAGCGTGTACATGACGAGCGCCCGGTCCCACGGCTGGATCGCGACGACGCGCTCGCGGCCGCTCTGAACGAGCTTGCCGATGCCCACCTTGCCCTTCATCGCCTCGCGCAGCACCGCGTAGGCCTCCCCCGCGACGCGCCCGTCCGGAACCAGGTAGTGGGCGTCCTGCACGTAGAGCGACGGGAGCTCGTCGTCGCCCACGAACTCGACGAGCTTGATGGCCTCGCTGGTCTCGAGCTTGACGTTGTCGATCTCGTCCTTCTCGAGCGTCACGTACCTGTCGCGCCCGTACTCGTATCCCTTCACCACCTCGTCCCACTCCACTTCGCGTTCGCACGACTTGCACCAGCGCTTCATATTGATCCGGCTCCCGCATTCACGGTGGAGCTGGTTGAAGCTCACCGTCGCCTGCGACGCGGTCGCCGGGTAGAGCCGGACGGGGACGTTCACGAGGCTCAACCTCAGGAAGCCTCTCCACGACGGGCGCGGGGCCACTAGCGTTCCCTCCTGATGGGGTGCTCGGACCAGGGCAACTGTAAGGCTCCGTTATCCTTTGGAGCAAGCAGTTGATGCAGAAACGCAGGGGTGTCGGCGGTCGACGAGCCCGGGGCGGAAGGAACGCCGCCGGAGCCGCGAGGTCCCCCGGGCGACCGCGGCCAGGCGCGAAGGGCGCGCCCGAGGGATCCTCGGCGGGCGCAGGCGCCCGGGGGTCCGGCTCGCGTCGCTCGACGGGCGCCGAGCGCAAGCTCGCCGAATACCGCCGCAAGCGGGACCCTCGCAAGACCGCCGAGCCCTTCGATCCCGGATCCGGCGACGGCTTCTTCGTCGTCCAGAAGCACGCCGCCTCCCGCCTCCACTACGACTTCCGGCTCGCCATCGGCGGGGTTCTCGTGTCGTGGGCGGTCCCGAAGGGCCCCTCGCTCGACCCCAGGGAGCGGCGTCTCGCGGTCCACGTCGAGGACCACCCTCTCTCCTACGCCCACTTCGAGGGCACCATTCCGAAGGGGGAGTACGGCGCCGGCTCGGTGATCGTCTGGGACAGCGGCCCGTTCACGCTGCGCGAGGGCAGCGTCGCCTCCGGCAGCCTCAAGGTCACCCTGCTCGGCCGGAAGCTCCGCGGCGGGTGGGCCCTGGTCCGGATGAAGCCCCGCGACGGCAAGGACGAGTGGCTCCTCATCAAGGAACGCGACGAGTTCGTCGACCCCGACCGGGACGTGACCGCCGAGGACCCCGCCTCCGTCCTGAGCGGGCTCACCGTCGAGGAGGTCGGCGACGCGAAGGGCGCGCCGCAGTGGAACAGCAGCGTGCTGCGCGAGCTGGAGTCCCTGCCGGAGGCGGTCGCCCCGCGCGCGCGATTCCCCGCGAGCGTGGGGTTCCAGAAGGCGAGGCTCGTGAAGGACGTGCCGACGGGCCCCGGCTGGCTCTTCGAGATCAAGCTCGACGGCGTCCGCGCGATGGCGTACCGCCGAAAGGGGACGGTCCGCCTCGTCACGCGCAACGACAAGGAGGTGGCCTTCCGGTATCCGGAGGTCGCGACGGCGCTCGGCGATCTCCCCGGCGGCGACTTCGTGATGGACGGCGAGATCGTGGCCTTCGACGAGGAGGGCCGCACGCGCTTCGAGCTCCTCCAGGGCCGCATCCACCTGGGCGGGAAAGCCGACATCGAGGCCGCGAGCGCGGCCGCCCCGCTCCACTACTTCGTCTTCGACCTGCCCTACGCCGAGGGCCGCCGGCTGGACCCGGCTCCCCTCGTGGATCGGAAGCGCGTGCTCCGCGCCTGGCTCGCGCAGGCGCCGCGGCGGCTCCGGTTCAGCGACCACGTCGAGGGCCGCGGCCGGTCGTTCCGGGATCTCGCCTGCAAGCGCGGCCTCGAGGGCGTGATCGCCAAGCGGGCGAATGCCCCGTACCGGCCGGAGCGCTCCCCCGACTGGCAGAAGATCAAGTGCATCGGCAGCCAGGAGCTGGTGATCGGCGGCTTCACCCCGCCGCAGGGCGGCCGCTCGCACTTCGGGTCGCTGCTGCTCGGCTACCACCGCGACGGCGAGCTCGTCTACGCCGGCAAGGTGGGGACCGGCTTCGACGCGAAGACCCTCGCCGACGTCCACGCGCGCCTGCGGAAGCTGGAGCGGCCGCGGCCGCCGTTCGCCGACCCGCCGCGCGAGCCCGGCGCCCGGTGGGTCGAGCCGCGCCTCGTGGCGCAGGTCGAGTTCACCGAGTGGACGTCCGACGGGAAGCTCCGCCACCCGTCCTTCAAGGGCCTGCGCGAGGACAAATCCCCCGCGGAAGTCGTCCGCGAGGTCGCCGAGGCCCCGGGCGGCGACGGCAGCCCCGCTCGGGCGACGGGCGCGCGGGCGCCGGAGCGGACCCCGGGAGCCAGGGCCGTGCCGCGCGCGGCCCGGAGACGGTCCACCACACGGGCGGCGGCACGGGGCGCGACGTCGCGCTCCGGCGGGAGGGCCGCGGCCGGTTCCGCGCAAGCGAGGGGGCGGGGGGCGCGACGCGCGACGCCGGACGCGGATCCGTCCCGATCGGCGGCAGCGGCGCGACGCTCGCGGGCGGGCCGCGGCAGCGCGCCGCCCGACGTGGAGCTCACGAACCCGGGCAAGATCTTCTATCCGGGATCGGGGATCACGAAGGGCGACGTCTTCGCCTACTACCGGACGATGGGCGCGACGATCGTGCCCTGGCTCGAGGGCCGCCCGCTCACCCTCGTACGCTTCCCGAACGGGATCGGGGGCTCAGGCTTCTTCCAGAAGGATCAGCCCGGGTCGCTCCCGACCTGGATCCCCACCGTCGCCGTGCGCTCCCCCGACTCCCCGCGCGGCGTCGTGCGGTACCTGCTCTGCAACGACGAGCCGACCCTCCGCTACGTCGCGAACCTGGGGACGATCGACCTCCATCCGTGGGCGTCGCGCGTGCCGGACCTCGAGAAGCCCGACTACGTGGTCTGGGACCTCGATCCGCCGGAGGACGGCTTCCCCGCCGCCGCCGCGGTCGCTCCGCGCGTCCGCGAGATCCTCGACCGGGCGGGCCTCCGGTCCTTCCTGAAGACTTCCGGCGGAAAGGGACTCCATCTCTACGTGCCGCTGAAGCCGGAGAACGACCACGACGTCGTCCGCGACTTCGCCGGGATCGTCGCGCGCCTCGTCGTCGACTCCCTGCCCCGCACCACGACGCTCGAGCGGTCGAAGAGAGCCCGAGGCGGGAAGGTGTACGTGGACTACCTGCAGAACGGACGCGGCAAGACCGTCGTGGCGCCCTGGTCGCTGCGCGCCAAGGAGCCGGCGACGGTCTCGACGCCGATCGGCTGGGACGAGCTCGACGCGGACCTCGACCCGCGCGAGCTCAACATCCGAACCGTCCCCGACCGGGTCGCGCGGACGCCGGATCCGTGGACCGCGTTCCGGACCTCGGCGCACGAGCTCGCCGCGGCGATCGAGCGGCTCGCGGGCCGGCGGTCGTCCGCCCCGCGGGCCACGCCGCCGCGCGGAGCCTCGCCGGGGGCCCGCCGCGAAACGAAGGCCCGCGGCGGGGCCCGTGCCGCCCGCCCGGCTCGCAAGCGCGCGACCACGGTTCCGACCGCGCGGAAGCCGCGCGCCCGCTGACCCCGGGTCGCCGCGGCCCCGCGGGGTCCGATCGCTCGAACGCCCCGTCACGAGGTCACCCCCCCCGCAGGAGACACTCGATGGATCCCCAGGAGCTGCTCGCGACGGCGCTGCGCGCCCTCGGCCTCTTCGCGTTCATGCTCGCCGTGATCCGCGTGCTCGGGAAACGCACGGTGGGCAACTTCACCGCCTTCGACCTCCTCGTCGCGCTGATGCTGGGCGAGGTGGTGGACGAGATCATCTACGGCGACGTGACGCTCCTCCAGGGGGCCGTGGCGATCCTGGTCATCGCCGGCGCGCAGTACGCGAATTCGTGGCTCAGCTACTGGGACCACGGGCTCGACCGGGTGCTCGAGGGGCAGCCCACCGTCCTCGTCAAGCGCGGCGAGCTCCAGCCCGACGGGATGCGGAAGGAGCGCATGAACGAGAAGGACGTGCTCGGCGAGCTCCGCCTGCACGGCATCGACGACGTGCGCGAGGTGAAGCTCGCGGTCGTCGAGAACCTGGGCGAGGTGAGCGTCCTCCACGAGGACTGGGCGAAGCCGCTCCGGCGTGCGGATCTCGGCGGAGAGGCGGCGCGCGAGATGGAGGAGGCGACGGGCGGGAGAGAGCCCTCTCCCGAACGGAGGACGGACTCGCCGCGGGCGCTCGGGGAGGAGGTCTGACGTGGATCCGTTGCGCATCGCGGTCCGCGCCCTCTTCGCCTTCGTCGTCCTCCACGCGCTCCTCCGGGCCTCCGGCAAGCGCTTCGTTGCCGAAGCGACCGGTTTCGACTTCGTCCTCGCGCTGATCCTCGGCGACGTCGTGGACGACCTGCTCTGGGCCGAGGTGCCGGCGTCGCAGTTCACGGTCGCGGCGGCCACGCTGGTCCTGGCGCGGCTCGGCGCCGCCCTCGCGTCCGCCGGCAGCCCGCGCGCGGCGGCCCTGCTCGGCGGCGTCGCCCGCCTGATCGTCCAGGACGGCTCGCCGCTCCGGCCCGCGATGCGGGCCGAGCGCATGAACCGGCGCGAGCTCGCCGAGGCGCTGCGTCGTGAAGGCCTCGAGCCGCACGACTGGCAGCAGGTCCGGAGCGCGCGCCTCGAACGCAGCGGCCGGGTCTCCGTCCTGCGAAAGCCCTGGGCGCAGCGGGCGCGTCGCGCCGATGCGGACCGACTCCGCGACGCACGTCCCGGCGCACAGGGATGAGGGCGCTCGTGGCGGTCCTGCTCCTCACGGCCGCGGCGGTCGGCATCTGCGGCGCTGCGCTGGCGCTCGGGGACGGCTCGTTCCTGGTCCCGCCGCCCGAGGCCAGGGTCGAGCAGTTCGTGCGCCAGCTCGAGGCCGGCCGCTTCGGACGCGCGGTCCCATACCTGTCGGGGCCGGCGCGCGCGCGCACGAGCCCGGCGTCCCTCGAGGCGGCGTTCCACGACCTGGAAGGCAGGGTCGGCCGCGTCCGCGACGTGGTCGGGCGGCCCCTCGCGGTCCGCGACGACACGGCGTGGGCCGAGGCGATCCTCGACACCGAGCGCGCCGAGGGTCTCCCCCTCCCCTTCCGTCTCGTTCGCGAGAAGGGCCTGTGGGCGGTGGACGGGCTGGATGCGCTGGGGCCGCCGCTGACGGAGCGCAGGAAGACGGGCCGGCCCGAGTTCGTCGGAGAGCCTACGGCACGCGGGACCGGCGAGGCTCGCGGCGCTCGGCAGGCCGGCGCGGAGGCGGAGTGAGCTCCGGCAGGCGGGCCCAGGCGATCCCGGACCCGCCGCCGCGCTTGGCGCCGTACATCGCCTCGTCGGCCGACCGCAGCACCTCCTCGGCTCTGCCCGAAGGGCGATCGACGTACGCGATCCCGATGCTCGCCCGCACGCCCGCGTCCGGGTACAGGCCGCCGGCCTCCTCGACGTTGGCGGCGATGCGCTCGGCGAGCCCCTGCACCACCGCCCGATCCACGTCCCAGAGAAGGACCGCGAACTCGTCCCCGCCGAGGCGCGCGGCGACGTCCGTGTCGCGCACCGCCTGGCGAAGCCCGAGACCGATGCGCCGCAGCAGCTCGTCTCCGGCCCGGTGGCCGAAGCGATCGTTCACCTGCTTGAACCGATCCACGTCGACGTACATCACGCACACCGCGCCGCCGCTCTGACGTCGGCGGGCGATCTCCGCGCCGAGCGTCTCGAGGAACGACCGCGCATTGGGAAGCTGCGTGAGGAAGTCGGTCCGCGAGAGGGACTGCTCGCGCTCGTAGAGGGCCCGCAGCGCGCGGCGATCCGACTGGAGGCGCGCGGCCGCGACGGCCGCACCGACGTAGATCACCAGCCGCGTCACGCCGTTCCACATCGACGGAAAGGGCGTCTCGCTCCACCCGAGATCGGCGAGGAACCAGGCGAGGGTGGCCCACACGCCCAGCAGGATGCCCGGGATGCGGCCCAGCAACAGGGCGCCCGCGACGACGGGCACGAGATAGAGGAGCGAGAGGCCGTAGTCCGGCCCGGTGAGAAAGTCGACCCACCCCACGGCGGAGATCAGGGCCAGGCCGAGCGCCGTACCGGACGTCCCGCGGAAGGAGAGGGCCATCGGCGTGGAGAGGTTCCGCGGGGGACACACCCGCAGGTCGGCGAAAAACCGAGCCCCCGCCAGGCGTCGACATGGCAGGGGCTTCGCGGTGGTCGGGGCGGCCGGATTTGAACCGGCGACCCCCTAGTCCCGAACCAGGTGCTCTACCGGGCTGAGCCACGCCCCGACTCGGCGCCAAGATAGCGGCGGCCCGGGGCGAATTCAAACCGACGCACTCTCACCAGACGCGGATCCGCACCTCCTCCTCCCCGGTGCGGACGTGCACGAGCTCCGTCGCGCCGAAGCCGCCGCGGAGCGCGCGCACCGTCCCGCGCAGCTCGAGACGGCCGTCGCGTGCGCCCTCGAGAAACCGCTCGGCCGCCTCGAACGGGACGGCGACCCGCACGTCCTCCTCCGGCGCCCGCACGTGCACGCGGATCAGGTCCCCGTCCTTTCGGACCGACACCGTCTCCCCACGATCGGTCACGTGGACGAGCTCCCCGTCCGGCGCCTCCCGCAGCTCGTGCAGCACCCCGAGCGCGACCGGCGCCACGCGGGCGAGGTCGGGATCGGGCAGCGGCGGGCGCGGCACGAACGCGAGCGCGACGTCCGCGGCGAGCAGCGGAACGGGGACCGCGAACGACACGCCCTGGCCCGCGTCCCGGACCTCGACCAGGGCGACCCCGGTCCCGGCGGTGACCCCGGAGAGGGCGAGCACCGGCGCGGCGGCGGCCAGGAGGAGGACCTTCACGCCGGGTCTCCCGAGATCCGGGGCAGCCTGCGACTCGGCGCGTCGGCCGGCCGCGCGTCGCCGCCGCCCATGCTGGTCGCACGCTGGCGCTCGTCGATCCAGACCCTGACCTTGCGCGCACCTTCCGTCACCCGGACCAGGTCCCCGCGAAAGCCGTTCAGCTCCGCGATGGCGCCGGCGAGGTCGAGCGAGCCGGGCGCGCCCGGCTCGCCGGCGAGCAGCGCGTCCACGAGCGGCACGGGCAGGTCGACCCGCACTTCTTCTCCTCCCTCCCGCCGATCGGTGACCCGCACCTCGACGCGGTCGCCGACGCGCCGCACGAGGACCGTCTCCTCCTCGTCCCGGACGGTCACGAAGTCGGCGTCGCCCGCCGCGCGGAGCTCCTGCCACATGCGGCGGAGGTCCGCAACGTCCACGTCGGAGTCGCGCAGCTGGAGCCGCCCGTCGACGACGGCCTCCTTCGCCGCGATGTCGAGCCCGAGACGCACGGCGGAGAGCGGCAGGTGGACCTCGACCGTGGCGCCGGCGGAGTCGCCCTCCACGACCTGGACGTGTACCCAGGGGTCGGGCCGGCCGTCCCCCTGGAGGCTGGAGGCGCCGGCGATCGGCGCAGCCGCGATCAGGGAGAGGAGCGCGAGCGCAGCACGGAGAGGGCCGCGCGGAGTTGGAGCGGAGGTTTCGATCATCGTGTCCGTCCGGGGCAGGGGTGGTTTCCGCGCCGGCTAGGAGCCCGGCGTCACCACCCCTACGAGCGGTCGGGCGGCCGGGTTTCGGCTCCGCGATCCGCGGCGCTCCGGCGGCTGTCCGCGCCGCCGACGAGCGGGACGAACGAGCAGGGGCCGAGGTCGTCCGTCGTCGATCCCCCGGCGGTGCGGGTGACGCGCAGCAGCCTCTGCCCGCCCGGGCCGCCGACCGGCACGATCAGCACGCCGCCGGGCCCCACCTGCGCCAGCAGCGCTTGCGGCACGGCGTCGGCGGCGGCGGCGACCACGACGGCGTCGTAGGGGGCGAAGCGCGACCATCCCACGCTGCCGTCGCCGCGCAGCAGCGCGACGTTCGCGATCCCCAGCCGGTCGAGCGTGGCGCGCGCGCGGGCGAGGAGCCCGGCGTGGCGCTCGACCGAGAACACCTGCCGGCAGACCGAGGCGAGCACGGCCGCCTGGTAGCCGCTGCCCGTTCCGACCTCGAGCACGCGCTGCGCCCCGGCGCGCACGACCTCCGCGGCGCACTGCGCGACCGTGGCCGGTCGGGTCAGGGTCTGGCCGTCCACCACGGGCAGCGCGTGGTCCTCGTACGCGCGCGGCGCGAGCGCCTCGGGAGCGAAGAGCTCGCGCGGGAGCCGCCCCATCGCCTCCAGCACCCGCTCGTCGGTGACCCCGTGGCTGCGCAGGCCGCGCACCATCGCCGCGCGGGCGCGCTGGTGGCGCGCGAGGAGCCGGCCGGCGGCGTCCCGGTCGTCGGCCGGGGTCAGCGGCCCGGAACCCGGAAGCTCTCCCAGCGGCGGAGGTCCTGGATCGTCTTGTAGTTCGTGAAGTCCATGAGGAGAGGGGTGATCGCGATGTAGCCCTCGTCCACGCGCCGGAAGTCGCTGTCCTCCTCCCCGCGCCACGTCGGGCCCGTGCCGCCGATCCAGTACATCGTCTTGCCGCGCGGGTCCTTGTCCACGAGGACGGGGTTCTCGTAGACCCGTTTCCCGAGGGGAGCCACCCGGATACCTTTCACGGCCTCCGCCGGCACCGCCGGCAGGTTGATGTTGAGGAGCGTGTCCTCCGGGAAGGACCGCTCGCGCGGCGTCGAGATGATCTCGCGCGCGATCGCCTCCGCCGTTCCCCGGTAGCCGTCCAGCAGGGACACGTCGCCCCCGACGAGCGAGATCGCCACCGACGGAACCCCCAGGATCGTCCCCTCCATCGCCGCCGCCACCGTCCCCGAGTAGCTCACGTCCTCCCCCATGTTGGCGCCGTGGTTGATGCCCGAGAAGACGTAGTCCGGCGCGCGCGGCAGGAGGTCGCCGTGCACCCCCAGCAGCACGCAGTCCGTGGGGCTCCCGTCCACGTGGAAGCGCCGGTCGCCGTGAGGCGCGACGCGGAGCGGGTGGTGGAGCGTGAGGGAGTGGCTCGTGGCGCTCTGCTCGCGGTCGGGCGCGACCACCCACACGTCGCCGAGCGGCTCCAGCGCCTCGACGAGGACCTGCAGTCCGCGGGCGAGATAGCCGTCGTCGTTCGTGGCGAGGAGCAGGAGGCGGTCCATGGGCCGGGTCGGGGCGCCGGTCCTCGATCACGAGCCCCGGGCGCCGACCGTCCAAGATGATCGGCGCCGTCGGCGAGGCGCAAACCGACGCCCCCGGGGCGTTCCTCGCGCTGGCGCGCCGCCACGACGCCGTGCCGCTCGTGCGCTCCTTCCTCGCCGACCTGACCACGCCGCTCGGCGCCTTCCTGCGGCTGCGGTCGCGCTCGTCCGCCGCCTTCCTCCTCGAGTCCGTCGAGGGCGGCGAGCGCGTGAGCCGCTACTCGTTCACCGGCAGCGGCCCCTCGCGCGTGCTGCTCGGGCGGGGCCGGCGGGTGACGGAGCGCGGCGCCGACGGCGTGCGGGAGCTCAGCGGGAGCTTTCTCGACGCCGCACGGGAGCGGCTGCGGCCGCTGTCGCTTCCGCCGCTCGCGGGCCTGCCGCCGTTCCTCGGCGGCGCCGTCGGATGGCTGGGCTACGGCTGCGCGCGGTGGTTCGAGCCGGTCCTCGGCGAGGAGACGCGGACCGGCGACGACCTGCCGGACGCCGCGCTCCTCTTCTTCCGGACCGTCGTCGCGTTCGACCACGCGCGGCGGCTCGTCCACGTCGCCAGCCTGGTGCCCACCGCCGGCGCGGACACGGACGCCGAGCTCCTCGCGCGGCGTGGCGCGGCCCGGGAGGAGCTCGACGAGACCCAGAGGACGCTCACGGCCCCGCTCCAGGAAGGCCCCTGGGCCGAGGCGCCGCGCGGCGTCACCGGGCCCGGGCCCGCCGGCGTCCGATCCACGCCTGACCGCTCCGGGTACCTGCGCGGCGTGGAGCGGGCCAAGGCCCACATCCGGGCCGGCGACGCCTTCCAGATCGTGCTGTCGAGGAGGCTCCAGATGCCGTTGCGCGCGGATCCGGTGCAGGTCTACCGCGCGCTCCGCGCGGTGGATCCGGCGCCGTACCTCTTCGTCCTGGAACTGGACGGTACGACGGTGCTGGGCGCCTCGCCCGAAACCCTCGTGCGCTGCGAGGGCCGGCGCCTCTGGTACCGCCCGATCGCCGGAACGCGGCCGCGCGGCCGCACGGAGGAGGAGGACCTGGCGCTCGAGGCCGAGCTGCGCGCGGACCCCAAGGAACGGGCCGAGCACGTGATGCTGGTGGACCTGGGGCGCAACGACCTGGGCCGCGTGGCCGAGCCCGGCTCGGTGCGCGTCGACGCGCTGATGGAGGTCGAGCGCTACTCGCACGTGATGCACCTGGTCTCGCGGCTCTCGGCGGAGCTGCGGCGCGGGCTGGACCGCTTCGACGCGCTGACGTCGTGCTTCCCGGCCGGCACGGTGACCGGGGCGCCCAAGGTCCGCGCGATGCAGATCCTGGACGAGCTCGAGCCGCAGCCGCGCGGCGTCTACGGCGGAGCCGTGCTGTACGCCGACCACGCGGGGGCCCTCGACGCGTGCATCGCGATCCGGACGATGGTCGCGCGCGGCGGGCGCGCGGTGCTCCAGGCCGGAGCGGGCCTCGTCGCCGACTCCGTCCCCGAGCGGGAGTTCGACGAGACCCAGGCCAAGGCCGGCGCGCTCCTCCGGGCGATCCGGCTCGCCGAGGCCTGGAGCCCGGAGCGCGGCGTGAGCGCCGCGCCCACGGAGGGGATGGGAGCGTGATCCTGCTCGTCGACAACTACGATTCGTTCACCTACAACCTCGCGCAGCTCCTGGCGGAGCTCGGCGAGCAGGTGGACGTCGTGCGGAACGACGCCTGCGCCGTCGCCGGCCTGATCGCCAGGCGCCCGTCCCGGGTCGTCCTCTCGCCGGGACCCGGCCGGCCCGAGGACGCCGGCGTCACCGAAGACGCGATCCGGGCGTTCGCCGGCCGCGTGCCGATCCTCGGCGTCTGCCTCGGGCACCAGGCGATCGCGCAGGTCTACGGCGGCCGCGTCGGTCTCGCGCCCGAGCCCGTGCACGGAAAGGCCGCGGACGTGCACCACGACGGGCGCACCATCTATCGCGGGCTGCCGCCCACGTTCCCGGCCGCACGCTACCACTCGCTGCTCGTCGAGGAGCGGGACCTGCCCGACGAGCTGGAAGTCTCCGCCCGCTCCGCGGACGGACTCGTGATGGGGCTGCGCCACCGCACGCTCCCGATCGAGGGGGTGCAGTTCCACCCCGAGTCGATCCTCACGCCCGCCGGCCGCGACCTGCTCCGAAACTTCGCGCGTCCGTAACGCCGCCGGGGGGCGCGCCACGCGAACGTGACGGCGCCGCCGTCGGGGTCCGAGCGGCGCCCGGGCCGCCCGCCGCCTGACGCGAGCCGGCCGACCGGCCCCGTGTCGGCGGCTCGTCGCGTCCGGACCCCGACCGAACGCGGCCCGAACGCCCGCGTTCGCGTCCCGTCGAACTTCTTGACACCCTTTCGACGCGCTCTCTAGAAATCCGCCACACGTCGATCAGGCAGGGCGACGGTCGCGGCCTTCCCCCGTGGACGGGGAGGCGCGGACGGAACGACTCGTCCACGCTGGAGGACGGCGTATGCCGGGACGGCTACGGATCCTGGCGGGACTCGCGCTGCTCGTGCTCGCGGTGCCCGCCGCGTGGGGCCAGCAGCGCGTGGTGAACGGGCGCGTGGTGAGCGCGCGCACCGGCGAGGCGCTGCCCGGCGCCGAGGTCTACATCGAGGGCACCCGGCTCGGGACCCTCGCCGACGAGAACGGCGCGTTCCAGATCACCGTCCCCGACGGGGACGTCACGATCCGCGCCGACTACCTGGGCTACAAGAGCGAGGCCGAGACGGTCACGGCCGGCCAGAACACGGTCGAGATCGCGATGACGGAGGACGTCCTCCAGCTCGAGGGGGTCGTCGTCAGCGGCATCGCGGCCACGACGGCGCGCCGGAACGCCGCGAACGCCGTCGGCGTGATCCCCGACACCCTGATCGGCCGCGTGCCGACGCAGAGCATCGAGAACTCGCTGCAGGGCAAGGTCGCCGGGGCGGTCATCCAGCAGAACTCCGGCGCGCCCGGGGGCGGGACGCAGGTGAGCCTGCGCGGCATCACCTCGATCAACGCCGACGCCGAGCCGCTCTACGTCGTGGACGGAGTGATCGTGAGCAACACCGCGATCAACAACGGTCAGGACGCGATCACCGACGCCACGGGCGGCGGCGCGGGCCTGCCCCAGGACAACCCGGTGAACCGGATCGCCGACCTCAACCCGGCCGACGTCGAGCGCGTCGAGATCCTGAAGGGCCCCTCGGCGGCGGCGATCTACGGCTCCAAGGCCGCCAACGGGGTGATCCTGATCACCACCAAGCGCGGGAGCGAGGGCAAGCCGCAGTTCAACGTCTCGGCGCGCGCGGGCACGTTCGACCTCTCCGAGAAGCTCGGGACGCGCTCCTTCGAGACGGTGGACGAGGCGGTCGCCGCCTTCGGCGAGGGCGCCGCGGCGGTGTTCGGAAGCCAGCGCTTCGACTACGAGGAGGAGCTCTACGGCGAGAACGACCTCTCCTTCGAGGGAAGCGCCAACATCAGCGGCGGGGCCGGGGCCACGCGCTACTACGCCGCCGGGCTGGTGAAGAACGACGAGGGGATCATGGAGGGGACCGGCTACCAGAAGCAGTCCCTGCGCCTGAACCTCGACCAGCGCGTCGGGTCGAGCTTCGACCTCCAGACGACCGCGAACCTGATCCACACGAAGTCGAACCGGGCGCTCTCGAACAACGACAACACCGGGACCAGCTTCTTCATGGTCCTGCCGTTCACGCCGAACTTCATCGATCTGCTCCCGGACGCGAACGGGCTGTACCCG
>DATBJZ010000080.1:0-14311 GCA_036556125.1 Gemmatimonadota bacterium | reverse complement strand
TGCGGCGATCGTCCGGCGCAGAGAGCGGGGACGCAGGGAAGACGTCATGGGAACCTGACCTCCGGAACGGTGAAGGAGCCGGCGGCATCCGCGCGCGCAACGGAGCAACAATACGCATCCCGCCGCCGTGCGCGTCCCCCTTGTCTCGCGGCGTTCCGTGCGAGGTTCGATCCGGGCGCTCCCGGACCGCGGATTTCCGGGGTATGTTCGGCGGGTATCCCTCGGAACCCCACGATGACCGCCGGCACGACGCTCACCTTCCTCTTCACCGACATCGAAGGCAGCACGCGGCTCTGGGAGGAGGGCGCCGAGCGGATGGGCCCCGCCCTCGCGCGTCACGACGCGCTGCTGCGCGGGGCGATCGCGGCGCACGGGGGGCGCGTGTTCACGACGGGAGGCGACGGCTTCGGCGCCGTGTTCGAGCGGACGCCGGCGGCGGTCGCCGCGGCGCTCGAAGCCCAGCGGCGGATGGCTGCCGAGAGCTGGGCGGACGCCGGGCCGCTGCGGGTCCGCGCGGCGCTCCACGCCGGCCGCGCCGAGCAGCGCGGAGACGACTACTTCGGGCCGGCCCTGAACCGCGCGGCGCGCCTGCTGGCGGCTGCGCACGGCGGTCAGACGCTGCTCTCGCTCACCGCGGCCGCCCTCGCGCGCGACGAGCTCCCCGAGCGGGCGTCGCTGCGCGACCTGGGCGTCCACCGCCTCCGCGATCTGCGTGAGCCGGAGCGGATCTTCGAGCTCGTCCATCCCGACCTTCCCTCGCGCTTCCCGCCGCCCCGCACGCTGGACGCGGCCGAGCACGGACTCCCGCTCGACGCCACGAGCTTCGTCGGGCGCGAGGCCGAGCTCGGGGCCCTGCGCCAGTCGCTCCGGGAGGCGCGGCTCCTCACCGTCACGGGACCGGGAGGGGCCGGCAAGACGCGTCTCGCCCGGCGGCTCGCGGCCGAGGTCGCGGCCGATTTCCCCGACGGCGTCCGCCTCGCGGACCTCTCGCCGGTCTCGGACCCGGCCGCCGTCCCCGAGACGGTGGCGGCCGCGGCCGGCGTGCGCGAGGCAGCGGGCCGTCCCGCGCTCGACTCGATCGTGTCCGCCCTCGCTCCGCGGCGGCTCCTCCTGGTCCTGGACGAGTGCGAGAGGGTCACGGCGGCGTGCGCCGCGGTCGTGGAGGCGGTGCTCCGCGCCTGCCCGGAGGTCAGGGTTCTCGCCACCAGCCGCGAGCCCCTCGGCGCGTCCGGCGAGCTCGTGCGGCCGTTGCGTGGCCTCGCGCTCCCGGCGGACGCGCCGGCCGCCGACGGAGGCCACGGGCGCCGCCGCCGCCGGGCAGCGTCGCCGGCCGACCTCGAGCGCTCCGAGGCGGTGCGGCTCTTCGTCGAGCGGGCGCGGCTCGTCCGCCCCGGGTTCGCGCTGACCGAGCGGAACGCGGCCGCGGTCGCGGACATCTGCCGCCGGCTGGACGGGCTGCCGCTGGCCCTCGAGCTCGCGGCCGAGCGGGTGCGGGCCCTCTCGCCCGAGGAGCTCCTCGCGCGGCTCGACGACCGCTTCCGCCTGCTGCGGACCTCCAGGCAGGCGGGTCCGGCGCGTCACCGGAGCCTGCGCGCGGCGATGGACCTGAGCCACGACGTGCTCACCGGGGCCGAGCGCGCGTGCCTGCGCCGCGCGGGCGTGTTCCCGGGCGGCTGGTCGCTCGAGTCGGCGGAGGTCGTCTGCGCGGGCGGGCAGCTGAAGGCCGACGACGTGCTGGACGCGCTCACGCGGCTCGTGGACCACTCGCTGGTCGTCGCGGAGCACGGCGAGGACGGCGACACCCGCTACCGGATGCTCGCCACCATCCGGAGCTACGCGCTCGAGCGGCTCGCCGAGTCCGGCGAGGAGGCGTCCACGCGCGATCGCCACCGCGACCACTTCCTGGAGCTCGCCGAGCGCGCCCGGCCCAAGCTCCAGGAGCCCGAGCAGGCCCTCTGGTTCGAGCGGCTCGAGCGCGAGCACGAGAACCTGGCCGCCGCGCTCGAGTGGTCGGCCGGAGGCGGATGCGACCCGGACAAGCTGCTCCGCGTCGCCGGATCGCTGTACAGGTTCTGGCACGTGCGCGGCCACCTGGCGGAGGGCCGTCGCTGGATCGAGGCGGCGCTCGCGGCCGATTCCGGAGCCGTGTCCGCCGCGCGCGCGCGAGCTCTCCAGGCGGCGGGCCAGATCGCGGCCGTCGCCGGGGAGCACGAACGCGCGAGCGCGCTCCTCGAGGAGAGCCTCGCCCAGTACCGCGAGCTCGGGATCCCGCGGGCGGTCGCGGTCGTCCTCAATTCGCGCGGGATCGTGGCCTGGGAAGGCGGGAACGTCGACGCGGCCGAGCCGTGGTGGACGGAGGCGCTGGAGATCGCCCGCGCGGCGGCGCCCGAACTCGAGCCGATGCTCCTCAACAACCTGGGCGAGGTCGCGCGCCGGCGCGGCGACCTGGACCGGGCCGCGCGGCTCCTGGAGCAGTCGCTCGCACGGGTCGGCGAGCACCACGAGACGGGCCGCACCTTCACGCTCGTGAACCTCGCGCGCATCGCGCTCGCGCGCGGCGACCTGCCGCGCGCGCGGCGCCTGCTCACCGACGCGCTCGCCAACGCGCGCGCGCTCGGGGACCGCAACGCGATGATCGTGGTGGTCGAGGGATTCGCGGAGGTGGACGCGCAGGACGGGCGGGCGCAGCGTGCGGTCACGCTGCTCGGAGCGGCGGGCGCGGCGCGGCTCGATCAGGGGCTCCCGCTCCAGGAGGGCGACCGGCCGGACCGCGATCGGTGCGAGGCGGCGGCTCGCGCCGCGCTGGGAAAGGACGGATACGACGCCGCCTGGGACGCAGGGCTCGCGTTCACCCTCGACGAGGCGGCCGACCTCCCTCTCGCGCGCTGAAGCCGCCGTCCGCGCCAGCCCGGCCTGCCGACTCCGCCGAACGCCGCCCCCTCACCGCCGTCCGGACCGCCTACTCGCCCCGCAGCTCCTCCACGATCTGCCGATCCTCGAGGGTCGTCGTGTCCCCGAGGTCCCGGCCCTCCGCCACGTCCTGGAGGAGGCGGCGCATGATCTTGCCGCTGCGCGTCTTGGGCAGTCCCGGCGTGAAGCGCACCTCGTCGGGCCGCGCGATCGCGCCGATCTGGCGCACCACGTGCTCGCGCAGCTCCTGCGCGAGATCGGGGCGGGCCTGGGCGTGGCCTTCCAGGGTCACGAACGCGACCACGGCCTGACCCTTCAGCTCGTCGCGCCGGCCGACCACCGCCGCTTCGGCCACCGATGGGTGCGACACGATCGCGCTCTCGATCTCCATCGTCCCCAGCCGGTGGCCGGCGACGTTCAGAACGTCGTCGAGACGGCCGAGGATCCAGAAGTAGCCCTCGGCGTCGCGGTGCGCGCCGTCGCCGGTGACGTACCAGCCGCGGTCGGCGAAGCGCGACCAGTACTGCTCGACGTAGCGCCCGGGATCGCCGTGGATCGTGCGCAGCATCGAGGGCCACGGCCGCCGGATCACGAGAAGCCCCCCGCGCGACGGGTCGTCGACCGGCTCGCCGGCGTCGTCCACCACCTCGGCGTCCACGCCGTAGAACGGCAGGGTCGCGGATCCGGGCTTGGTCGGCGTGGCCCCGGGGAACGGCGTGATCATGATCGCCCCGGTCTCGGTCTGCCACCACGTGTCCACGATCGGGCAGCGGCCGCCGCCGAGCACGCGGTGGTACCACGTCCACGCTGCGGGATTGATGGGCTCGCCCACGCTGCCGAGGAGGCGCAGCGACGTCAGGTCGTGGCGCGCGGGCCACTCCTCGCCCCACTTGACGAACGCGCGGATCGCCGTGGGCGCCGTGTAGAAGACGCTCACCCGGTGCCGCTCGACGATGCGCCAGAAGCGGTCCGGCTCGGGGTGGTTCGGAGCGCCCTCGTAGAGGACCGTCGTGGCGCCGTTCAGCAGCGGACCGTAGACCACGTAGGAATGGCCGGTCACCCAGCCGGCGTCCGCCGTGCACCAGTAGACGTCGGTCTCGCGCAGGTCGAACACGAGCCCGGCCGTGAGGTGGCAGCCGACCATGTAGCCGCCTGTCGTGTGCACGATGCCCTTGGGCTTCCCGGTCGTGCCGCTCGTGTAGAGGATGAAGAGCGGGTGTTCGGCCTCGACGGGCGCCGCCTCGCACTCCGCCGGCGCCGCCGCCGCGAGCTCGTGCCACCAGCGGTCGCGCCCGGGCCGGAGCCGCGCACCGTCGCCGACCCGCCGCAGGACGATCACGCGCTCCACCGGCGTCTCGCCCCGCAGCGCGTCGTCCACCGCGGCCTTGAGCGGGACGACGGCTCCGCGCCGGAAGCCGCCGTCGGCGGTGACGACCAGCTTCGCCTGCGCGTCGAGGACGCGGTCGCGCAGGGCCTCGGCGCTGAAGCCGCCGAAGACGACCGAGTGCACGGCGCCGATCCGCGCGCAGGCCAGCATCGCGACCGGCAGCTCGGGCACCATCGGCATGTAGATGGCGACCCGGTCTCCGGCGCCGACGCCCTGTGCCCGCAGCACGTTGGCGAAGCGGCAGACCTCGGCGTGGAGCTCGCCGTACGTCAGGGTGCGGGTCTCGCCCGGCTCGCCCTCCCACAGGATGGCGGTCTTCCCGGCCCTGTCGGGCAGGTGCCGGTCCAGGCAGTTCGCGGCGAGGTTGGTGAGGCCGCCGGCGAACCATCGCGCGTGCGGCGGCTGCCACTCGAGCACGCGGTCCCAGGGCCGGTACCAGAGGAGCGCCGAGGCCTTCTCGCCCCAGAAGCCCTCCGGGTCCTCGAGCGAGCGGCGGTGCTCGCGCCGGTACGTCTCGAGGTCGCGCACCTTCGCCCCCGCCGCGAAGTCGGGCGGCGGGTCGAACACGCGCGGCTCGCGCAGCAGCGACTCGATGTCCTCGGACCGGCGCATCGGGGCGGGAAGATGCCGGGGCTGGTTGCGGAGCGGCAAGCCGGGGCGGCCCGACGGAACCGCCGGGGAGGAGGGCGGGGGGAACGCCGCCGGCACCGCCGCCGGACGGGCGGGGAACGCCGCCGGGCACGGCCGGACCTCGTGACGCTTGTCACGGCCCGCCGCCGCCTGCAGACTCGACGGATGCGCCTGCGCCGACGCCTGCGGCTCGCTCCGCGAGACGTCATCCGCCTGGTCGCCCTCCTGGCGCTGTTCGCCGCCGTCCTCCTGGTGGCGCTCGTCAGCGACGTGTTCGAGGAGGTCACGCCGAGCCTGATCCACGAGACGGTTCGGGACGCCGGGGTCTGGGCGCCCGCGATCTACCTCGCGGGGTTCGTCGTCCGCCCGATCACCCTCCTCCCCCTCACCTTCTGGCTCGTGGCCGGCGGCATCGCGTTCGGGTGGACCCGCGGCGTGCCCTACGCCTTCGTCGGCGCGAACGTCGGCGCGGCGGCGACGTTCCTCGCCGCGCGCTCGCTCGGCCGCGACTTCGTGCTCCGGTTCTTCGGCCGGGGCCCGGCGCGCGTGGGCGACACCGGCCGCTGGGGCGCCCGGCACGTGCTCTCGCTCCAGCTCTTTCCGCTCATGCACCACGACCTGCTGAACGTGGCGGCGGCCTGCTCCCGGATCCCGTACGTGCGGTTCCTGATCGGGAGCGCGCTCGGCACGCTGCCGGGCATCGTCCTCTACACGTACGCGGGCTCCGTGCTGCTCGCGCCGGGCAGCCCGCGGTTCTGGGCGGCGTTCACCGCGCTCGCGGCGCTCTCGGTCCTGTCGCTCCTCGCCTCGCGCCGGTTCGTGCGCCGCGGCGCCGAAGCGGTGGCCGGGGAGCCGCTCGAGGAGGACGAGGAGGCGCTGGACGCCGACGCGGCCGCGGTGTTCGGCACGACGGGGCGGGAGTGAGCCGGGGGCGTCCGGCGATGTCTTCCTTCAGGAGGTTTCCGTGAGAGAGAACCGACTGCACCGCCTGGCGGCCCCGCTCCTCGCGGCCGCCCTGGTCCTGCTGCCCGCGGCGTCCGCCTGCCAGCGCGAGGAGGAGGGGGAGCTGGAGGACCGGCTGGGGGAGGTCGGGCGCGACATCGACGAGGCGCTCGACGAGGCCGAACCGGCGATGGAGGAGGCCGTGCGTGACGCGGGCGAGGCGGTGGGGAAGGGGATGGAAGCGGCGGGCGAGGTGATCCAGCGAGGGGGCGAGGAGCTCCAGGAGGAGGTCCGCGACCGCTCGGCGACGACGCTGCCCGACACGGTCGGTGACTGAGCCGGGGCGGCGGCGGGGCCCGGGCGTGGGCCTCGCGGACCCGCCGTCTGGGAGCCGGCGTCCGGGGAGGACGTGATGAGGCGATGGTCCGGGAGCTCCGCGGAGCTCTCCGCGCGGGCGGTCTGGCCGCGGCCGCGACCATCGGCGCCCTCCTCGTCCTCTCGGCGATCGGCGCGCCCCCGCCCGGTGCAGCGGACGCGGGACGGGATCCCCGCGACGGGTGGGGCGACCTCTCGTCCACCGACACGCTCGTGCAGCGCTTCTACGACTCGCTCGCGACGGTCGAGTCCAGGATCCCGCCCGAGGCCCTCGACCTCGGGGCCCTCGCCGACCGGCTCGGCAACGATCCGCATCGGGCGATCGAGTTCGTCTCGGACTCCATCCGCTACGACCACTACGACGGGGTGGTGCGCGGTTCTGCGGGCGCCCTGATCTCGTGATCGGGCAATGCCTGTGATCAGTCCCTCCTGCTGTCCGGCAGGCCCGGCTGGATGGGGTGGAACGCGGCTGGATCGCTGCTGCAGGACCGCCCTGCGCTCTCTGGCGCGGATCGCGGCCTGGGGCGGCGTCGCCCTGCTCGCGACGACGCCGGCGAATCCAACGGCCGTCTCGGCGCGCCCGGAGCCTCCGCGGTCCGGTTCCAGAGCACCGGGGGTGCCCGACACCCTCGACGTCGCCGCGGAGATCGTCGGCGGGCGCGTCGAGAGCGTCACCTCGTCCGACGCGGAGAGTGAGCAGGGCGCCCGCGGCCTCATCGACGGCAACCGCCTCACCGTCTGGGAGTCGGAACCGGGCTCTCCGCTCCCTCAGGGGATCGTCCTCTCCTTCCACGAGCGGCAGCCGGTGCTCGTCTCGGCCGTCGTCGTCCAGCCTCCCCCGGCGTCGCCCGACCAGTGGCCGAAGGACGTGGAGGTGTGGGCCTCGATGGACAGCTCAAGCGCCTCGTTCACGAGAGTCGCCGCGGCGACGCTTCTCAACGAGGCGGTCGAGCACGCCATCCGCTTCGACCCCGTCGAGGCGCGCTTCCTCGAGCTCAGGATCCTGACGAACCACGGGAACGAGTCCCGCGTGCGGATGGGAGACGTGCGCGTCCTGGAGGGAGCGCGGCCGGGCTACGTTCCGCTGGCCGACCGCCGGCCGGACCTGGCGCGGATCGCCGCCGTTCCGGCGCCGGGGTCGATCGTCGCCGCCGTGTGGCGTCCGGGGACGGTGGGGCCCGCCGGTGAGGTCCGGGAAGACGACGAACGGATCTACGTCGAGGTCCGATCCAACCTGCCCGAACGCCGCCGCGTGACCGCGCGCTGGACGGCGGTGGACGCGGAGCTCCTGCCGCCCGACACGGAGCTCCAGGACTGGGGGCGCGCCTCCCGCGAGGTGGACCTCGAGCCCGGACCGCAGCGGGGGACGTTCTGGATCGATCGGCGCGCGCTGCCCGAGGTGCTCGAGACCCGTCCCCCCTCCTTTCTCGTCGGCACGTACCGCGTCGAGCTCTCCCTCGACCAGACCCCCTGGACGACGATCGAGTTCGAGGTCGCCCCCGCGCTCCCCGCCGCGACGCGGCTGCCCCCGGGCGAAACCGTGCCCGGCTTCAACGTCGCCCTGGCGGCGCTCGGGGGACGGATCGAGAGCGTCACCGGGGAATCGGACACGACGCGCTGGGACGCCGATCACCTGATCGACGGCGTCTACTTCGACCTGGGCGACAAGAGCTTCTGCGACATCTGCGGCTGGACGTCGCCGGAGACGCCGGAGGCGCCGCCGCCGGTCCACGAGATCGTCTTTTCGTTCAACGGCGGGCGGGAGACGCTCGTGGAGTCGGTCGTGGTGGATGCGTCCACCTACGAGAACCTGGGCGGCGAGCCGCTCGGGGTCGTCACGATCCCGCGCCACGTGGAGGTCTGGGTCTCCACGACGAGCCCGACGGACGGGTTCAGCCGGGTGGCGGCGGCGCGGCTGCATCCGGTCTTCGCGGCCGAACAGGTCGTCCGCTTCCCGCCGGCGCGTGCGCGCTTCGTGAAGCTCCGTCTGTTGAACAACTTCGGCGGTCGCCGCGTCACGCTGAGCGAGGTCGAGATTCACGAGTCGCCGGAGGCACGCCCGTCGATCGTCGCCGACCATCCCCGGAACGTCGCGGCGCGCTCGCTGGGCGGGGCCGTCGCGCGGTACACCTCCGCCGGGGAGGGCCGGCGGCTGGTGGAGCTCATCGACGGCAGGACGGCCGGCCGGGGATGGGCGTCGTCGGATTCGACGCTGCCGCAGGAGATCGTCTTCGCGTTCCGCGGCGACCAGGTGGCCGCGATCGACCGTCTGGTGCTCACGGCCCCCGACGCGATGGAGGACGCGCCGAGCGCGACCTGGCCGAAGACGTTCCGGATCGCCGTCTCGCAGACGTCGCCGCTCGACGGCTACGAGGACCTGGGGACGTTCACGTTCGCCCCCGAGGCCCGCGAGCAGACGTTCCCGATCGGGCGCCGCGCGCGCTTCGTGCGGCTCCGAATCCTCGAGAACCACGGGGGCGACCGCACGAGCCTGGGCGAGGTGCAGCTGATCGAGTCCGCGGCGCCCGGCGACGGCTCGGTCCTCCTCGGGTCCAAGGAGGCGGCCGTCGCGTCGCGCGTCCTGGCCGAGGGCGCGTCGATCGAGGATGCGGGGGCCGCCCTCGAGCGGGAGAGCAACGACACGCCCGCGGACGCGAACCCGCTCGGCCTCGGAACGCGCGCTGACGGGCAGGTCGATCCGCTCGGGGAGGAGGACCACTTCTCGGTCGCCGTGCCGGCGCCGCCCGACGTGAGCTCCCTCCGGGTGCTCACGCTGGAGCTCGCCGGACGGCCGCACCTCCGCACCTCGCTCGCGGTGGTGGATTCGGCGGCGACGGCGACGCCGCTCTTCGAGCCGGGAACGGAGGGCGTCCGCGAGACGACGTTCTCGTGGGCGGTGGCGCCGGGGGATCGCGTTCTCCGGCTCACCGCGCCCCCCGTCTCGCTGGTCCTGGTCTGGGACACGAGCAGGAGCATGAGCGACCGGAACATCCAGGATCTCGAGACCGCGGTGCGGAGCTACCTGGAGGACGTGCAGCCGAGCGAGCGCCTGAACCTGATCCGCTTCTCCGGGAGCACTCGGGAGGCGAACGCCGTCGAGGTCCTGCTGCCGGAGTTCACGAGCGACCGGGCGCGGCTGCTCGCGGCCGTGGAGGGCAAGTTCGCGCGGACCGGCGGAACGCCGCTCTACGACGCGATCGGCGAGGCCATCACCCTGCTCTCGGGTGTCGAGGGACCCCGCGCCATCCTGCTGATGACGGACGGCGCGGACACGACGAGCGAGCTGAGGCTCCCCGAGCTCTGGAGCGCGCTCGAGCAGGAGCGCATCCAGCTCTACGCCGTCGGGCTGGGCGAGGAGATGATCATGGACAACTTCGAGATCGGCTCCTCGGGGGAGCGGCTGCTCGGCCATCTCGCGCTCGCCCACGGCGGCCGCTTCTTCCTGGCGCGCTCGAGCGACGAGCTCGGGGGCATCTACGACCGGATCGCCGCCGAGCTGCGGAAGCCGCCCGCGTACTCCCTGCGGGTCACGGCATCGGACGGCGCCGGTCGTCTCGCGGTCACCGCCGAGGGCGAGCGCATCGCGTCGGTCGCCGCCCCGGGCAAGATCGAGCTGATCCTCGACGCCTCGGGGTCGATGAAGCGGCGCATGGGGGCGCGCACGATGATGGACGTCGCGAAGGAGGCGACGGCGCAGATCATCCAGGAGCTCCCCGACGACGTGGAGGTCGCGCTCCGCTTCTACGGCCACCGCATCCGCGAGGGGCGGCGCGGGGACTGCCAGGATTCGGAGCTCGTCTTTCCCTTCGGCCGGATCGACAAGCCACGGCTGCTGGCGCTGGTCGAGGGCGTGCGGGCGCTCGGGACGACCCCCATCGCCTACTCGCTCCAGCAGGTCGCGGGCGACGTCGGCGGCGCGGAGGGCGCGAAGATGGTCGTGCTCGTGACCGACGGGAAGGAGGAGTGCCGGGGCGATCCCGGTGCCGCGGTCGACGCGCTGCGAGCCGCGGGCATCGACGTCCGCGTGAACATCGTGGGCTTCGCGCTCGCGGACACCACCGACAAGCGGCAGATGCGGCAGGTCGCCGAGCGCACGGGCGGGAGCTACTTCGACGCGACCGACGCCGGCACGCTGAGCCAGGCGATCCGGCAGGCGCTGGCCCTGCCCTACGACGTGCAGGACGTGTCGGGCACGACCGTCGCGACCGGCGTGACCGGCCCGTCGGGGGTCGACGTCCCCGCCGGCGTCTACACCGTCGTGGTGCCGACGCCGGGAGAGCCCCTGCGCATCGCGGGCGTGCGCGTGAGCCACGGCGGCTCGACGGAGATCCGCCTGCGGAAGGAAGGCGGCGCGATCGGCGTCGAGGTCGCCGGACCGTGACGCCATCCGCACCGGCCGAGGGTCGTGAGCGACGCCGTCCGAGCCCTCCCGTGAGCGCTCAGAACCGCACCTGCGCGCCGAGCTCCACGACGCGGTTCGGCGGAAGCCGGAAGTAGGCCGTCGCGGGCAGCGCGTTCCGGGCCATCACGAGGAAGAGCTTCTTCCGCCATCGCGCCATCGGCGACGTGCCGGTGGGGATCAGCGTCTGCCGCCCCAGGTAGTACGTCTTCTCGCGCTGGCTCGGCGGCGGCTCCCTGCCGCTCGCGCGCAGGATCTCGTCCACGGTGCGCAGGATCTCGGGCGCGCTCGGCGTCTGCATGAACCCGTAGCGTCCCGTCACGAGCAGGAAGCCCTGCCCGCGTTCGGTGAGATGGACGCGCTCCGATCGGGGCACCGTCGGGACCTCCTCGGTCAGGACCGAGAGCAGCACCACGCGCTCGTGCAGGGCCTTGTTGTGCTTGAGGTGGTGGAGCAGCACCAGCGGCGCGCCCTCGGGCTCGGCGTTCATGAACACCGCGGTCCCCGGCACCCGCGGCACGGGCCTGTTGCCGAGATCCTCGAGCAGCAGGTCGAGCGGAAGCGAGGCCTTCTGTCCGATCGCCTGCAGGACGTCGCGGCCGCGTCGCCAGGTGATCATCAGGACGTACACGACGGCCGCCACGAGCAGCGGAAACCAGCCGCCCTGCGGGATCTTGACGGCGTTGGCGGCGAAGAAGGACAGGTCGATCACGAGGAAGAAGCCGCACAGCATCAGCGCGCGGGGCAGGGACCACCCCAGCTGGTTCCGCGCCACGATGAAGAAGAGCACGGTCGTGACCGCCATCGTGGCCGTGACCGCGATGCCATAGGCCGTCGCGAGGTCGTCGCTCGAGCCGAACGCGAGGACCAGGCCGCAGCAGGACACCATCAGCGCCCAGTTCACGGACGGTACGTAGATGCGGCCCTCGAGCTCGCCGGAGGTGTGGCGGATCGTGAGCCGCGGAACGTAGCCCAGCTGGAGCGCCTGGCGCGTGAGCGAGAACGCGCCCGAGATCAGCGCCTGCGACGCGACGGCGGCGGCGGCGGTCGCCACCCCGATCATCGGGTAGAGCAACGGCCGCGGGACGATCGCGTAGAACGGGTTCTCGACCGCCTCCGGGCGGTGGAACACGTAGGCGCCCTGCCCGAAGTAGTTCAGGAGCAGCGCGGGGAGGACGAGCGTGAACCAGGCGAGCCGGATCGGTCGCGGGCCGAAGTGCCCCATGTCCGCGTAGAGCGCCTCCGCTCCGGTGACCACGAGGAACACGAACCCCAGCGTGAGGAAGCCGCGCAGGCCGTTGTCGCGGAAGAACTCCAGGGCGTAGAGGGGGTTCACCGCCGCCAGCACCTCCGGCTCCCGCACGAGCTCCCGGATGCCCAGCGCCGCGATCGAGAGGAACCAGACGAGGGTGATCGGGCTGAACAGGGTGGCGATCCCGGCGGTTCCGCGGCGCTGCAGCAGGAACAGGAGGATCAGGAAGACCACGCTGAGCGGCAGGATCAGCGGCTCCAGGGCGGGCGTGACCTGCGGAAGCCCCTCCATCGCGCCGAGCACGGTGATCGCCGGGGTGATCATGCCGTCGCCGTAGAGCAGGGCGGCCCCGAACAGGCCGGCTGCGAGCACGGCCGCGCGCCGCCGGCGCGAGGCGGCCACGGCCGGGAGCGCCAGCGACATCAGGGCGAGGATGCCCCCTTCGCCGCGGTTGCTCGCGCGCATGATGAAGATCACGTACCACGTCGAGACGACGAGCACGAGCGACCAGAAGATCAGCGAGAGGACGCCCAGCACGTTCTCGGGAGTCGGCGCCACGCCGCCGCCCGCGACGTTGAAGCAGGCGCGGATCGCGTAGAGCGGACTCGTCCCGATGTCGCCGTAGACCACGCCCAGCGTGCCGAACGCCAGCGCCGCGAGGCCCGTCCCGTGCGCTCCCGCGTGGGGCGCGCCCGGCGGTGGGGCGCCGCTCGGCGGCGCCGCCGTCTCAGCCGACGCCCTGTTCACGGAACCAGGCCAGCGCCAGGGCGGTGAGCTCGGCGAGGAGCTCGCGCTCGTGGAACGCCGCGAAGTGCTCGACCGGAATCCAGCGGATCTCCTTGGGCTCGCGGAGCGCGCGGTGCAGCGCTTCCGCCGAGGCGCGCGGGATGAAGCGGTCCTCGGGCCCGTTCACCACGAGCGCCGGCCGCGGCGCGATCTTCGGCGCATAGCGGACGGGCTCGACGGGCCGCGCAAGCAGCCGGATGGCGAGACCCGCCGCCGCATCGGCGAAGGCGGAGCCGAGGTCCACGTTCTCGGTGAAGAGGAGGTGGAGGTCGCCGCCCCCGTAGAGCAGCGCGACGGCCGCGGGACGCGGGTCCAGGGCCGTGACGATCACCGCGGGGGGCACCCCGACGCTGGCACCCACCACGCCCACGGCCTCGGGATCCACGTCGGGCCGCCGAACGAGGTAGTCGAGCGCGAGCAGGAACGTGGCCGGGACGTCCACGACCTGACCGCGGAGTCCCGGGAGACGCCGCCACAGGTCGCCGGCGTCGAGGTCCTCGGGGATGTCGAGGGGATAGTCGCAGGAGACGAGCACGACGCCGGCCACGGGAGGCACGGCCGCCGCGCCGCGTCCCGTCTCGTAACCGGCGGCGATCAGGAAGCCGGGGAGGCGGACGCCGGCGGGGACTCCGCGCGGCGCGTGCGCGGCGCACCGGGCCACCAGTCCGGACGAGCTCACGAGACGGAGCTCCTCGAGGTCGCCGTTCACACCAGCGCGTCCGAGCACCTCCGCGCGCTCGAGACGTCCACCCCGCGCGCGGATCTCGGCGGCGCCCGGCTCGGTCAGGACGAAGCCGAGGAGAGCGAGCGCCGCGGCCCCGACGACGATCAGGACGGCGGCGGCGGCGGCGCGCGTAGGCAACCTCCGGCGCGGTTGACGACCCCCGGTGCGACGCGGTAGAGTCTACGGCACTTCCAGGGCACTGCCAATTCCCCTCGCTTCGGTCCGACACCCTTCCGGCTCTTGAGACCGCCTACGCGATGAGCGCCGTTCCGCGGCGCTGCGGAACCGCCTCGCCGGCGATCCTCCTGCTGCTCGCCGCGGCGTGCTCGACGCTGCAGACCGGCTTCCCCGCCGAATCCGGCGCGCCCGCCCGCGAGTCGTTCCTCGCGCGTCAGTACGTGCAGCGGGGCCGCGCCGCGTGGGCGATGGGAAACCAGGAGAACGCCCGCTTCCTGCTGGGCCGCGCGGTCGAGCTCGACCCGCTGAGCCCCGAGACGGTCGCCGCCTGGTCCGCGTACTGGCCGCTCGATTCGCTCCCGTCGGGAGCGGCGGCCGCGAGGACCGCGGCGCTCGCCGCGCGGGCCACGCCGGGCGCCGCTGCCGCCGCCGGTGACGGGGCGGTCACGCCCGACCCCTCGGCCGGAGGAGCGGTGGCCGCTCCCGCGCCGGAAGACTCGGGAGCGGGCGCCGATGCAGCCCCGGCGGATGCAGCCGGCCAGCCGGCCGGCGCCGACGCCTCCGGCGAGGGGATCGACGTGGGAGCGGGAAGCGCGGATGCCGCCGCCGGTCCGGGCGCGGCGCCCGCCGCCGCCGCCGCGGCTCCGCCAGCGGGCGTCCAGACCCCAGCCGACGCCCCCGATCCCGTCGACGAGCTCGCCGCGGCGATGGGTGCGGTCACGGGAGGTC
>DATBJZ010000079.1:0-12505 GCA_036556125.1 Gemmatimonadota bacterium | reverse complement strand
GCGCTTCGCCAGAAGCGGAGGCGGATCGGGTGGCGGGAGCACCGGCGGCGGTGGTCGCCAGGGCTCCGGCGGCGGCTCGCAGCAGGGGGGCGGCGGCGGCGGTGGTACCCGCCAGGGCGGCGGGTCCTCCGGCGGCTCCTCGGGCGGGGGCCGCGGCGGCCAGGGCGGCGGAAACCGCTAGCGGCCGCGCTGCTCGCGCGACGGGGGACCGGGTGACCGGTCCCCCGTTCTGCTTCTCCGTGCCGCCTGACAGAAGACCGTACCCCAACGCTGCCGTGGCGCAGCGCTTTTTACGGGTGAGCGGGCGACGCTCCCCGGGGGTACGGCAAGATGGAGTCGGAGTCCTGCGGCTGCAGGATCGCGTCAGTCCGCGCGCAGCGTCCGGCGGGCCGAGCTCCGACCGCTGGCGCCCGCGGTGTCGCGGCCGTTCTTCGGATCCTGCAGGCGGAAGATCGGGTGGTCGCCGGCCCACTCCCTCGCGACCTTGCCCTCGATCCAGAGCTCGACGAGAAGCATGGTGACGTAGCCCTGGGGAAGCCCGGTCGCTCCGGCGAGACGATCGATCGCCCACCACTGCCGGGCGTGGAGCTGCATGAAGTCGAGCACCTGCGTCTGCGCGCGCCGCCACTGCAGGGCGGCCGGCCCGTTGGTGCTCGTGTTGTTCTCCACCACGCTTGCCATGCGCCTCCGGGCGGTTAACGTGACCCGCGGCCGCGTGCGCACCTTCCGTGCCAGCCGTGCGGTGCGCGCGGGCTGCGCACGCTTCCCCCCGCGGCGGCGCCCGGCGCCGCCCGCATCACAGGTCGCTCTGACCGGAAACCGGACGAGGGCTCCTGTCCCGAATCGAGGCGCGGCGTGCCGTTCTGCGAGCGGCGATGCGTGCGGCCGGCGGAGATCGGCGCCGGTTCACGTCGCGAAGGTGCGCGGCCCGGCGGCCGCTCACCACGAACGGCGTGCGCCGCGACGATCGGTGACGGACGCGCCCGGGACGCTCCTCCACGTGCGGCTCACGATCGAGGGCCGCGTGCAGGGCGTGGGCTTCCGCTGGTTCACCGTCCGGGCCGCCCGCGAGGTGGGTGCGCGCGGCTGGGTCCGCAACCTCCGCGACGGCCGGGTCGAGGCGCGCGTCGCCGCGCCCGCGGACGTGCTGGACGAGCTGCTCGGCCGCCTCAGGCGCGGGCCCGCGAGCGCGCGCGTGGACCGGATCGACGTCGAGCCCGTGGAGGAGGACGCGGCGTTCGAAGGCTTCACGCAGCGGTGAGGGGCGCCCCGCGCGCCTCGCGCCGCCGCCTCGGGGCCGCGGCCGCCGTGCTTGCGGCGGTCCTCGTCGGCGGCTGCGCGGCGCGGTCGGCGCGTCCGCCGGCCGGCGGCGACCTCGCCCGCGCGCTTTCCGGTCTGGTTTGGCCGCTGCGCTTCGACGAGGCCCGGAACGTCCGTTCCCGGTACGGGTACCGCGGCGAGGGACCCGGCGTCGGGCGCTACCACTACGGCCTCGATCTCCGAGCCGTGCGCGGGGAGCCGGTGTACAGCGCCGGAGCCGGCGTCGTGGCGGACGCGGGGGCGGCGGGCGCCTACGGACGCTTCGTGCGCGTGGAGCACGGCGGCGGACTGGAGAGCTTCTACGCGCACCTGGACCGGATCCTCGCCCGCCGCGGCGACAGCGTTCGCCGCGGTCAGGTGATCGGTCTCGCCGGCTCGACCGGCAACGCGACCGGGCCGCACCTGCATTTCGAGCTCCGCTGGCGCGGGCGCTGGGTCGATCCGCTGGCCGTGCTGCCGGCGCTGCGGTGACCGCGGCCGCACGCGAGGGGATCGATCCGGCCGTCGCCGCGCCGCCGGCGCTCGGCGGCGGCGCGGCCGAACGCCTGCGGGCTGCGATCCGGGACGTGCCGGACTTTCCGCGGCCCGGGATCGTGTTCCGCGATCTCACTCCCGCGCTCGCCGACGCGGCGCTGCTGCGGGAGCTGGTGGGGGAGCTGGCGCGGCCCTGGAACGGACGCGGCGTGACGCACGTCGCGGCGATCGAGGCGCGCGGGTTCCTGCTCGCCGGCGGGGTCGCCGATCGCCTGGGCGCCGGCGTCGTCCCGCTCCGCAAGCCCGGCAAGCTGCCGCGGGCGCGCCGCCGCGTGGACTACGACCTGGAGTACGGCGTCGACGCGCTCGAGGCGCACGCCGATGCGCTCGGTGCGGGAGACGCGGTGCTCGTGCTCGACGACGTGCTGGCGACGGGCGGCACCGCGCGCGCGGCGATCGATCTGGTGCAGGGCACCGGAAGCCGGCTCGTCGGCGCTGCGTTTCTCGTCGAGCTGGCGTTCCTCGCGGGTCGCAACCGCCTCGGGGACGCCGACGTCCACGTCGTCCTCACTCTCTGAACCCCGCGCACGGGCCCCGTCGGGCCCCGGGCTCGCCGTCTGACTGGAGGGTCGCCGTGATCGCACGCCCCGCAGCGTTCGCCGCCCTCGGCCTCCTGCTCGCCGCGGGGCGCGCGTCGGGCCAGGAACGGGCGGAGCCCGCGCCGGACGGCCCGGCCGCGGCGATCGACTCCGCCGCCGGCGGTGCGCCCGAGGCGGCCGCGGTCATGGACACGATCGTGGTGATCGAGAACCGGGAGGGGCTGGTCTGGGGAGACTGGTACGTCAACCCGAGCGTGGGCCGGCAGATCGAGCGCGCCTTCGAGGTCGAGGGGAAGCTCTCGGGCCGCACCTGGCTCGAGAGCGGCGCACCGATCCAGGATCTCGGCCTCGACGGACCGCGGGGCGGGACGCAGGCCATCCGGTTCACGGACAAGGGCACCGCGCTCGACTTCTGGGAGCCCGGCGAGGTGGAGTACGCCTGGGCGCTGGAAGGTCCCTGGAGCCTGCGCGCGAACGGCGTCGCGACGGCGGAGGCGAGCGGCGCCGTGACGATCGCGGTCCCCGTCGCGCCGCCCCCGGACGAGACGGCGCTCGAACCGCGCCGTCGGGTCGGCCGCCTCGACGTGAGCTACCGTCCGCGCGAGCGGGGAGCACGCATCCCCCGCGGCCGCTTCACCATCTTCCTCTATTACGTGGACCCGTCGCACGGCTATCGCATCGCCGGGGTCGGGTATTGAGTGACCCCGGGTCGCCCCCCCGACGCGGTCGGGAACGCTCTCGCAGGTCGTCGAACGCGACCTGACGAGCGGTGCAGCCGGCGCCTCGGCGCGCGGCGGGCCGTGCTCGCGGCGGCGGCCGCCGCCGTCCTCCTGCCGGCGCCGGGACGCGCGCAGATCCTGCGTCCGACGCTCGAGGCCGGCCCCTACGCCGGCGGCTTCTTCACGTCGGACCTCGAGCTCCAGGACCTTCGCGACGCCCCGCTCTACGGCGCGCGCGCCGCCCTTCGCCTGCCGGCCGGACTCGCCGTCGAGGGGCAGGTCGGCTGGGCGCCGCTCGAGTCGTCCGTCTTCGACCTGCCCGGCGACGGCGAGCGCCGGTTCGACGTCTCGGTCTTCCTGTGGGAGGCGGGTCTGGCCTGGACGTTCGGGGTGCCGGGGCCGCTCGATCCGTTCGTGGGGATCTCCGCGGGCACCGCGCGCTTCGACCCGGAGCTCGGCGTCGGAGGGAGCGAGCTCGACGACGAGTCCGCGCTGGTCGGGAGCGCCGGCATCGGCGCCCGTCTGGCCCTGGGCGGGCTCACTCTGAGAGCGGACCTGCGCGAGCACCTGATCTTCGAGGCGCTGGAGGACACCCGCGAGGCGCTCGGCCTCGAGGGCGGCGACACGCTCACCGCCCTAGAGGGTTCGGCCGGCCTCGCCTTCCGCTTGTTCTAGGCCGCGCCGGCGCCGCGAGGCGCGCGTCCGCGCTCACCCCGACGCGCGCGGCGCAGGCGACCCGCGGGCGCGGCCGAGCTCCCGGCGCAGGAGCTTCGCCAGGCCGAGCGCCGCCATCTCTCCCTCCGCCATCGCCTGGGTCACCTGCTTCGGGCCGCCGTCGCAGTCGCCGGCGGCGAAGACGTGCGGGACGCTCGTCGCCTGCGCGGCGTCCGTGCGCAGGAAGCCGCGCGTGTCGGTCGCGCAGCCCAGCGACGCCGCGAGCGCGGTGTTGGGCGTGCATCCCAGGACCACGAAGACGTGGGGCCAGACGTCCCGGGCGCCGTCGCCGGTTCGCAGCTCCACGCCGCCCGCGACGGGCCTGCAAGCCGTCAGGCGCTCCGCGCGAACGGCCACGCGCCAGGCGGCGAGCTCCGCCCGCTCGCGCGAGTCCAGCTCGGACGCTCCGCCGTCGAGCAGCAGCGTGAGGTCGTCGGTGAAGTCTCGAAGCGCCTCGACCGCGGCGAAGGCGTCCCGGTCGCGGCCGATCACCGCCGTCCGCAGGCCGCGGACCTCGAACCCGTCGCAGATCGGACAGAAGTGGACCCCCGGGACGTCGTACAGCGTCCCGCACGCCGGCTGACGGTCGCGGATGCCCGTCGCGAAGACGACGCCGGCCGCACCGACCGGTCCCGTCGCCGTCTCCAGGAGGAACCGGTCGGGGACCTCGGGCGCCCCGCGCCGGACGGCGGTCACGGCCGCGTCGTGCACCTCGGCACCCCAGCGCCGGGCGGCCTCGCGCCCGCGCTCGAGCAGCTCGGGGCCGGAGATGCCCGCCGGGAAGGGAAGGACGTTGAAGTAGCGCGGCGCGTGGCTCGTCCGCGGCACGCCTGCTTCGAAGCACGCCGTGCGGCGGTTCAGGCGCGCGCCGGCGACCGCCGCCGCCAGCCCCGCCGGTCCGCCGCCGACGACCGCGATCTCGACGCGCTGGGGAGGCCCGTCCGTCACTCCGGCGGCGACCACGACACGCCCTGCCGCCCGAAGGCGGCGAGGAGCGCCGCGCGGTCCGGCACGCGCGCGTAGGCTTCCGCGGCGTCCACGACGCCGCTCTTCACCAGCGCGGTGGCCGCGTCCACCACCGTCTGCATGCCCTGGGCACGGCCGGTCTGCATGAGCGAGGGCAGCTGGAAGGTCTTGCCTTCGCGGATCAGGTTCGCGACGGCGGGATTCGCGACGAGCACCTCGAGCGCCGCGACCCGCCCGCCCGCCTTGCGCCGCAGAAGCGTCTGCGCGACCACGCCCCGGAGGACGTCGGCGAGCACCGTCCGGACCTGGTTCTGACGGTCAGCCGGGAACTGGTCGATGATCCGGTCCACGGCCGCCGGCGCCGTCACGGTGTGGAGCGTCGCGAAGACGAGGTGCCCGGTCTCGGCCGTCTCGAGCGCGATGGTCACCGTCTCGAGGTCGCGCAGCTCCCCGATGAGGACCACGTCGGGGTCCTCGCGCAGCACGGCGCGGACGGCGTCGCGGAACGAAGCGGTGTCGCGTCCGACCTCGCGCTGGGTGAGGAGCGCCTGCCCGTCGCCGTGCACGAACTCGATCGGGTCCTCGATCGTGACGATGTGCTCGCGGCGCGTGGCGTTCGCGTGGTGGATGAGCGCCGCCAGAGTGGTGGACTTGCCGCTGCCGGTCGGGCCGGTCACGAGCACGAGCCCCTTCGGCAGGGACGCGAACGAGCGCACCGCGGGCGGGAGGGCGAGCTCGTCGGCCGTCGGCACGCGGGCGGGGATCAGGCGGAACACGGCCGCCACCCCGCGCCGCTCGCGGAACACGTTCACGCGGAAGCGGCCGAGGGCGCCGAACTGGAGGCCGAAATCGACCTCCGCGCCGGACTGGAGCTGTGCGCGGTGCGCGGCCGGGAGCAGGGGCACGAGGAAGCGCTCCAGCTCCTCGGACGTGAAGGGGCGCGCCTGCGGGACGGCCGTGAGCTCGCCGTCGATGCGCCAGTAGGGCGGGAGCCCCGCGCGCAGGTGGAGGTCCGACCCGCGGTGCTGGACGAGCTCGGCCAGCAGCGTGCTGAGCGCCTCGGTCTGCGCCGGGGCGGGGGGAGCGGCGGTGTCCGTCAAGGGAGGCCCGGTCCAGGCGAGGGTGGAGGGGGGCGTCGCGACGGCCGGCGGCGGCGGCCGACGGTCGACGCGCGGCGCATCAAGATGGCCGCGCCGGCCGCCCGCCGCGAGCCCTCGGCGGCGCGCACGTCAGGAGCCCGCGGCGCCGTCGCGGATGTACTGGACCGCGATCGCGAGGAGGAGGAGGCCCATGACGCGCGAGAGCACCTGGATCATGTTCGGTCCGAGGATCCGCGCGATCCGGCCAGCCGCCAGCAGCGCCGCCCACGCGACGACCAGGTTCGCGAGGGCGGCCGCGAGCACGACCAGGCGGCCGTGCTCCTCCGCGAGCAGGATGATCGTCGAGATCGTGCCCGGACCCGTGAGGAGCGGCGTCCCGATGATCATCGCCGCCGACCCCGCGGTCACCGCCCGCGCCTCGTCCGGCTTCCCCAGCACCAGCTGCAGGCCGAGGATGCCGAGGATGACGCCGCCCGCGATCCGGAAGCTGGAGAGCTCGACGTGGAGCAGGTCCAGGACGCCGTCGCCGACGGCGAGGAAGACGAGCATCAGACCGCCGGCGACCGCGAGGGCCACGTTCGCGCTGTGCCGCCGCTCCTCGGGCGTGAAGTCGCGGGTGAGCGAGAGGAAGATCGGCAGCGTGCCCACGACGTCGATGATCACGAACAGCTCGACGAACGCGCGGAGGAGGGCCGGCACGAGGCGGCAATCTAGTCCCCCCGCCCGGCGGCGCCATTCACGCACCGCGCGGACCGGCATCTGGTCCGCCCCCCGCGGCCGGCGTACCTTGGGGGACGGTCCGCGGCCGCTGCCCCCGTAGCTCAGGTGGACAGAGCGACGGTTTCCTAAACCGCAGGCCGGGTGTTCGAATCACCCCGGGGGCACCGGCCGTGGACACGCCGCTCCGTTTCCCCGGTTCGATCCCCCGCGCATCCCCGCGTCCGTTCGGCTGCCGTGGCCGGCTCCTTGCCACGGCGACGCGCGCGCGCGTTCCGCCGGCGGGCCGTCGCGCCCCGCAGACCGTCCCCCACGCGGAGTCTCCGTGCCCACGCAGATCGACGTCCTCCGGGCCACCGGCATCCGCCGCACCGGCACCGCCCCGCGCTTCCGCTGGGTGCGGGCGGACGGGAGCGCGCCCTCGGCGGAGGAGCTGGACCGCCTCGACGCGCTGAAGCTCCCGCCGGCCTGGAAGGACGTCGTCGCGAGTCCGTCGCCGGCCGCGGCGCTGCAGGCGGTCGGACGCGACGCCGCGGGCCGCTGGCAGTACCGCTACCATCCCGCCGCGGTGAAGCGCCGCGAGGAGCGGAAGTACCGGCGGCTCGTGCACTTCGCGCAGGCGCTGCCGGATCTCCGGCGGACGGTCGCGCGCGACCTCGCGCGCCCGGGCCTCGGACGCGAGAAGGTCCTGGCGGCGATCGTGCGCGTCCTCTCCACGTGCTTCCTCCGGCCGGGGAGCCAGGCGTACGCAGCGGAGAACGGCAGCTACGGGATCGCCACGCTGCGCAACGACCACGTCGAGGTCCGGGGCGACCGCGTCGTCTTCGACTTCCCCGGCAAGTCCGGGAAGCAGCAGGTGCGCGAGGTGAGGGACCGCAGGCTCGCGCGGATCGTCAGGGAGCTCAAGGCGCGGGGGCGCGCCCGGGACGAGGTGTTCAAGTTCGAGAACGGCGCGGGGCAGCTCGTGGACGTCCGGCGGCGCCACATCAACGACTACATCAAGGAGGCGATGGGCGGGCCGTTCAGCGCCAAGGACTTTCGGACGTGGGCCGGGACCCTCGTCGCGGCGAGCGCGCTGGCCCGCGCGGGTTTGGATCCCGGCGCGGCGAAGACGGCGCGGAAGCGCACGGTCGCCGCGGCCGTGCGCGAGGCCGCCGACCTCCTCGGGAACACGCCCGCCATCTGCCGGGCCTCCTACGTCGCCCCGCAGATCCTCGAGCGCTACGAGCGCGGCGACGTGGTCCGCCGGCACCTCGCCGACGTCGCGGAGATCGTCGGCCATCGAGGGTTCGCGCTGCATCCCGCGGAGGCTGCGCTCCTCGACCTGCTGCGGCGCTGCCAGGGCGGGCGCGGCGGCGGCGCGGGCGCGCGCCCGGCGCTCACCCGCCGGGCGCTGCACGAGTCCGGCGCGCGTCGGAGGGGTGCCGCACCGGCCCGCCGCCGGAGGCCACGCCGCGCCGTTTTTTCACCGCGCACGCGCGCGACCGCGTAAGAACTACTTCGACCGGCACTTGCGGCCGCTCGCCTCAAGGCGATCCGCCGCTGGTACGCCGCTTGCTCTCCTGCTCGCTCACTCCGTTCGGCATCCCCCGTCCTGTGTCGCACGGCGGCCGCCCGTTCCACGGCGCGCCCCCCGTTCCGCGACGGGACGGCTCCTCACGCACACCGGAGCTCCGCGAGCATGCCCACGTCCGGCCGAAGCTTTCCGATCGTCGTCCACTGCCACCTGCGCTGGTCGTTCGTCTGGCAGCGCCCGCAGCAGATCCACGCCCGGCTGGCGCGCGAGCATCCCGTGCTGTTCATCGAGGAGCCGGAGGTCGCCGCCTCGACGCGGCGCGCGCGGCTGCTGCTCGAGGAGCCCTGGCCCAACGTGACCGTGGCGCGGCCGCGGATCCCCGCGCCGGCGGGCGCCGGGGCGGCGGAGGCGACGGTCCTCGATCTGCTGCGCGAAGCGCTCGACGGCCCCCTCGGACGCCGGTACGCCGGGGCCGTGCACTGGGTCTACACGCCGATGATGGAGCCGCAGCTCGACGCCTTCGCGCCCGCCGCGGTGGTCTACGACTGCATGGACGAGCTCGCGCAGTTCCGCGGCGCGCCGCCGGCGCTGCGGCGGCGGGAGCGACGGCTGCTGAAGCGCGCGGACGTCGTGTTCACCGGCGGGTGGGAGCTCCACCGCGCCAAGAGCGCGCTCCACCCGAACGTCCACGCCTTCGGCTGCGGCGTGGATTTCGAGCACTTCCACGCCGTCGCCCGCGGCGTGCCCGCCGCGGAGGACCTCGCGCCGCTGCCGCGGCCGCGGCTGGGCTACGTGGGCGTGGTGGACGAGCGGCTCGACTACCGGCTGATCGGAGACCTGGCGGGCGAGCTGCCCGGCGCGTCCGTCGTCTTCGTGGGACCCACGGCCAAGGTCGATCCGGCTTCTCTCCCGGCCGCCCCGAACCTCCACTGGCTCGGGAGCCGGCCGTACGCGGACCTGCCGCGCTACCTGGCCGGCTTCGACGTCTGCCTGATGCCCTTCGCCGACAACGCGGCGACGGAGTTCATCAACCCGACGAAGACGCTGGAGTACCTCGCGACGGGGCGGCCGGTCGTGAGCACGCCGGTCAAGGACGTGGTCCGCGGCTTCGGGCACGCCGTTCACGTCGAGCCGGCGGCGACCTTCGCCGCACGCGTGCTGCGCGTGCTGGGCGGCGACCGCCGCGATCCCGACGCGGGGCTGCGCGCGGCGCGCGCAGCGTCGTGGGAGCGCGTCGTGGACGGCATGCTCGCCCACGTGATCGTCGCTCTCGAGGGACGGGGCGGCCTCGCGGCCGCCACCGCCGCCGGATCGTGAGGGGGCCCGTGCGGCCCCCTCGCCGCAACGGGGGGCCGGGCCGCCGGATCCTGATCCTGGGCGCCGGCCCGACCGGCCTCGGCGCGGCGTACCGGCTGGCGGAGCTCGGCTGGGACGACTTCCTGGTGCTCGAGGCGTCCGACGGTCCCGGCGGGCTCGCGTCGAGCGAGACCAGCCCGAACGGCTTCACGTACGACATCGGCGGCCACGTCCTGTTCTCGCACTTCCGGTACTTCGACGAGCTGTTCGACCGCATGCTCGGGGACGCGTACCAGGAGCTGCTGCGCGAGAGCTGGATCTGGATCCGCGGGCGGTTCGTCCCGTACCCGTTTCAGAACAACATCAAGTACCTGCCGCGCGAGGACACGCTCGCGTGTCTGCTGGGCCTGGTGGAGGCGCGCGCAGCACGCCGCGACGCGCCGTTCCGCACGTTCGAGGAGCTGATCCACGGCGTCTTCGGGCGGGGCATCGCCGAGCTCTTCATGCTCCCCTACAACTTCAAGGTCTGGGCCCATCCGCCCTCCACGATGGCGACGGGGTGGATCGGCGAGCGCGTCCCGGTGGTGGACCTGGAGCGGGTGCTCGGGAACGTGGTGCTCGACCGCGACGACCACTCCTGGGGGCCGAACAACACCTTCAAGTATCCGCGCCACGGCGGAACCGGAGGCCTCTTCCGGCGCGTGGCGGCCGCGCTGGACGGCCGCATCCGCTACGGAGCGGAGGTCGTCGGGGTGGATCCGGTCCGGCGCCGCGTGCGGCTCGCCGGCGGCGGGGTCGAGGAGTACGACGACCTGATCAGCACGATGCCGCTGGACCTCCTCGTGGAGCGTCTCGACGGCGCGCCGGCGGAGGCGCGGGAGGCGTCGCGACACCTGCTCCACTCGGGCAGCGCGATCGTCGGGGTCGGAGTCCGCCAGCCCTGCCCGTCCACGAAGTGCTGGATGTACTTTCCCGAGCCGGACTCGCCCTTCTACCGCGTCACCTACCTGTCCAACTACTCGCCCGAGGTCGTCCCCGACGCCTCGACGCACTACTCGCTGCTGGCGGAGGTCTCGCGCTCCCGGCACAAGCCGGTGGATCTCGCCTCGGTGGTGGACGAGGTCCTCGACGGCTTCGTCGCCACGCGGCTCCTCGCGCCCGGCGACCTCGCGGACGTCGTGGACACCCACCTGATCGTGCGCGAGCGGACGTACCCCATTCCGAGCCTGCGGCGCGACGAGGCGCTGGAGACGATCCAGCCCTGGCTCGAGGGGCTCGGGATCCTCTCGCGCGGCCGCTTCGGGGCCTGGAAGTACGAGATCGGCAACATGGACCACGCGGTTCAGATGGGCGTGGAGGCCGTGGAGCGGCTGGTACACGCGCGTCCGGAGCAGTGCCTGCACAACCGCATCGCCCCCAAGGCGGAGCAGGAGCTCCGGCTCGTTCGCGAGAACGTTCGTCCGCTGCGCCGCGCGGCCGCGGGCGCCGCGGCCCCGCGCCGGGCGGCGGCGGCGGCGGCGTCCACGTGAGGAGTCGTGCTGAGCAACCCGCCGCCCGACGAACCCACCCCGGCCTGCGTGCGCGGCCGGCTGTTCCAGATCTCGAACGCCTCGCGTTCGCACTCGAGCTCGAGGCCGCGGCGCTCCTGCGGGAGGGCCGCGAGGTCGCGGCCGGCCGGCGGCAGGAGCTGCGGGCTCGGGGTCCGGCTGGCGCAGCGGCTCGTGGCCGGCGTGCACGCTGAGGAGGTGGACGGCAGGCTCACGAGCTGCTCGGCGACCTACGAGGCGCGGCTCGCCGGGGGGCACCGTGAGATCGCCGGGACGATCGGGGCCGCGGCTCGCCGGGGGGCTTGCGGAGCGCACACGTACGACCGCCGGGCGAGTGAGCCGGGCGACGACGGGGCAGGGGCCGGGGCAGGGGCCGGGGTGCGCGAATGGCTCGGTGGACCAACCGGTCCGTGAAAAAACTTCCAGCCGCCCGGCGGCTGTCCGCGGCCGCGCGGGGCTCCCGGAAGGGGCCCGATCCTTGCCCATCTGTGGAGGTGCAGGTCCCCTGCCGGATCGAGCAACACTCCCAATGACGATCGAAAGGAGCACGTTCCCATGGCGGACACCGCCCAGGAGCTCTTCGAGCACGAGCTGAAGGACATCTACGACGCCGAGCACAAGCTGGTGAAGGCGCTCGATCGGATGGCCAAGAAGACCGACAACGAGAAGCTCGCCCAGGGGTTCGAGCAGCATCGCCAGGTCACCGAGGGTCAGGTCGAGCGCCTCGAGCGCGTCTTCGACCTCCTGGAGAAGCGGCCGCAGCGGCAGCCCTGCGCCGGCATCGACGGGCTGATCCGGGAGTACACGAAGTTCGTGCGCGAGGAGAAGCCCGAGCCGCCCGTGCACGACCTGTTCGCGGCCGGCGCGGCGGAGAAGGTCGAGCACTACGAGATCGTGGCCTACAAGGGCCTGATCGAGCTCGCGAACCAGCTCGAGATGGGGGACGCGGCCGAGCTGCTGAGCGAGACCCTCCGCGAGGAGGAGGAGACCGCGAAGCGGCTCGAGCGCATGTCGCGCCAGCTCGGCCGGGAGCTCGCCGCGGTCGAGGTCTGACCCCGTGAGGGCGGCGGCGCCCAGCCGCCGCCCTCCACGCTCCCGAGACGCGGCGCGCGGGCCGGTACGGCTCCGGCCCGCCGCCGGCGGAAACCTCCGTGGCCGCCGCGGGACCACCCGGGGCGCCGGAGGACGCCGTCGGACGCCCCCGTCCGGGGCGCTGCGCGGAGAGGCGGGCTACTGCTCGTAGTTCTCGACCACCTCCGGCGGACGCGCGCGCGCCGCGTCGGGATCCCCGCCGAACTCCCGGAGCGCGCGCCGCTGCCGCAGCAGGTCCCAGCACTGGTCGAGCTCCAGCCGCACGCGGTCGCGCCGCTCGCGCTCCTCGTCGGTGAGGCGGTCGTCGGCGTAGAGCCGCCGCTCCTCGTCCACGAGGTCCTGGATCCGGTGCAGGATGTGTCCGTCCTCCATCGTGACTCTCCTCTCGTCGCGTGTCACGTCGCTGGGAGCAAGCTGACACGCCGCTCGCGCCGTCTCAACCGCG
>DATBJZ010000078.1:0-12022 GCA_036556125.1 Gemmatimonadota bacterium | reverse complement strand
GCGGCTCCGCAGGGGGAAGGGGCGGCCGTCCTCCTCGGGCGGGACCTCCGCGCCGGCCTCGCAGTTGTCGCAGCGGCCGCACGGGGGATCGAAGCCCTCGCCGAAGTAGTCGAGGATGACCTTGCGGCGGCAGCCGGGCGCCTCGGCGTAGCCCTTCATCAGCTCGAGTCGCTGATGCAGTGCGCCTCGTCCACCACGAACAGCGACGGACGCGCGGCGCGGAGCTCCCTCAGGACGTCCTCGCTGCCGAACTGCTCCGGCGCCAGGAACAGGAACTCGACCTCGCCCTCCTGCACGTCCGCGAGCGCCTCGCGCCGCTGGCCGCGTCCGAGCGTGGAGTTCACGACCGCCGCGGCGGCGACGCCCCGCTCCCGCAGGCCGTCGACCTGGTCGCGCTGGAGGGCGATCAGCGGGGAGACGACGATCGTGGGCCCTTCGAGGTGCAGCCCCCCGACTTCGTAGATGGCGGACTTCCCGCTGCCGGTGGGCATCACGGCGAGCGTGTCGCGGCCCTCGAGAACCGACTGCATCGCCGCGGTCTGGCCGGGGCGCAGCGCGCGGAAGCCGAGGGCGCGGCGTGCGATGCGGGCGACGCGCGAGCGGCCGGGATCCCGCGCGTGCGTCGGCCCGCCCCGGCCGGCCCGGTCCTGTCTCTCGGGATCCTCCGCTCCGCGGGCCATCAGCCGTTCACGTCGGGGGCGGCAGCCGTCAGCCGTTGACGACTTCGCCGCCGTTCACGTGGATGACCTGCCCCGTGACGTACGAGGAGTCGTCCGACGCCAGGAACACGTACGCCGGCGCCACCTCCTCGGGCTGGCCCGCGCGTCCCATCGGCACGTCGCCGCCGAACGACTCGACCTTCTCCTCGTCGAACGTCGAGGGGATGAGCGGGGTCCAGATCGGGCCCGGGGCCACCGCGTTCACCCGGATCCCGCGCTCCACGACGTTGAGGGCCAGCGAACGCGTGAAGGAGACGATCGCGCCCTTGGTCGACGAGTAGTCGAGGAGCTTGGGGCTCCCGCGGTACGCCGTGACCGACGTCGTGTTGATCACGACGCCGCCTTCCCCCAGATGGGACAGCGCGGCCTTCGTGACGTGGAAGAAGGAGAGGATGTTCGTGCGGAACGTGCGCTCGAGCTGCTCCGTCGTGACGTCCTCCAGACGCTCCTGCGGATGCTGCTCGGCGGCGTTGTTGACGAGGATGTCGAGGCGGCCCAGGTCGCGCACGGCCCGCTCGACCAGCCTGCGGCAGAACCGCTCGTCGCCGATGTCGCCGGCGATCGTCAGGCAGCGGCCCCCCTCCTCCTCGACGAGCCGCTTCGTCTCCTCGGCGTCCCGGTGCTCGTCGAGATAGGAGATCGCCACGTCCGCCCCCTCGCGTGCGTAGAGGATCGCGACCGCGCGGCCGATCCCGCTGTCGCCCCCGGTGACGAGCGCCGCCTTGCCGCGGAGCTTCCCGCTGCCCCTGTAGCCGGGGTCCTCGGCGTCCGGGCGCGGGCGCATCTCGGACTCGCGCCCCGGCTGCCGCCTCTGGGTCTGGGGCGGGAACTGCCGCTGCCCGGAGCCCCCGCCACCCTTCTTGCCGCCCGACTTCCCGCTCGCTCCCGAACCGGACCGGCGGCCGGACGACCGCGCGGAACCGCCTCGAGACGTCTGCCCCGGCCCGGGGCCCGACTTCGAACCCGATCTCCCGCTGCCGGACGAACGCGACTTCCTGACGGCCATTCCGACCTGCCTGGTTGCGTGAGGGGAGGAACGCGCAGCCGATGGGCGGCGCCGGCGCGAACAGGGCGCAAGGGGGAGGCCAGCCCGCCGGCCGTCGCGCCCGGCCGGCGATGCCGGCCGAATGGCTTTGTCTCTGAAGCGTTTGGCAGGAACTCAAGCCGGCGGGGCGCCGGCGCGACGGCCCCGGGAGCGCCGCGCCCGGGTCGGAGTCGTGTAAATTTGGAGCGGTCGGGAGGGCGAGGGCCGGGTGTTCGCTTCCGGGACCGGCGGTCCCACGGCCGAGGCCGGCCACGACCCGTGCAGCCCGCGGTTCGGACTGCGCAAGCTCTTGGCGCCCCAACGCTTGATGAAGCCCGCCCCGGGCTGGCACGCTCTCTGCTTTCGAGGTGTTCGGCGAACCCGACACCCACGAACGTCCGTAGTCCGACCCGACGGCCGAGAGGATCCGCTGGACATCCCGCGTCAGAAGCGCTCGCCGACCAGGAAGCGCCTCCTCATCGGAGGCGGCATCGTCGCCGGCGCGCTCGCGATCACCCTGGGCCTCTCGCGCCTCTCGCCCGCCGCGCCGACGGTGGAGCGCTCGACCGTGTGGATCGACACGGTCAAGCGCGGCCCGATGCTGCGACAGGTGCGCGGGCCCGGCACCCTCGTCCCGGAGCAGATCCGCTGGATCACGAACGTGACGGCGGGTCGGGTCGAGCGGATCCTCGTCGAGCCGGGAACGCCGGTCGAGCCCGAGACCGTTCTCCTCGAGCTCTCCAACCCCGACGTCCAGCTCGAGGCGCTCGAGGCGCAGCGGCAGCTCGCCGTCGCCGAGGCCGAGTACCTGAACCGCAAGGCCACGCTCGAGACGCAGATGCTCGCGAACCAGTCGGCCGCGGCCACGGTCGAGGCCGAGTACCTGGACGCCCAGCGGCGGGCGGAGGCCAGCGCCGAGCTCGCCGAGAAGGGGCTCATCGCCGACCTCGAGGCCAAGCAGATGCGGGAGCGCGCCGCCGAGCTGGAGAAGCGCCACGTCATCGAGGGCAAGCGCGTGGACGTCAGCACGCAGACGATCTCCGCCCAGCTGGCGGTCCAGCGCGCGCAGATCGAGCGTCTCCGCGCCATCGCGGAGTTCCGCGAAGGGCACGTCCAGTCGATGCAGGTGGTGGCGGGCGCCAAGGGGATCGTGCAGGAGCTGCCGCTCGAGGTCGGCCAGTGGGCGGCGCCGGGAACGACGCTCGCCAAGGTCGTCGAGCCGGGCCGGCTCAAGGCCGAGCTCCGGATTCCCGAGACCCAGGCCAAGGACGTGACCGTCGGTCAGAGGGCGTCGATCGACACGCGCAACGGCATCGTCGAGGGGCACGTCGTGCGGGTCGATCCCGCGGTCCAGCAGGGGACGGTCACGGTCGAGGCGCGGCTGGACGGACCGCTGCCACGCGGGGCGCGACCCGACCTCAGCGTGGACGGGACCATCGAGATCGAGCGGCTGACCGACGTCCTCTTCGTCGGACGGCCGGCCTACGGGCAGGGCGAGAGCACGGTGGGGATCTTCCGGCTCGGGCCGGACGGCGACGAGGCCAGCCGCGTGCAGGTGCGGCTCGGGCGCGCCTCCGTCAACACGATCGAGGTCGTGGGCGGGCTCGACGAAGGCGACCGGGTCATCCTCTCCGACATGTCGTCCTGGGACGCCGTGGACCGGATCCGGCTCGACTGATCCGCGGCCCGCGCCCCCCGTTTCCCGAGCGTCTCCGACCGACCACCCCAACCCGAGGAACCCGAACGCCGATGAGCGAGCCGCTGATCCGCCTCGAGGAAGTGAGCAAGGTCTTCTACACCGACGAGGTGGAGACCCACGCGCTCTCGGGCATCCACCTGAACATCGATCGCGGCGAGTACGTCTCGATCGCCGGCCCCTCGGGGTGCGGGAAGTCCACCCTGCTCTCGATCCTCGGGCTCCTCGACACGCCGACCGACGGCCGCTACTGGCTCAACGACAAGGCGGTCGCGTCGCTCGGCGCGGGGGACCGGGCGCGCACCCGGAACCGCGAGGTCGGGTTCATCTTTCAGAGCTTCAACCTCATCGGCGACCTGAACGTCTACGAGAACGTGGAGCTCCCGCTCACGTACCGCGGGACGCCCTCGGGCGAGCGGAAGAAGATGGTGCAGGCTGCGCTCGAGCGTGTGGGGATGGCGCACCGCATGAAGCACTACCCGGCGCAGCTCTCGGGAGGCCAGCAGCAGAGGGTCGCGGTCGCCCGCGCGGTCGTGGGCAAGCCGTCGATCCTGCTGGCCGACGAGCCGACGGGGAACCTCGACTCGGCGAACGGCGAGGCGGTGATGGAGCTGATGCGCGAGCTGCACCGGAACGGCGCCACGATCTGCATGGTCACGCACGATCCGCGGTACGCCAGGCACGCGGACCGCACGATCCATCTCTTCGACGGACGGGTCGTGGAGGACGAGGAGGGGAGCCGTGCCGTCCACGACGAGGAGAAGCTCAAGGAGAGCGGCTTCGAGGTGGACGGCCACTGAGGCGCCGTCCCGGTCCCCATCGGCGTCAGCGCTCCGCCGCGTCCTCGAAGATCGACTTCGGCACGTGCATCGAGACCAGCACGTGCGGCACGTCCACGGTCTCGCTGATCTTGAGGTCGGCCGCGAGCGAGCTCAGCACGTAGGCGTCGGTCCGGTCGAGACCGTGGATCTCCACGAGGTAGTCGACCATGTACCGCGACGCCTTCCGCGCGGCCTCGTCGATCGTCGTGCCGAAGGCGGTGACGCCGTAGAGCTCGTCGTTCTCGTACTGGGGCTCGGCGATCCGCCGTCCGCCCTCGATCACGCGCACGTCGTAGACGATCCGCATCGGCGCCTCGATCGCGGTCCCCGAGATCTCGCCGTCGCCCTGGACCGCGTGCGTGTCGCCGATCGAGAACAGGGCGCCCGGAACGAAGACCGGGAAGTAGACGGTCGTGCCCTCGGTGAGGTGGCGGTTGTCCATGTTGCCGCCGTTCGCGCGCGGCGGGATCGTCGAGAGGAGCGAGTCGGTGGGGGGCGCGACGCCCATCACGCCGGCGAACGGCGCGAGCGGCAGGCGCACCCCGGGCGCGAACTCGACGCTTCCCGCGCCCGCGGGGATCTCCCAGGTGCGCAGCCACGGCTCGGGGAACTCGTCGGCCAGGAAGCCGAACCCCGGGACGACGGCCGCCCAGCCCCAGTCGCCGACCTCGATCCGGTGGAGGGTCACGGCCAGGACGTCTCCCGGATCCGCTCCCTCCACGTACACGGGGCCGGTCAGCGGATGGATCGGATCGAAGCTCAGGTCCCCGAGGTCCTCGACGGTGGAGCCGGGGCGGAGCTGGGCGTCGCTGGCCTCTTCCGTCTCGACCGCGATCACGGCCCCGCTCGGGACGCGCAGGACGGGCGGGATGGCGCTGGACCAGCGGTTGTGGGTCTGGTCGCGCGTGAGCGTGTACTGCGGCGCGGGCGCGTTCGCCTGGCGCGCCGCCCCCGCGGTGGTGTCGGGAGCCTCGGCGCGCTGCTCGTCACCGCCCGGGCGGGCCTCGGAGTCGCGGTCCGCCTCGACGCAGCCGGCCGACAGCGTCAGCGCCAGGACCGCCCCGACGGCACGCGGAAGGAAGGCCGGGGCCGCGCCCGGGGACCTGCGGAACCTCGATCGTTCGTCACGCATCACGCACGCTCCGGGAAGGGGTCGGGACCGCACAGATCCGTGCGAAGCCGCGGGCCGGGGCCCGCGCGGAAGCAGCCCCGGCGGCGGACGGCGTCCATCCTGGACTCCATCGCGGGCGGCCGCCGGCGGCCATCCTGGACCGCGGCCGCGCGGGCGGCAAGGAACGCCCGGGGAGCCTCGCGGCCCGCGGCGGCCGCCGCGGCCGCGGAACGGCATCACCCACGCAACGCGAGAGGTTGACCCATGGGTCTTCTGAGAGCCGATCGTCCGAAGGCCGCCGCGGCCGACGAGACCGTCCGGACGGGGGCGATGATCCAGCTCCGCAACGTCGAGAAGTCCTATCCGGCCGGGAGCGGCCGCACCTGGGTGCTGCGCCGCATCGACCTGGACATCCGCGCGGGCGAGTTCGTGACCGTGATGGGTCCCTCGGGCGCGGGGAAGTCCACGCTGCTCGCGATCCTCGGGATGTACGACGGCGACTGGACGGGGGAGTACCGGTTCCTCGACCACGAGGTGCACGCGCTCAAGCCGCGCGACCGGCAGAAGCTCAACAAGCAGTACGTCGGGTTCGTCTTCCAGCAATACCACCTGCTGGACGGCCTCACCGTGGCCGAGAACCTCGACCTCCCGCTCTCGTACCGCGACGTGAAGCGATCCGAGCGGCAGAGCCTGGTCGCCGACGCCCTCGACCGGTTCGGGATCGTGGGGAAGAAGGACCTCTACCCGACGCAGCTGTCGGGCGGCCAGCAGCAGCTGGTCGCGGTGGCGCGCGCGGTGATCGCGAACCCGAAGCTCATCCTCGCGGACGAGCCCACCGGGAACCTGCACTCCGCCCAGGGCCGCGAGATCATGGAGCTGTTCCGCAGGCTCAACCGCGAAGGCGCGACGATCGTCCAGGTCACGCATTCCGACGTCAACGCCGCCTACGGGAACCGCGTGATCCAGCTGAAGGACGGCTGGATCGTGGACTCCTGAAGGGCTGCGGAGCCCTCCCCGCCGGGGACGCCAGGCCGACTCGCCGCACGCCCGAGCGAAACCGCTCCTCCGACGCGGCCTCGTCCGCTTCCGGGATGGGCGGTCCCGCAAGTGAACGCGCCGGGCGCTCCCGCCCGGACCCCCTCGACCGCCTAATCGCTCGTCCCGCGCGGAGTTCGGCGGGGTCGTCGCGTCTGGCACGGGCCTTGTCCTGACCCCTGTCGGACCGCCCCCGGGCCGGACGCCCCGGGATGCGGCCGGGCCCCGTTCCTCCACCCCGACGCCCGGGAGCTCCGATGGGCACGCTCGCCAGCGACCTCCGCCTCGCCTGGCGCACCTTCCGCAGGCAGCCGGGCTCTGCGCTCCTCGTCGTCCTCGTGCTCGCGCTCGGGATCGGCGCGAACACGGCCATCTTCAGCGTGATCAACGGCGTCCTGCTCCGGGCGCTGCCCTACGAGCACGGCGACCGCACGGTCGTGCTCGAGCAGAGCGCGCCGAAGGCCGGGCTCGAGAACCAGCCCTTCGCGGTGCTCGAGCTCCGCGACGTCCGCCGGGCGCCGTCGCTGGACGGCGTCGTCGAGTACCACTCGATGTGGTTCAACCTGCTCGGCGGGCGCGAGCCCGAGCGGGTGCAGACCGGCGTCGTGTCGGCCGAGTGGTTCGAGACCCTGGGCGTGCGCCCGCTCCTCGGCCGCACGTTCCTCCCGCACGAGGACGATCCCGGCGCCGAGCCGGTGCTGGTGCTGAGCCACCGCTACTGGCAGCGCAGCCTGGGCGCCGATCCGAACGTCGTCGGCCGAACGTTCGAGATGAACGACCGGGTCCACACCGTGGTGGGCGTCCTCCCGCCCATCCCCGGATATCCCGACGACAACGACGTCTGGATGCCGATCTCCGCCTGCCCGTTCCGCGCGAACCCCGCGCACGAGACGAACCGGCAGATGCGGATGCTGACCGCCGTCGCGCGGATCGACGAGGGCGTCTCCATGGAGCGGGTCCGCTCGGACCTCGCGGCGGTCGCCGCCCTCCAGCGGCGCGAGCACCCCGACGTCTACCTCGAGGCGCAGGGCCACGCGATCGGCGCCCAGCCGCTCCGCGAGGAGCTCACGCGCAGGGCGCGCCCGACCTTCCTCCTGCTCCTCGCGACCTCCGGCCTCGTGCTCCTGATTGCGTGCGGCAACGTCGCGAACCTGGCGTTCGCGCGGCTCCTCCGCCGCGAGCGCGAGCTGGCCGTGCGCGCCGCGCTGGGCGCGGCCCGCGGCCGGCTCGTCCGCCAGCTCCTCACGGAGAGCGCGCTCCTGGGGCTGATCGGCGGGGCCGTCGGGCTCGCGCTCGCCGCCGGCGCCCTCGACCTGCTCGTGAGCTTCGCCGGTCGCTTCACGCCCCGCGCCGGCGAGATCCGGATCGACCCGACGGTGCTCGTCTTCACGCTCGGGGTGGCGCTCGCCACCGGGCTCGTGTTCGGCGCTCTGCCCGCCCTCGCCTCGCCGCGCGACCTCGTGCCCGCCCTCAAGGAGGGCGGCGCGCGTGCGACGGCGGGGGGCGGGCGCCTGCGGCTCCGCGGCGTGCTCGTCGTGGGTCAGCTGGCGCTGTCGTTCGTCCTCCTGGCCGCGGCGGGGCTGATGATCCGGAGCCTCGTGCGCCTCCAGAACGTGGATCCCGGGTTCGATCCGGTGAACGTGCTCACCGCGACCGTGGACCTGGACTGGTCCGAGTACGCGCAGGGCCACCAGGCCGACCCGCAGGCGATGGTGGACTTCTACCGGCCGCTCCTCGAGCGGCTCGGGACCGAGCCCGGCGTCGTGGCGGCCGGCGTCGGCGCCTCCTTCCCGCTCAGCGAGTCGACGCCGTTCAACGCGGGCTTCCGCGTGGAGGGGAAGCCCGCGGCCGACGGCGCCGGTCCGGTGGCCGACTTCCAGGTCGCGAGCGCCGGCTGGTTCGACGCCGTTGGCGTCCCGCTCCTGAGCGGCCGGACGTTCCGGGCCACGGACCAGCCCGGACCGCCGTACGACGTGCTCGTGAGCCGTGCCCTCGCGCGCCGGCACTGGGGGAACGAGGACCCCGTCGGACGACGGATCTCGACGGACGGCGGCGAGACCTGGGACACGGTCGTCGGCGTGGTGGGCGACGTGCGGGCGCGCGGCCTGGATCAGGAGCCCGCCGAGACCATCTACTACTCGTACCTGCAGAACCCGCTGCTCTCGACCTCGATCGTCCTCAGGACGACGGGCGATCCGCGCCGCCTCGCCGCGCGCGTCCGCGAGGAGGTGCGGCGGATCGACCCGGAGCAGCCCGTCGCCCAGGTGCGCACGCTCGAGGAGGTGCGCTCGGGCAGCCTGGCTCCGCCGCGGCTCACGGCGCTGCTCCTGGGGCTGTTCGCCGCCCTCGCGCTGGTGATCGCCGCGGCGGGCATCGGCGGCGTCCTCGCCTTCGCCGTCACGCAGCGCACGCACGAGATCGGGATCCGCGTCGCGCTCGGGGCCCGGCCCGCCACGGTGGTCGCGATGGTGGTGGGGCAGGTCGCGGTGATGGTCGCCGCGGGGCTGGGGCTGGGGCTCGCCGGCGCCTTCGCGGTCGGGCGCCTGATGTCGGGGCTCCTCTACGAGGTCCGTCCGACGGACCCCGGCACGCTCGTGCTGGTGTCGCTGGTGCTCGCTGCCGTGGCCCTGGCGGCCTGCCTCGGACCGGCCCGCCGTGCGACGGCCATCCCGCCGCTCCTCGCGCTCCGCGCGGAGTGACGGAGCCGGCGTCGTTCGGCGACCGGGGCGGTCGTGGACGTTCCGCGGAGACGGCTGCCGACCGCGGCGCGGCTGCCCTGGCGGCGCGCGGCGCTGGCGGCCGGCGCCGCGCTGGCCGGCGCCTGGGGGCTGAGCGGGACGGCCGACGCCGGTCGCGGTTCGGAGGACGGGCCGGACTCGGGCGCCGAGGGGCCCGTCTTCACCGCTCGCGGAGCGCTCGTGCGTCCGGAGGGAGTGGAGAGGTGGATCCTCGTCGGGGCGTCTCTGGGGATGGGGTACGCACCGGCAGCCGATGCCCGAACCGAAACGGAGGGGGAGGGCCCAACGGGTGAAGGGGAGACCGCGACCGCATCCGGACCGCTGCCGGACGTCCTCGCGGCCGCGCGCGGCCGCGCGTCCGAGCACTTCCACAACGTCCATCTCGACCCGGCCTCGTTCGACCACTACGCCGAGACGGGCGAGTTCCGGGAGGGTGCGATGCTCGCGATGGTGGTCCATCCGGCCGAGCGCGGCGCGGCTCCGAGCCGCCGCGGCCTTGTGGAAGGTGATCGCGTCGGGCTGGAGCTCGCGGTGAAGGACTCGCGGCGATTCGACGGGGGCTGGGCGTACTTCGACTTCACGGGCGGCGGCGGCAGCCTGCGCCCGGCCGCACGGCCTTTCCCCCCGGCGGCCTGCGCGGCGTGCCACGCCGCCCACGCGGCGAAGGACAACGTGTTCGTCCAGTTCTACCCGGTGCTGCGCGCCCTCGACGCCGGGCGGCTGAAGGCGGTCGCGGTCGCGCGGGAGGTGCGGCGGTGAGCGGCCTCGCGGCCGATCTGCGCCAGGCCGCGCGCGCCCTCCGCCGGAGCCCCGGCTACGCGGCGGTCACCGTGCTCACGCTCGCGGTGGGGATCGGCGCGAACGCGGCGCTCTTCACGGTGGTGAACGGCGCGCTGATCCGTTCGTTGCCCTATCGCGAGCCGGACGGGCTCGTGGCGCTCCTCGAGACGTTCCGCAACGAGTCCGCGCCCGGCGGCCCGAGTGTCGAGCGCCGCCCCCTCTCGTATCCCGACTTCGAGGACTGGCGGGCGGCGGCGCGGAGCTTCACCGGGCTGGCGGGATGGGTGGGGACGACCGTCACGCTCACCGGCGCGGCCGGGCCGGAGCGCCTCCCCGTCGAGCTCGTCTCGGCTGCGTACTTCGAGGTGCTGGGCGTGCCCGTCGCTCTGGGAAGGACCTTCACGCCCGAGGAGGATCGTCCCGGCGCCGCCGTGGCGCTCCTGAGCGACGGATTCTGGCGCCGGCGGTTCGGCGCCGACCCCGCCGTCGTGGGCCGCAGCCTGGAGCTCGGCGGCGCGTCGCACGCGATCGTCGGCGTGCTCCCGCCGGGCGTGCGGGGCCTCTCGGACATGGCCGAGGCGTGGATCCCGATGGGCGCCGCGGCAGCCGTGGACCGCGGCGACGACCTGCCCGCGAGGGGATCGCGCTGGATGGGCGCCGTGGCGCGGCTCCGTCCCGGCGTCACGGCCGAGCGCGCGCAGGAGGAGCTGGAGGCGATCGCGGCGGCGCTCGAGGCCGACTACCCCGACACCAACGCCGACCGCGGCGCGCTCGTGGTTCCGCTGCGCGAGGCCGTCCTCGGCCCGCTGGCCCCGGCGCTGGTCGTGCTCCTCGCCGCCGTGGCCCTGCTGCTCGCGCTCGCCTGCGCCAACCTGGCCGCGGTGACCCTGGCCCGCGCCGGCGGCCGGCTGCGGGAGACGGCCGTGCGGGTCGCGATCGGTGCGTCCGGTTGGCGGCTGGCGCGCCCGGCGCTGGCCGAGGCGGCCCTCCTCGCCGGCGCCGGCGGCATCCTCGCGCTCCTCCTCTCGGGCTGGATGGTGGACGCGCTCGCGGCGCTCAACCCGCTGCAGCTGCCGACGTTCGTCCGGCTGGAGCCGGACGTCCGTGTGCTCGCGTTCACGGCGATCGTGAGCGGCCTCGCCGCCCTCGGCGTGGGGGTCGTCCCGGCCGTCACCGCCGCGCGGACGGACCCGGACCGCGCCCTGCGGCTCGCGGGCCGCGGCTCGGTCGGGGGCGGCGCCGCCGGGGCGGCGCGGCTGGTGGCCCTCCAGGTCGCCCTCGCCCTCGTTCTCCTCGCCGCCGCCGGCCTCGTCGCGCGCGGGCTCGATCGGCTCCTGCGGCTCGACACGGGCTTCGAGGCGGCCGGCGTCGCGACCGTCCGGGTGGAGCTTCCGGAGGCGGAGTACGGACCCGAGGCCGCCGAGGCGTTCGCCGGCGAGCTGCTCGCGCGGGTGGGCGCGCTGCCGGGGGTGACCGCCGCCGCGCTCGCCTCCGACACGCCGCTGGACGGGAACTGGAACGCGGGCGTGCTGCGCCCCGAAGGTGCCGCGCCCGACGCCGAGGTGCGCGCGTACTCGCACCGCGTCTCGCCCGGATACCTGCGCGCGCTCGGCCTGGAGCTCCTGGCCGGGCGCGACGTCGCCGACGCCGACCGCCCGGAGGGCCCCCGCGTGGCCCTCGTGAGCGAGCGGCTCGCGCGGCGGCTCTGGCCGGGCGCCGAGGCGGTCGGCCGGCGCCTGCACGCGGGCCGTGACCCCGCCGCGCCGGCGATCACCGTCGTCGGCGTCGTGGAGGAGGCGCGGCACCGCGCGCTCGCGCCCGATCCCGCGCTCGCCACCGAGGATCCCGACCTGTACCTGCCGCTCGCCCAGTTCCCCGCGACCGGCCTGGCGGTGGTCGCGAGGACCTCGCTGGACCCGGGCGAGCTCGCGGCCGCGGTGGTCCGCGAGGTGCGCGAGCTGGATCCCTCGGTTCCCGTCGCCGAGCCGGCCGCGCTCGCGGAGCGGCTGGACCAGGAGGTCGCGCTGCCGAGGTTCAGCTCGTCCGTGCTCGCGTCGTTCGCGGCGATGGCGCTGGCGCTCGCCGCGATCGGCGTCCA
>DATBJZ010000077.1:0-13830 GCA_036556125.1 Gemmatimonadota bacterium | reverse complement strand
CTCCGGAGCTGCTCGATGAACCGCGAGGGGTACTCGGCGAGGCGCGGTGAAACCTGCGCGCAGGCCGGACCCGCGCCGAAGTCCTCGACGTCCTTCTTGAAGTCCCCGGCCGCCGTCTCGTAGCCCTCCAGCGCGCGCCTGACCTCCGCGCTCAGACCCATGTCGAGGGCGTGCGGAAGCACGTAGGACGCGACCTCCGCGCCGTAGACCTGGACCATCCGCTGGGGCACGCCGAACCAGAAGCTGCCGCCGCTCCCGGTCCGCACCTCGACCGGACCGGACCAGCCGCCGCCGTCCACCTGCAGGGAAGCCGAGCAGTGGGCGTGCGCCACCGGCCCGTGATCCGGCCCGGCGTGGGAGGCCTGCCGCAGCGTCCGGACGAACAGGTCTCCGCGGCTGGAGGCTTCCGAAGCCCGGCCGCCCTCGACCGTCCCTTCGATCCTCGCGCAGCTCTGCGGGAGGGTGGCGACGGTCTCCTGGCGCAGGAGGCCGTCCTTCCAGGCGGTGATCCTGACCTCGACCTTGACCGGCTGAACGAGCACCACGACCTCGATCGGGGCCACGGCGCCCCCGGCGAGGGCCTGACCGGAGACGGTGATCCGGCCGACGAACGGGGCGACGCCGATGTGCGTGCCGCGAATCGTGAGATGGAACCACCCCGCGCCTCTCTGGAGGTGAACCTTCTTCTCGTCGGAGGCCTGTGCGCTCGGCAGCACCTCCCCCGACGCGTCCGTGCGGGCGCCGTTCACGAGCTTCCAGGCACGGACCTCGAGGTCCGCGACGGCTTTCCCGTCGCCGCGCACCTCGACGCGGGCCCCGTCGGCCTCCAGCCACAGCTCGCCCTCCCGCCGCTTCCGGTCACGGCTGTCGGGGGCTTGCGTCGCGGCCGCGGGTGGCTTCGCGGCGGCGGTGGCCGTGGTCTCCGGGGGCATCGGCGGTTTCGGCTTGCGCCCGACCGGCCCGGGCGTGGTCGCTGGCCGCGGCGGCGCATCGGCCGCGGTCGGTTCGGGCATCGTGGCCGGACGCGGGGGCGAACGCACGGCCGAGGGCCTGGACGTGGTCGCCGGCACGGGCTCCGGGGGAACCCGTGGGGGCCTCTCACCCGCCGCCGGCCCGGCGGGGCGTCCGCCCGGCGCCGGCGCCGGTCTCCTGCGCTTCCGGCGCGCCACCGCCACGGCGCCGCCGGCCAGGGCGACGGTCACCGCGATCACGGCCGGCACCGCTCCCGACCCGTCGTCCGTGTCCACGACGACTCCCGGGTCCGCGACGGGCTCGCCGCCGCCGCCCCACGATCCGAGCGGAGGCGCGGTCGGGTCCGTACCATCGCCGCCCGTCGCCGGCTCGGAACCCTTCGTGAACGACACGCTCCCGGGTTCCGAGACGAGACCGTTCGCGTCGTCGCGCACGACGACCGTCACCGTGTGAGCGCCCGGGACGACGCCGGTCAGGGTCAGCTCGCTCCCCGCCACGCCCTGGCCGGCGCCGTCGAAGCTCCAGTCGTAGGCGAGGACGGCGTCCGGCGCCTGGTCCCTCGGCTCCGCGGCGCAGACCACCAGGCCCGGGTCCTCGAAGTTGTGGGAGCACTGGAGGGAGACGCCGAGCGTCGTCGGGGGTGGGAGACCCGAGGACCCGGCCAGAACGAAGCTGGCCGACATTCGCGCGTCGGTCCTGAGCCCCACGTCGAGCGGGTCGTCGTACCTGTAGGCGTACTGGCCGCTCAGCCGCGTGCCGTCCCCGCTGACCTCGCCCTCGAAGGTCAGGCTCTCGACGGGGTCGTTCACGTGGGTCGCCCGCAGCGACAGGCGCCCGCCGTCGTACGTCCCCGTCCAGCGCCGGTCGGCGTCGTAGTCCTCACCCGGCACGTAGGACCGGGCCTGGACCGGGGATCCCGGCGAGGCCGAGAGGAACTCCCATCCGAACCACGGACCGTTGCTTCCGAGCTCGTCCTGGGTGCGGAGGAAGAAGGCCTCCCTGCCCTCCTCCGGCTCCCACACCGTGCCCGACAGATCGGGCCCCTGGGAGAGTGCCGGGGACGGGGCGCCGAGGACGGCGGCGATCGAGAGGCAGCCGCAGAGGCACGGAAGGACGCGCCCGGGGGGACGGCCCGTGCGGAGCGCCCGCGGTGGGGACATGCGGCCGTGCGTAGCCTGCGGCGCCGAGCCCTGTCAAGGATCTCGCACGGGCGCGCGGCGGAGCGGCTGGCGTGGGGCCGGGCTCCTTGACACGGCACGCACGGCGGCGCGACGTTGGGCCCATGGTCGGTCCGGCGGCAATCCGATTCGCCTACGCCGCGTTCGTCACGCCCACGGGGAGTCCCGCGGGGTAGGCGTTCTCGTACGTCGGAACCCGAGCCCCGCTCCCCAGGAGTCGGGGCTTTTTTCTTGTCCCCTCGTCCAGCCGCGTCGCCCTCCGCGGCCGCGACGAGCCGGCCGCCCCTCGGGCGCGGCAGCACCGTGGAACCGGAGGACCGATGAACCGTCCCCTCGCACGCGCGCGCATCCGCGACTGGCGGCTCGACGACGCGGACGCGCTCCTGCGTCACGCCGACAACCGCCGCGTGTGGCGCAACCTGAAGGACCGTTTCCCGCATCCCTACACCCGGATGGACGCGGAGCGGTGGCTGACGGAGGTCTGCGCGCGGTGGCCTCGAACGCAGTTCGCGATCGAGGTGGAGGGCGAGGCGGCGGGAGCGATCGGGCTCGAGCCGCAGGCCGACGTGTTCCGCGGCTCGGCGGAGATCGGCTTCTGGCTGGGCGAGGCGCACTGGGGGCGGGGCATCGCCACCGATGCCGTGCGCGCGGTGACGGAGCTCGCGTTCGGGGAGCTGGGGCTGCGCCGGCTGTTCGCCGGCGTGTTCGAATGGAATCCGGCGTCCATGCGCGTCCTCGAGAAGGCCGGGTACACCCCGGAAGGGCGGCTGCGCCGGAGCGTCGTCAAGGACGGCCAGACGATCGACCAGGTCCTCTACGCGAGGGTGAGCGAGTGATCTCGGCCGGCGACGTCGTGGCGATCCAGGGATGGGCGGGGAGCTTCAGCGACACCGCCGCGCGCCATCTCCTTCCGGGGACCGCGCGGATGTCGTTCGAGACCTTCGACGGCGCCGTCGCGGCGGTGACCGGCGGCGCCGCCCGCTGGGCGCTGATCCCGGCCGCGAACACGATCGCCGGCAGGGTGGCGGACGTGGAGGCGCTCGCGGCGCGGCACCGGCTGCGGCCCGTCCGCGAGATCGTGCTCCCCGTCCGCCAGTGCCTGATCGCCGCTCGCGCCGTGCCCCTCGAGGACCTGCGGGAGGTGCGGTCGCACCCCGTGGCGCTGCTGCAGTGCGGCCGCTTCCTCGCGGCGCACCCGTGGATCCGCCCGGTCGAGGCGGTGGACACGGCGATCGCGGTGCGCGACGTCTGCGCCGAGGGCCGCGACGATCTCGCCGCCATCGCCGGAGGACCCGCCGCCGAGGTCTGGGGCGGCGCCGTCCTGGCGGCCGACATCGCCGACCGACACGACAACCTGACCCGGTTCGTGCTCCTGGAGGGCCGCGGCCGGAACGAGGAGACGAACCGATGATCCTGTCCATGCAGGCGGGGGCGACGGAGGAGGAGGTCGCCCACGTCGTCCAGCGCGTCGAGGCGCTCGGATTCCGCGCCCACCTCATCCGCGGCCGCGAGCGTGTCGTCATCGCCGTGCTCGGCGACTCCCGCAAGCCGGGAATGGACGCGCTCGCGACCGCCCCCGGCGTGGACCGCGCGGTCGCGATCCTCGAGCCGTACAAGCTGGTCAGCCGGCGCGCGCACCCCGAGGGCTCGACCGTGCGGCTGGGGACCGGGATCGAGGTCGGCGGCGAGGCCCTCCTCGTCGCCGCCGGCCCCTGCTCGGTCGAGAGTCGGGAGCAGATCCGCGAGGCCGCGGCCGCCGTGCGGGCCGCGGGCGCCGTCGCGCTGCGCGGCGGCGCGTTCAAGCCGCGCTCCTCGCCCTACAGCTTCCAGGGACTCGGCGAGGCGGGCCTCGAGATGCTCGCCGAGGCAGCGCGCGACAACGGCCTCGCGCTCGTCACCGAGGTGATGTCCGTCGAGCAGATCCCCGCCGTCGCCGGGTGCGCCGACGTGCTGCAGGTCGGCGCGCGCAACATGCAGAACTACGAGCTGCTGAAGGCGCTCGGGCGCTGCGGCAAGCCCGTGCTGCTCAAGCGCGGTCTCTCCGCGACGGTGACGGAGCTCCTGCTGTCGGCCGAGTACGTCGTGCAGGGCGGCAACCCGGCGGTGATCCTGTGCGAACGCGGGATCCGCACGTTCGAGACGACGACCCGGAACACGCTCGACCTGAACGCGGTGGCGGTGCTCAAGGAGAAGTCGCACCTCCCGGTGGTCGTGGATCCGAGCCACGGGACCGGCGTGCGGTCGCTCGTCCCCGCCGCGGCGAAGGCGGCGATCGCCGCGGGCGCCGACGGCCTGCTGATCGAGGTCCATCCGGAGCCGGAGGCGGCGCTCTCCGACGGCGCGCAGTCGCTCGCGCCCGAGGAGTTCCGCGCGCTGATGGTGGACCTCGAGGGCTACGCCGCGCTCGAGGGACGCAGGCTGGGACGCGCGGAACGCCGTTCGGGCCTCGCGGGCGCGGACGGCGGGGTGAACGCCCGGCGCGGAAACGGCGCTCCACCGCCGGGGCCCGCCGCCCAGCTCCGGCGGCGGATCGAGCAGCTGGATGCGGAGATCCTCCGTCTCGCAGCGGAGCGGACGCGCGTGGCGCGCGTGATCGGACGCCGCAAGTCGCAGGCGCGGGAGCCGGTCCGGGACGAGCGGCGCGAGGCCGAGGTGATCGCCTGGGCGCGCGGCGCCGCGGACGGCCTCGGCCTCACGGCGGAGACGGCGGAAGGGCTCATCCGGCTCCTCGTCGAGGAGGCGGTGGCGAGCCAGACCCGCGACCGTGCGGAGGCTCCGGCGGACTGAGCCGCCGGCCGCCGGCGGCCGGCCCTTGACCGCGGCCGCCGCTCCGCGCTTGCGTAGGCGGCGTCTCCGGCTTCCTCACGACTCCGCCTCGCGCCGCCGCGACTCCCGTGACCCCACCTCCGTCCGGTCTCTTCCTCGGTCGCGCCCTCGACCTCGAGACCGGCGCGCTCGGCGCCGACCTGCGCCTCGATCCCCGGGACCTCACGACCCACGGGGTCGTAATCGGGATGACCGGGAGCGGCAAGACCGGCCTCTGCATCGATCTCCTGGAGGAGGCCGCGCTGGCCGGGATCCCGGCGCTCGCGGTGGACCCCAAGGGCGATCTCGGAAACCTCCTCCTGACCTTTCCGGGTCTCTCCGCGCGGGAGTTCGCGCCGTGGCTGCCGCCCGGCGAGGCGGCGCGTCTCGGCCTGTCGGAGGCCGACCACGCCGAACGGACCGCGGCGGCCTGGAAGGAGGGCCTCGCCGAGTGGGGGCTGGGCGGCGAGCGGATCCGCGCGCTGCGGGAGGCCGCGGAGTTCGTCATCTACACGCCGGGAAGCAGCGCGGGGATGCCGGTGGACGTGCTCTCGTCGTTCGCGCGGCCCGATCTCGCGTGGGACGACGAGGAGGAAACACTCCGCGAGTCGATTCGGGTGTCGGTCAGCGCGGTCCTGCAGCTCGTCGGCGTGGAGGCCGACCCGCTCCGCAGCCGCGAGCACATCCTTCTCTCGCACCTGGTGGAGCACGCGTGGCGCGCCGGCGACTCCGCGGATCTCCCGGCGCTCATCCGCGGGCTCCAGCAGCCTCCCTTCCGGCAGCTCGGCGTCTTCGACGTGGAGACCTTCTATCCCACGCGCGAGCGGATGAAGCTCGCGGTGGCCCTCAACGGCATCCTCGCGGCGCCCGGATTCCGGGCCTGGACCCGGGGCGCGCGGCTCGACGCCGCCGGCCTCCTGCGCGCGCCGGACGGGCGCCCGCGCGTCGCGATCTTCCACCTCGGCCACCTGAGCGAGCGCGAGAAGCTGTTCTTCACGAGCCTGCTGCTCGCGGCCGCGAACGTCTGGATGCGGCGCCAGGGCGGCACGACCGACCTGCGCGCGCTCGTGTACGTGGACGAGGTCGTGGGGATGATCCCGCCGTACCCGCTGAACCCGCCCACCAAGGAGATCCTCCTCCTGCTCCTCAAGCAGGCGCGAGCGTTCGGTCTCGGGGTGGTGCTCACGACGCAGAACCCGGTGGACGTCGACTACAAGGTGCTGACCAACGCCGGGACGTGGTTCCTCGGGCGCCTCCAGACGCAGGGCGACAAGGACCGCGTCCTCGAGGGCGTGGTGGGCCTGGGCGGAGCCTCCGGCCCGAGCCGGGCCGAGCTCGACCGCATCCTCGGAGCGCTGCCGCCTCGCGGCTTCCTCCTGCACTCCGCCAGGGAGCGGGCGCCGCTCACCTTCCGGACGCGCTGGGCGATGTCCTACCTGCGCGGGCCGCTGACCCGCGAGGACGTGGAGCGGCTCACACCGGACGAGGCTCGCACGGCCGCCGACGCGGGGAGAGTCGCCTCGCCGGGAACGCAGGCGGACGCGAACGCGCCGATCGCACCGACGGCGCGGACCGGTGCGACGGCCGGGGCGCCGCCGCGGACACGTGCGGCGACCGGGGCTCCGGCGCCCGCCGGCGAGGGCGCGTCGGGCTCGGGCCCCCGTTCAACGGTCGAGGAGCCCCCGGCCTCCGGGACGGCGAAGGGAGCGCCGCCTCACCTCCCCGCGATCTCCGGCGGCTCCCACCTCTTCGTCACGGCCGACGGCCTGCCCGGTCTCGGCGACGTGCGTCCAGCGCCCGATTTCGTCGCTTCGCCGCGGCGCTACGAGCCCGCGCTGTACGCGGCGGCGGCGCTCAGGTACGACGAGCGGAAGGCGGGACTGGACGTGCGCGAGCGGGCCGAGCGGCTGCTCTTCCCGCTGGACGGCGCGCGCCTGGACTGGGCGGCGAGCCGTCCGGTCGAGCTCGGAACGGCCGTCGCCGCGGATCCGCCGGGCCCGGGGGATGCGGCGTCCCTGCCACCCGCGCTCCTCGCCAGGGGCGCCCTGGCGCAGCTCAAGCGCGCCTTCACCGAGCATCTCCTGGCCTCCGCCACCCGCGAGCTGTTCCACGCTCCCGCCCTCGACCTGTACTCGCGCTTCGACGAAACCCGCGAGCAGTTCCGCGCCCGGCTCGCCGCGGAGAACGAGGCGCGCCGCGACGCGGAGGTCGCGAAGCTGCGCGCCAAGTACGCCGACCGGCTCGCGGCTCTCCAGCGCAGGGCCGAGGGGCAGCGCGCCGACGTCGCGGCGGCCGACGCGGCTTACGAAGGCCGGAAGCGGGAGGAGGTCGTCTCCGGCGCCGAGTCCGTGTTCGGGTTCCTGCTGGGCCGCAAGGGCACGCGGGCCATCTCCCAGGCGAGCCGTCAGCGCCGGATGACCGAGACGGCGCGTCTCAAGGCCGAGCGCGAGCGCGACGAGGCCGCGGCGGCGGCCGCGGCGGTCGGGGAGCTCGATGCCGCTCTCGCGCGGGAGGTGGCGGAGATCGCGGCGCGATGGCCCGACGCGCCGGAGATCCGCACGGTCGACGTCCCGCTGGAGCGCGCCGACGTGCGTGTCGAGGCGTTCGGGATCCTGTGGATCCCCGTCGCGGCGCGGCTCGCGGATTCCGTGGGATGAGGCACGCCGCCGGCCGGGGTCCGTCCGCCGGCCTCGCCGCGCTCGGCGTGATCGGCGTGCTCGCGGGCCCGTCCGTTTCGGGCGCACAGGTTCTCGACCTGTCGGGCTACGAGATCGTCGACCTCACCCACGCCTTCGACGCCCGCACGCTCTACTGGCCCACGTCACCGTTCGGCTTCGGGGTGGACACGCTCGCCTGGGGACCCACCGAGGGCGGCTTCTTCTATTCGTCCCTGGCCATCCGCGCCCCGGAGCACGGCGGGACGCACCTGGACGCGCCGATCCACTTCAACGCGACGGGCATCTCGACCGACCGCATCCCGCTGGAGCAGCTCGTGGCGCCGGCCGTGGTGATCGACGTCCGGGAGCGCGCCGCTGCCGATCCCGATTACACGCTCACGGCCGACGACGTGGACGCCTTCGAGTCGCGCCACGGCCGGATCGGCCCCGGAACGATCGTCCTCCTGCGCACGGGATGGGACTCGCGCTACGGGGATCGCGCGTCGTATTTCGGATCGGACCGGACGGGCGACGCGAGCGACCTGCACTTCCCGAGCTACGGCGAGGAGGCTGCGCGGCTGCTCGTCGGCGAGCGCCGGGTCGCGCTGCTCGGGGTCGACACCGCCTCGATCGACCCCGGGCCGTCGAAGGACTTCCCCGTCCACCGCGTCGCCGCCGCCGCGCAGGTCCCCGGCCTCGAGAACCTCGCGAACCTGGGGCGCCTCCCGGCCACGGGCGCGCTCGTCCTCGCCCTGCCGATGAAGATCGCGGGCGGGACCGGCGGTCCGGCTCGTGTGATCGCGCTCGTTCCGCGGAACGGGGGGAGCTGACGACGGTGACACGCGCGCAGCGCAGACCCCCGCAGCGGCGACGCGCCCCGGCTCGGCCGGGCGCGAAAGCCGGGGGGACGCGATCGGCGGTGCGAAAGGTGACCTTCCTCGTCGCCAACAGCCTCGACAACTACCTCGCACGTCTCGACGGCGCGGTGGACTGGCTGCTGCCGGGCGACGAGGCGGCGGCCGTGATGGCCGGCATCTGGAAGACCATCGACACCGTCCTGATGGGCCGGAAGACCTACGAGGTGGCCGCGCGGAGCGGGATGGGGGGCGGCTTCCAGGGCGTGACGAGCTACGTGCTCTCGCGGACGCTCGCCGATCCGGGCGGGGGCGTGATCGTCGTCCGCGACGACGCCGCGGAGTTCGTCCGCGAGCTGAAGGAGCAGCCCGGCAAGGACATCTGCCTGATGTGCGGCGGGGAGCTGGCGCGGTCGCTCTTCGAGGCGGGGCTGATCGACGAGATCGGCCTCAACGTCCACCCCGTGCTCCTCGGATCGGGGATCCCCCTGTTCCATCCGATGAGCCGCCAGATCGATCTGGAGCTTCGGGAGTGCCGGCCGTTCAGGAACGGCTGCGTCTACGTCACCTACCGGGTGAAGACCTGAAGCCCCGTACGCGCGCCTCGCTCACCGCGTCGGCTTGAGCACCATCAGGGCGAGCGCGCCGACCGGCGCGAGGGTGGCGACCAGGCCCCAGATCGCCCACCGCGCCGAAAGCCTGCGGTAGGCCGGTTCGTCCCAGGCGCCACTCGTCGTCGCCAGAAACGCCAGGTAGCGGAGCCGGAGCTGCAGCGGCGCGACCCCAAAGCCGAATGCCAGCCCCGAGATCCCGAAGAGCACCAGCGACTGCCAGATCCAGGGCGTTCCGAGGATCGGCAGGCCGCCGAGGATCGCCGCCCACACTCCCGAGGCGATGATCAGGAGCACGCCGGGGATCGTGAACCAGCGGTCGCTGCGGATGATGCCGTCCAGCGTGTGGGCGATGATCCGCGGGTCGCCGGTGCGATCGGCGTGCGCCTTCCAGAACACCCCCGTGATGATGTTCCCGAGGAAGAGCACGACCGCGAGGACGTGGACGCTCTTGAGGACGAGGTACACGTCAGCGGCTCGAGCGGCCGATCATCGGCATCACGTGACGACGTCCGTGGCAGGCGCCGGACCCGCCCCTCGAGCGACGGGCCGATCCGATGGTGACGGACCGGGGCGCGGCGGAGACGGCGCGGAGGGCGTCAGGAGGCGGCGGACGCGGCGGCCGCCCGGGCGTCGATGCCCGTGCGCCGGGTGTGCGCGAGCAGGCCGCCGTCGAGCAGGATCTCGCGCTCGCGCGGCGTGAGGTCGATCAGGAGCCAGAACGGCGTGCCGCGCGTCGCGTGGCGGGCCGAGATCCGGCCGGTCGTGAGACCCGCCAGCACCCCCTCCACCTCGATCGCGTCCCGCTGCTCGAGGACTTCGTAGTCGGCCGGGTCCGCGAACGTGAGCGGCAGGAGCCCGAAGTTGATGAGGTTCGCCTTGTGGATCCGGGCGAACGACTTGGCGATGACGCCGCGGATCCCCAGGTACATCGGCGCCATCGCGGCGTGCTCGCGGCTCGACCCCTGTCCGTAGTTGGCACCCCCCACGATCCAGCCGCTCCCCGCCGCCTGCGCGCGCTCGTGGAACGTGGGATCGATGCGCTGGAAGACGAACGTCGAGACGACCGGGATGTTCGCCCAGTTGGAGAGCATCTCCGTGCCCGCCGGGATGATGTCGTCGGTCGTGATGTCGTCCCCGACCTTGAGCACGACCTCGCCGCGGATCGCGTCGGCCAGCGGCGTCTGCGGCGGGAGCGGCGAGACGTGCTCGCCCTTCCAGATCGACACCTCGTCCGGGTTGGCCGCGGGCGGAAGGAGTCCCGCGTCGGACCCCTCGTAACGCTCCGGCAGCTCGACCGCGGGCGGCTCGCCCAGCGATCGCGGATCGGTCAGGGCGCCGCGGATCGCCGAGGCCGCGGCGACGGCGGGGCTCGAGAGGTAGACCGCGTCCTTCTTGAGGCCGCTCCGCGACGGGAAGTTGCGGTTGAACGTGCGGAGGCTCTTCGAGCCGGGCGCGGGCACGTGCCCGAACCCGATGCACGCGCCGCACGTCGCCTCGGAGAAGTTGGCGCCGGCGGCGAGGACGTCGGCCGCGAGCCCCTCGCGGGCGAGCTGCTCCAGGGCGGCGCGCGAGGCCGGGGCGATCACCATGTTGACGCGCGGGTCCACGCGCCGGCCGCGCAGCACCTTCGCGACGGTCACGAGGTCGGTGTACGAGCCGTTCGTGCAGCTCCCGACGAGGATCTGCTGGATCTCGGTTCCCTCGACCTCGCGGACGGGCACGACCTTGTCCGGCATCGAGGGGAGCGCCACGAGCGGCTCGACCGCCGAGAGGTCGAGCTCGATCGTCCGGTCGTAGGTCGCGCCGGGATCGGCCGCGAGCGGCCGCCACTGGTGCTCGCGGCCGTGCCGGCGGAGGTAGTCGCGCGTGGCCTCGTCGCTCGGGAACACGGTGGAGGTCGCGCCCAGCTCGGTCCCCATGTTGGCGATCGTGCAGCGCTGCGGCGCGTTGAGCGAGGCGACGCCGGCCCCTGTGTACTCGTAGACGACGTCCACGCCGCCCTTGACGGTCTCCCGCCGCAGCATCTCGAGGATCGCGTCCTTGGCGGTCACCCACGGGCCGAGGGCGCCGGTGACCCGCACCTCGACGACGTCCGGCATCTTGAAGAAGTACGGCCCCCCGCCGAGCGCGACCGCCACGTCGAGCCCCCCCGCGCCCATCGCGAGCATCCCGAGACCGCCTGCCGTCGGGGTGTGGCTGTCGCTGCCGAGCAGCGTCTCGCCCGGCACGGCGAACCGCTCGCGGTGCACCTGGTGGCAGATGCCGTTGCCGGGCTGCGAGTACCACGCGCCGTACTTGTGGGCCGCGTCCCGGAGGTACAGGTGGTCGGCGGTGTTCTTCTCGTCGAACTGGTAGACGACGTGGTCGGCGTAGGCGACGGCGGTCTTCACCCGCACGCGCGGGAGCTGCATCGACTCGAACTGGAGGTAAGCGAGGACGCCCGTGGCGTCGGGCGTGAGCACCTGATCGATCGAGATGCCGATCTCCTCGCCCGGCTCGAGCTCGCCGTGGCGCAGGTGCGTGGAGAGGATCTTCCGCGTGAGGTTCTGGCCCACGAAGGGATGCTAATCGCCGCCGGAAGGCGACGCTAGCCGACCGGCCGCGCGCCGCGGCAGACCGTCGCTGCGCCCGCGATCCGCAGCCGCCGGATCATCCGGAGGACGGCGCCGGAACGTCGCGCACCGCGCCGCGGCGGCCGCGCCGGGGAAGCTTCCCCTCGGTGAGCTTCCGCAGCGTCACGCCGCTCGAGATGAGCCCGACGTGGCTGAAGGCCTGGGGATAGTTCCCCAGGAACGCGCCGGTCGACGGGTCCACCTGCTCCGGCAGGAGCCCGAGGCGGCCGCCCCTCGCGCAGAGCCGCTCGTAGAGCTCGAGCGCCTCGTCGAGACGGCCCTGATAGGCCCAGTTGTCCACGAGCCAGAAGCTCGGGAGCAGGAAGGCGCCCTCCTCGCCGCCGACGCCGTCCGGCGACTCCTCCGGCAGATACCGGTGGAGCAGCCCGTCGCCCGCGCCCAGCCGCCGCTCCACGGCGGCCGTGGTCGCGACCATCCGCGGATCGTCCGCCTCGATCACGCGGCGCAGCGGCAGCGCCAGCAGGCTGGCGTCGAGCGTGTTCCCGCCGAGGGTCTCCGCGAACGAGCCCAGCTCGTCGTTCCAGGCCTCGTCCAGGATGCGCCTGCGCACGTCGGCGGCCGCCGCTCCCCAGCGCGAGGCGTCGGCGTCGTGACCGAAGGACTCCGCCAGCCTCGCGCCCCGGTCCAGCGCCACCTGACAGAGCGCCGCGGAGTACGTGAACGGCCGACCCGGCGTGCGCACCTCCCAGATGCCGCAATCCGGGAGGCGCCACTCCCGCGCCGCCGCTTCGACGAGCGCCCGCAGCTGCTGCCAGAGCGGCGGGTCGATCGTGCCGTGGTTGCGCGCCCACTGGTGCGCGCAGTCCAGGATCTCGCCGTACAGGTCGTGCTGGACCTGATCGGCCGCGGCGTTCCCCCATCGGACCGGGGCCGAGCGGCGGTAGCCCTCGAGGCCGGGCTCCTGCTGCTCCGCCGGCGGCGGCCTTCCGTCGAGATCGTAGAGCACGCGAGGCCGATCGCTCCGGGAAGTCGCCTCGAGCGCCCACGAGAGGAAGCTCGCGGCTTCGCGGGAGAGACCGATCCGGTGGAGCGCGTACACGGCGAACGCCGTGTCGCGGATCCAGGCGTAACGGTAATCCCAGTTCCGACTGCCACCGATGACCTCGGGAAGCGAGGAGGTCGGCGCGGCGACGATCGCCCCTCCCGGAAGGTCGTCGAGCAGCTTGAGGGTGATCGCGGAGCGGCGCACGCGGTCGGGATGAGGCCCGCCGTAGTCGATTCGCGCGGCCCAGGCGCGCCACGCCCGGACGGTGCCGGCGAGGCGCTCGTCCACCGTTGCCTCCGAGTCCCCGACCGGAGGACGGCCCTCGCCCTCCAGGCGCCACCGGAGCCAGGCGCTCAGCCCCTCCCCGCTCTCCAGGTCCAGCTCCGTGACCTCGCCGGTCAGCGCCCGCGAGGCGCCGAGCCGCACGGTGAAGTCCGGGCGATCCCGCCGATGGAACGAGAGGCCGTCACCGCCGCGCTCGACCACGGCTCCCGCCGGCGCCCCCAGCTCCAGGCGGAGCCGCACCGTCCCGCCCAGGACGCGCACGTCCCGCAGCAGCTCACCGGTGCCGGCGCGCTGCTGCCCCGACAGGTCCGCGTCCGGCCGCAGGACCAGCGCGTCCGTGATGCGCACGGCGCCGGAGGGGCCGCGCAGCTCGGTCACGAGGAGGCCCGTGTCCTCGACGTACGCCTGCCGCGATTCCGCCGCGTCGGCGGGCGCGATGCGCCAGTGGCCGCCGCGCCTCGCGTCGAGGAGCCTGGCGAAGATCGGCGGGGAGTCGAAGCGCGGCGCACAGAGCCACGCGACCGCGCCGTCCCGTGCGACGAGCGCGGCCGTGGCGCCGTCGCCGATCAACCCGTGGTCTTCGATGGGAGGGTAGCCGTCGCGGTCGCGGAGCGGAGCGAAGCCTCCGTCCACGGACGGCTCGGGCCGGATCACGATGGAGGATGGGCCGCCCCGGGTCCGCTCCGCCACCCCGGGGGGTTGCCGCGGGTGACGCACTCCGCCGGGGCGAATTCCCGCCCCGAACGCCGAAGGGCCGCGACGAGGACGCGGCCCTTCGGTCGGCTCCTGCTCGATGCCGATCAGTCGTCGCCGCCCCGACCCTCGTCGTGGCGGCTGTCACCCCCGC
>DATBJZ010000076.1:0-16722 GCA_036556125.1 Gemmatimonadota bacterium | reverse complement strand
AAGATGATGAGCAGCACCAGCATGACGTCCACCATGGGCGTCACGTTGATGTCGGCCATCACGTTGGTGTCCTTGACGTCGTGCTCCACGTTCTCCTCTCCGTTCCTCTTCCGGTTCCCCTGCGGCCGCCCGGCGCTCCGTGAGCTCCCTCCGCCGCGCGCGCGGCGGCGGAAACGTGCGGGTCTGCGCCCGGACTACCGGCCCGCGGCCGCCGCCGTGGCCGCCTGCGCCGCCGGACGCCGGTCCCGGAACAGGTTCGCCTCGTAGCGCAGGAGGAAGTCCATGAACTCCTTGGTCGCGTACGTGATCTCCATCGACAGGTAGTCGATGCGGTTGATGTAGTAGTTGTAGAGCCACACTGCGGGGATCGCCACCAGGAGGCCGAACGCGGTCGTCACGAGCGCCTCGGCGATGCCCGCGGAGATCGCGGCCAGGCCGCCGCTGCCCGAGACGGCCATGCCGGTGAAGGCGTTCACGACGCCCATCGTCGTCCCCAGGAGGCCGACGAACGGGGCGGTCGCGCCGATCGTGGCCAGCACGCCGAGGCCGCGGCGGAATCGCGCGAGCTGCTCGAGCGTGTTCAGCTCGATCATGCGCTGCACCGAGGCGATCTCGACCGCGGAGAGGGCGTGGTCCTGCGAGTGGAACGTGATGCTGGGGAAGACGCGCCGGAACGCGACCGCGAGGTGGCTCCGCGGGTGCGCCTCGACGAGGCGCTCGGCTTCGGCGAAGTCCTCGTTCGCGAGCGCCCGCGAGAAGAGCGGCGAGAACCGCAGCGTCTCCTTCTTGGCCCGCCAGAGCTGGATGCTCTTCCGGATGGCGATCGTCGCGCCGAAGACCGACATCACCAGCAGCAGGACGACGATGCCCTTGGCGAAGTAACCCATCGTGCCCCAGAGCTCGAGCAGCGAGAGTTGCATGGCGGCTTCCTTTCCCCCCGTTTGAGTCCACGGCCCCGCGCCCGGCGCTCGGCGCGAGCGGAAGCCGGCGGTTGTTGCCTGCTCGGTCCTTCTGAAGATCCTGCGACGGCGGATGCGTCCCGCGGACGCATCTCTGGCGGGAGCCCGGCGGGCCCCTCCCCTACACCCTCCCCTGCTACCGGCGCGGGGTCGCCCCCGCGCCGCCTCACCGGAACTTGAAGGTGTAGGGGATCTGCATGATCACGCGGACCGGACGCGACCCGTAGAGCGCCGGCGAGAACTCGCTGGCGACCAGGGCCTCGACCGCCGCCTGATCGAGCTGCGGATGCAGCTTCTTGATCACGCGCACCGACCCCTGATCCACCTTTCCGTCGGTGCGGATGATCGCCTGGATGATCACGGTCCCCTCGATCTCCATCTTCTTCAGGAAATCGGGGTACCGCGGCTTCACCACCTTGATCATCTTCGGGATGACCGAGACCTGCCCCTGCAGGTAGGTCTGCGTCGTGTCCACGCCCATCTCGACGCCCTCGGCCACGCCTCCCTCGACGCCCTCGCCCGAGAAGTCCTCCTCCCGGGTCGCGATGCTGTCCGGCGGCGGGATCTCGATCGGCACCACCTCCGGAGCCGCCAGGGTCTGGAACCCCTTGGGCTTGACCTCGGGCGGGGGCGGCGGGGCCTGCTCCGGCGGGGGCGGAGGCGGAGGCGGCTGCTCCTCGATCTTGACGAACGTGACCTCCTCGACGGTCTCCTTCTCCTTGGCCACTTCGCTGCCGACGGCCAGCGTCGCGACGATGGCGCCCGCCACGACCGCGCCGTGGAAGACGAGGGAGGCCGTCGTCGCCGCGGCCGCCGCGCCCGCCTCCTTGGGCGGCTTGCTCGCGAGGAGATGGCTGAACAGGGGCTCGTTCGAGGGAACGGTGCTCTCGCCGCCGCTCATCGGCGTACCTCTTTCATCGGCTCGGGAAGGGTCCCGCCGGTCCCGGCTCACTCCTCCGGCCGAGGGCGGAACTCGAAAAATAGACGCGGCTTCGGAGGCCGGGCAAGAATCTATCTCGCCGGTTCGCGGCGAAGCGCCCGCCCCGTCGGCCCTGTGGAATGCCTACCCCGGACCGACCCGAAAATTCCACGCCTGGCCCCGGTCGGCGGCGGCTCGGACCCGGGCCGCTCCCGAAGCGACCCGGCGCCTTCAACAGGGCCGCCACGCGTCGGGGGGGCCTGGTCGGCTAGACCGCGGTCCTCCGGCCGGCGCGCCGGGACGGCCCCGGGGGCCGCGGTCGGCCTCAGACCACCACCGGCTCGGGGAGGGCCAGGCCGCGGAGCTCCAGGATGCGCTCGATGGTCTCGCCGATCTTGTTGTTCGGCGTGGAGGCGCCGGCGGTGAGCCCGATCCGCACGGGGCCCGCGGGCAGCCAGCCGGGGTCCACCCGCTCTTCGCCGCGGCCCACCGGGCGGTGGCGGATGGCCCCCGCGGAGAGGAGGCACACCGGGTCGTCCACGTGGTACGTCGGGAGCGCGCGGGCCCCGATCGCCGTGAGATTCGCGGTGTTGCTCGAGTTGTACCCGCCGATGACCAGCAGGAGGTCCAGCGGCTCCCGGATCAGCTCCAGGATGGCGTCCTGCCGCTCCTGCGTCGCGCTGCAGATCGTGTCGAAGCTCAGGAAGTTCTCCCGCGCGCCGTCCTCCCCGTCCCGCTCGCGGACGGCGCGGCCCAGCACCTCGGCGATGGCGAGGGACTCGGACATCAGCATCGTGGTCTGGTTCGCCACGCCGATCCGGCCGAGGTGCAGCGCCGGATCGAAGCCCGGCGACGCCGCTGCGTGGAAGCGCTCGAGGAACGCAGCGCGGTCGCTGCGGCCGAGCATGTGGTCCACCACCGCCTCCGTCTCGGCCATGTCGCGGACCACCAGCGCGTGTCCGCCCAGGGACGTGGCCCGGGAGCACGTCGCGCGCGTCTCCTCGTGGTACCACTTGCCGTGCACGACCGCGGTGTACCCCTCGCGCGCGTAGCGCTCGACGCGCTTCCACACGTTGAGCACGGAGCCGCACGTGGTGTCCACCAGGACGCAGCCCCGCTCCTGCAGCGCGGCCATCTCTGCGGTCGTCACGCCGAACGCGGGCAGCAGGACGACGTCGTCCGGCACGAGGCCGGCGATTCCCTCGCCGTCCGCGAGCGGACCCGTGAGGAAGCCGATCCCCATCTCGCGCAGCCGCTGGTTCACGAACGGATTGTGGATGATCTCGCCGGTGAGGAAGATCCGCCGGTCGGGGAACTTGCGGCGCGTCTCGTAGGCGTACTCGACCGCCCGGTCCACGCCGTAGCAGAACCCGAACTCGCGCGCGAGCCGGAACGTGACGTCGCCCACGACGAGCGTGTGCCCGGCGGCGACGATCCGGTCCACCAGCGCGCTGTGGTAGCTCTGCGAGAGCATCGGCAGGACCTCGGCCTTGAGGCCGAAGCCCTTGCGGAAGAGGCGGGGCTCGTCGACGGGCATGCCTTCGTGTCGGGTCTCGGGGGCCGCGGCGGCGACCGTTCGGGCCAGCGCCGCCAACCTACCCCGCCGCGTGGCCTGGCACCAGACGCCGCGCTAGGTTCGGCGCGTGGACGCGTTCCCCGAACTCCTGGCCCGACGCGTCGTGCTCTTCGACGGTGCGATGGGCACGATGCTCTACGAGAAGGGCGTCTTCATCAACCAGTGCTTCGACGCGCTGAACCTGGAGCGTCCCGGGCTCGTCGAGGAGGTGCACCGCGAGTACGTGGACGCCGGGGCGGACGTGCTGGAGACCAACACGTTCGGCGCGAACCGCCTGAAGCTCGGCGCGCACGGGCTCGAGGCGCGGCTCGCCGAGATCAACCGCGCCGGCGTGCGCATCGCGCGGCGCGCCGCGGCCGGCCGCGCGCTGGTGGCCGGCGCCATCGGCCCGCTCGGCGGCGCCGAGCGCACCGGGGGCGGGCTCGGTCCCGCGGAGCAGGAGGCGCTGTTCCGCGAACAGGCCGAGGCGCTGGCCGAGGAAGGCGTGGACCTCTTCGTCGTGGAGACGATCGGCTCGCTCGACGAGATGGAGGCCGCCCTGCGGGCGCTCGGAGGGCTCGCCCCCATCCCCGTCGTCGCGCAGATGACGTTCCACGAGGAGGCGCGAACCCCGGCCGGCGAGACGCCGGAGGAGGTCGTCGCCCGCCTCGAGCCGCACGGCCCGGCGGTGATCGGCGCGAACTGCACGGTCGGGCCCAAGCCGATGCTGGACGTCGTGCGCGGCCTCGCCGCGGCCCGGCGCGGCCCGCTCTCCGCGCAGCCCAACGCCGGGCTTCCGCAATCCGTCGCGGGCCGGCTCCTCTACATGGCCGCGCCCGACTACATGGCGACCTACGCGCGGCGGTTCGTGCAGGCCGGGGTGTCCGTCGTGGGCGGCTGCTGCGGCACGCGGCCCGACCACATCCGCGCGATGCGGCGCGCCGTGGCGCCCTTCGCGCCGGGTCGGGCCGTCCTCGTGAGCGCGCCCGAGCCGCCGCCCGAGGAGGCGCCGGCCCGCACCGTGCCGACCGCCGAGAAGTCGCGCCTGGCCGCGCTCCTCGCGACGCCCGACCGGTTCGTGACCAGCGTCGAGCTCACTCCCCCGGCCGGCTGGGACCTGACCCGCCTGCGCGAGGGCGCCCTCGCCGTGGCGGCGGCCGGCGTGGACTGCGTCAACATCCCGGAGTACGCGCGCGTGAACCCGCGGCTCGCGCCGCTCGCGATCGCCCGCATGCTCCAGCCCGACCTTCCCGCCGAGACCATCGTCCACTACTGCTGCCGGGACCGCAACCTCTCGGGGATGCAGTCGGATCTGCTGGCCGCGGAGGCGTACGGGATCCGGAACGTGCTGATGATCACCGGGGATCCTCCGAAGGTCGGGGATTACGCGCGCCCGACCGGCGTGTTCGACGTGGACGCGATCGGCCTCGTCAGGGTCGCCGCACGGCTGAACCGCGGGACGGACGCCGCCGGCGGCCGCTTCGCGCCGCCGACCGCGATCCACATCGGCGTCGGCGTCAATCCCGGCGCCGTGAACCCGGATCTCGAGGTCCGCCGCTTCCGCGAGAAGATCGAGGCCGGCGCGGAGTTCGCGATGACGCAGCCGGTCTTCGATCCGGCCGTCCTGGAGCGCTTCCTCCGGCGGCTGGGCGGCGTGCGGATCCCGCTCCTGATCGGGATCCTGCCGCTGTTCAGCCACCGGAACGCGGAGTTCCTCCACAACGAGGTGCCGGGCATGGCGATCCCCGAGCCGGTGCGGCGGCGCATGGAGCTGGCGCCGACCGCCGATGCGGCGCAGACGGAGGGCGTGCGGATCGCGCGCGAGGTGCTGGACGCCGTGCGGGACTTTCCCGGGGTGCGGGGAGCGTATATGATGCCGCCCTTCGGCCGCTACGAGCTGGCGCTGCGGGTGCTCGACGGCGCCCTCCCGGTGCGGCGGGGGTCCGCCCGCACCGGCTGACGCCGCGCCGCGGCGACCGTCCACTCGGCCGCCGCCGCCTCCCCTCCGGAGGTTCCCCCTGCTCCACGATCTCGCGGGTTCCGTGCTGGCGGTGAGCTTCGGCAGCTACCCGCGCATCGGCGACACGCCCGGCGAGCAGACGCTGCGCCGCGCGCTCCACGCCTTCGACCGGGACGAGATCGCCGCGGAGGAGCTCGAGGCCGTCCACCGGGACGTGGTGAAGACGGTCCTGCGCGAGCAGGCCGAAGCCGGCCTCGACGTCGTGACGGACGGGCAGGTGACCTGGAACGACCCGCTGAGCCACGTGGCGCGCGGCCTCGACGGGGTCGAGATCAACGGGCTCCTGCGCTGGTTCGACAACAACTTCTACTACCGCCAGCCGGTGCTGACCGGCCCGGTCCGCTGGGCGAAGCCGATCCTCCTCGAGGAGCTGGAGTTCGCGAGCGCCGCCGCGGACCGTCCGCTCAAGGCCGTCCTTCCGGGCCCGCTCACCTTCGCGGCGATGTCGCGCGAGGGCGCCGGGCCCGTGTCGCGCGCGGGCGCGCTCGCGGTGGCCGAGGCGCTGAACCGCGAGCTGGGGAGCTGGGCCGAGGTCGAGCTCGCGTACGTGCAGGTCGAGGAACCGTCGTTCGGATCCGACACCGACCGCGGCTTCCTGCGCGAGCTCTACGCGGCGCTGCTGCGCGACGTGACGCTGCCCGTGATCGTGGCGCCCTGCTTCCGTGACGTGTCGCGCGCGTGGCCCGCGCTCTTCGACCTGCCGGTCGCGGGCTTCCACCTGGACCTGCGGTCCCACGCCGCGAACGCCTCGGCGCTCGACGGCCGGGGGTTGCCCGAGGATGCGGCGGTGAGCCTGGGCGTCCTCGACGCGCGGAACACGCGCCGCGAGTCGCCGGCGGAGGTGGCCCGCGAGGTGGAGCGGCTGCGGACGGGTCTGGCGTCGAAGGGGCCGCTGCTCCTCACCACGAGCTGCGGCCTCGAGTTCCTCCCGCGCTCCGCGGCCCGCCAGAAGCTCCGGATTCTCGCCGAGATCCGCGACCTGGTCGCGGGGACTCCCGCCGCCGTGGGGGCGCGGTGAGCGCGCGGTCCGGACGCGCGGAGCGGCGGCGGGGCGAAGGAGCGTCCGGCCGGGAATCCGGAACCGGGGGCGCGACGACGGAGGCTGCGATGCTCTTCCCCACGACGACCGTCGGCAGCTTTCCCAAGCCCGACTGGCTCAAGGCGGCTCGCGCGCGCCACGCGCGGGGCGCCCTGGACGACCGCGAGCTGGACCGCCTGGAGCGGAAGGCCACCGAGGAGTGGATCCGGATCCAGGAGGAGGTCGGGATCGACATCCTGGTGGACGGCGAGATGTACCGCGGCGACATGGCGGCGTTCTTCGCCGATCGGCTGGACGGGTTCGAGGCGAGCGGCCTCGTGCGCTCCTACGGGAACCGCTACTACAAGAAGCCGATCGCGAAGCGTGAGGTCCGTTTCCGCGAGCCGATGACCGTGGACTGGTGGCGCTTCGCGCAGGGGCTCACGGATCGCCCCGTGAAGGGCATCCTGACCGGCCCCTACACGATGATGGACTGGTCGTTCAACGAGGCCTATCCGGACCGGCGGTCGCTCACGCTCGCCCTGGCGCGGGCGCTGCGCCACGAAGTGGACGCCCTCGTCGACGCGGGCTGCCGCTACGTGCAGATCGACGAGCCCGCGGTCTCGACGCGCGCCGACGAGCTCGAGACCGTGATCGAGGCGATGGCGATCTGCACGGACGGCCTGCCGGCCGGCGTGAAGACGATCTCGCACGTGTGCTACGGCGACTTCGCCGCGATCTACCCGGACCTCCTGCGGATCCCCGTCCACCAGCTCGACCTCGAGCTCACGAACAGCGAGCTCGACATGCTCGCGCTCTTCGCGCGGCACCCCTTCACGAAGGAGATCGCCTTCGGCGTGGTGGACGTGCACAGCCACCGCGTCGAGACCGTGGAGGACGTGAAGCGGCGCGTGCGCGCCGCGCTCGAGGTGATCCCGCCCGAGCGGATGACGCTCGACCCGGACTGCGGCCTCAAGACGCGCACGCAGGACGAGACGGTCGCGAAGCTCAGGGTGATCGTGCAGGCCGCGCGCGAGCTGCGCGAGGAGCTCGCGGCGCAGCCGGCGTAGCCGACGCAGGCCGGCGACGACCCGCGGCGCGCCGCCCGGCTCCCGTGAGCGTTCGCCTAGCGGCGGGCCCCGTTGTCCGCGCCGAGCAGCCGGTCCGCGGCGTCGAGGTCCGAAACGCCGAGCACGAGCACGGCGCGCTCCCCCGTTCCCGACCCGTACGCGTACTGGATCTCCACCCCGCCCCGGGCGAGCCGCTCCGCCAGCTCGCCCAGCGCGCCGGGATGGTTCCCGACCTCGACGGCGAGCGCGGGTGACCGGATCGCCAGGATCTTCGCGCGCTTGAGGACCTGGATCGCCTCCTCCGCGTCGTCCACCACGAGCCGCGCCACCCCCGCCTCGCGTCCATCCGGGAGGAGCAGCGCGCGCATGTTCACGGCGCCGTCGCGCAGGGCGTCGCAGAAGGCGCGGAGCTGCCCCGGCCGGTTCTCGAGGAAGATGTTCAGCTGCTCGACGACCGGCATCGACGCCTCCGAAGGGTTGGGGTGATCCGCGCCCGGCGCGGGCGCGCGGGGTCCGATCGTTCGCGCCGCCCGAGGGGGCCCGGATCGGCCGCATCCGGACCGGGCGCCGGCGGAGGAGCCGCCGTGGACTGCGGCGCGCTGCGGCCGCCCTCGCCGTCCGGAACGGGCTCCGCGGGTCCGTCGCTCTGCGGCGGGGACGACCCCGCCGGCGGAACGCCGATCGGCGCGGGGTCCCGCGGCCGCACGACATCGGCGTCCGGTCCGATGACGATCAGCGTGGGGGGGCGGCGCGGGAGGACGCCCGGTCTCGCCGCGTCGGGCACGCGGATCACGGGGATGCCCAGGGCGCGGACGGTCTGCGCGTCGGGACGGCCGGTGATCCGCAGGCCGCGCTCGACCTGGAGCTCGCGGAGGGCCTGGCGGGTCGGCCGGTCCAGCGCTCCCGTGAGAGCGACCTCGCGGTGACCCCGGCGGACGAGGGCCTCCTGCACGGCCAGGACCGCAGGCCGATCGAGCGGCGCCCGCACCACCTCCTCGACCGCCCCGGTCACGGGATCGGGCCGCAGCACGACGGCCACCGCGTTCGGGGCCGGGACCTGCGCGCCCGCCGCCGGCAGGGCGGCGAGCGCGAGCGCCGCGAGGAGCAGCCGCGCCGCGCGGGCGGCGGGCATCGTTCCGCGGACTCTCACGGACGGAAGTGGGACATGATGGACATCGTCTCGAACGGGGAGCCTCGGAATAATACCCCGCCGGTCCGGGGCGTTTCCACGCGGCGGGCATCCGTCAGCGGCACGTCCGGGATCCTGCGCGCACGCGTCACCGCCCGTCTCGCGGCGCTCCTCCTGCTCACCGCCACGGTGCTCCCCGGCTGCGGGAGCGACCGGCCCTCGGGGGGCGAGGACGCCGCGAGAACGGCGCCGCCCGGAGGCCCCGACCCCGCCGAACCGTCCGTCGCCGGCTCGGTGCACGCGGAAGGGACGCCCGCGGCCGACTCGATCGAAGCCGAGGTGCTCAGCGCGCTGGAGGCGTCGCGCGATGCCCTGCGGCGCCTCGACGTCGAGGCCTTCCTCGGGGCGTACGAGACGGGGCCGGAGCTCCTGGTCGTGGATCCCGCCGGCGAGTTCGAGGGGCGCGACGCCTTCGAGCGGCACGTCCGCGCCTGGTTCGGCGAGGCCCTGCGTCGCGGGCCGGTGTACGCGGTCGTCACGGCGCGCGAGCGGGTGCACCCGCTCGGGGCCGGCCTGGCGACCGCCGTCTTTCACTGGTCTGCGCCGGGCGCCGACGGCCCGTACCGCACGCTCGCGGTGCTCCGGCGCGGGCCGCACGGCTGGCGCATCGCCGCCGAGCATTCCGCGCCCGTGCCCGACGAGGCGCCGGAACCCGAGGCGCGCGAGGCGTCGCCGCCCCCGCCGCGCCGCTGAGCCTCCGTCAGCCGCCGCGCGGGGCGCCGTCGGCCGCCGGCGTCGCCGCCGCCGGCGCGTCGGCGGTCGTTGCCGTCCCCTCCGGGACCTCGGCGACCGGCAGGCCCCAGAACCGCGACAGCCTCTCCGGGTCGCGCGCCAGGGTGCGCAGCACGCCCCCCACCACGGACGCCCCCAGCAGCCCCGTGGCGGTCACGAAGGCGATCGCGAGCAGGCGGGGCCCGGTCTCGGGCGCCGCCGCGTCCTCGGGCCGCACGAGGTGGCGCGAGGCCTGGACCAGCATGAACACGGTCGCGTTGTTGAGCGCGTGCAGGAAGACGGTCGCCCCGAGGCTCCCGGTCCGCAGCAGGACGAGGGCCCACACGACGCCGTTCAGGAACGCCGGCGCGGCCTGCAGCGTGGGTCCGTGCAGCACCGCGAAGAAGAGGGAGCTCAGCAGCACGCCGCCGGTCCGACCCCGGCTGGCCACGAGCCCGCGGAGCACGACGCCGCGGACCAGGAGCTCCTCGAGGATCGGCGCGCCCGCCGCGACGCCCAGCGCCACCACCGCGAACTCCGCCGCGGTGCCCGCCACGAGCAGGTCCTCGAGGACCGGCTGCTTCACGGGACCGATGACGACCGAGATCAGGTAGAGCAGGCTGCCGATCAGGAGCAGGTTTCCGGCACCGAGCAGCAGGAGCCGCCGCAGCATCCGCGTGGAGAACCCGGCGCCGGCGAGGATCCGCCGCAGCGGCCAGCGCGCCAGCCGGAGCGCCACCACGACGACGGCGGCTTCCGCACCCAGCATCGCGCCGAGCAGCCACGGCGCGGGCAGGTCCGCGCCGAGCGAGAGCCCTCCCACGACCCCGCCCAGCACGATCACGAGACCGCCGAGGAGAAGCAGGCTCTGCCGGAAGTTCGGAAAGACGGGCGCCGGCGGGGACACGGCGACGACGGCGGCCCCTGCGGGGTCCGGCCGGAGGGGTGCGCTCAGTCGCGGAAGACCTCGTGGGCCGCGCTGACGCTCAGCCCGGGCACCACCCCGCCGCCGATCACGTGGATCGCGCCGTCCAGGACGGCGGCCCCCAGGCCGTGGCGCGAGGTCGGCATCGGCTCGAGGGTCGCCCAGGCGCCGGCCGCGACGTCGAACGCCTCGTGCGTGTCGAAGGTGGAGGCCGGCGACTCGCCGCCGAAGACGTGGACGCGGCCGTCCAGACCCGCCGCGGCGATCCCGCCGCGGGGCGTCGGCATGTCGGGGAGCTCCGTCCACGCGTCGGACGCGGGATCGTAGACCTCGAGGGTCCCCCGGTTGGACGCGAGCGAGCCGCGGCGGCCGCCCGCGGCGTACAGCCGCCCTCCGACGGCGGCGGCCGCCAGGTGCTCGCGAGCGGTTGGCATCGGGGAGCCCGCCGTCCACCGGTCGCCCGCGGGGTCGTAGATCGCGAGGTCGCCGACCGCGACCTCGCCCGGCGCCTGCCCCCCCACGGCGTAGATCCGGCCGTCGATCTCGGCGGCGCCCATCGCGCCGCGGCTCCGCGGCAGGTCGGCGCGCCGGGTCCAGGCGTCCGTCGCGGGATCGTAGGCGTGGAGCGTGGCGACCGGGGTGAACGACCCGCCGGAGAGTCCGCCCACCGCCCACACCCGGCCCGCCGCCGCGACCAGCGAGAGGTGGTGGAGCGGAGCCGGCAGCGGCGCGGCGGTGCTCCACGATCCGGCCGCCGCGTCGAACACCTCGACCACCGCCGAGGGCGTCCCCGCGGCGTCGAAGCCGCCGGCGACGTAGATGCGCCCGGCCAGCTCCGCGACCGCCACCTCGGTCCGCGGCGTCGGCAGCGCGGCGAGCGCCTCCCACGGCGAGTCCGGGCCGGGCCCCGGCGGCGGATCCGCGCTGCCGCTCGAGCACCGGGCCGCTCCCGCGACGAGCAGCGGGAGGAGGAGACCGGCCAGACGAGCCGTGCGCCTCACGTGATCCTCGCGATCACGCACTTCAGGTAGGCCGTCTCGGGACAGGTGACGAGCACGGGGTGGTCGCGGCTCTGTCCGCGGCGCTCCAGCACCTGACAGGTGCGGCCGGCGTCCACCGCGGCCTCGCGGAGCACGTCCAGGAACAGCTCCTCGGAGACGTGGTGCGAGCAGCTGCACGTCACCAGCGTGCCGCCGGGCGCGAGGATCCGCATCGCCCGGAAGTTGATCTCCTTGTAGCCCCGCAGCCCCGAGTCCAGCGAGCTCCGGCTGCGGGCGAACGCCGGCGGGTCGAGGACGACGGTGTCGAAGCGCTCGCCGGCGGCGTCGAGCTCGTGCAGCCGGTCGAACGCGTTCGCTTCCACGAAGCGCACGTTCCCGATGCCGTTGCGGCGTGCGTTCTCCTCGCCCCGGCGCAGCGCCTCGGGGCTGATCTCCACGGCCTCGACGCTCCCGGCGCGCCGCGCGGCGTGCAGCGCGAAGCCGCCCTCGTACGTGAAGGCGTCGAGCACCCGGCCCCGCGCCAGCGCGGCCGCCGCGAGGTAGTTCTCGCGCTGGTCCAGGAACGCCCCGGTCTTCTGCCCGCCCCGCAGGTCCACCGCGAAGCGGACGCCCTCGACGTCCACCTCCACCTCGTCGGGCACGTCACCCTGGAGCACCCGCACCTCGCGCGGGAGTCCCTCGAGCTCGCGCACACGCCCGTCGTTGCGGGCGAGCACGCCCTGCGGACGGAGGCGCTCGACCAGATGGGCGATCCACCCCGCGGCCAGCCGCTCCGCCGCCTGCGAGAGGACCTGCACGACGAGGACCTCGCCGTAGCGGTCGGCGATGAACGAGGGGACGCCGTCGGACTCACCGTAGACGACGCGGCAGGCGGGCGGATCCCCGAGCACGTCCCGGCGCAGGGCCAGCGCGGCGTCGAGCCGCTCGCGCCAGAACGCCTCGTCGGGCGCCTCCGGGCGGCGCTGGAAGATGCGGACCGTGAGGAGCGACGAGGAGCTGTACAGCCCGACGCCCGCGAACTCCGCGTGGGGCCCTGCGACCGCGACCGTCTCGCCGCCCTCGAGCTCGCCCGGCACCTCGTCCAGGTCCCCGCGGTAGACCCACGGGTGACCGCCGCGGGCGCGAGCGAAGCCCCGCGCCGTCAGACGGACCGTGCGGAGGCCCGTGCCGGGGAGCTCGGGCAGGGGGCCGCGCGGGACGGCGTCGGGACGGCGGCCGCGCGGGGCGCGAGGACGCCGCCCGCGCTCTGTGTGGAAAGGCATCCGTCGCTCCTCGGCGTCCATGCCGGCTACGCGCCCAATCGCGCGAGGGCGGCCCGGGCCTCCTCGACCATCGGCTGGAGCTCGGGATCGGAGCTCCTCCAGAGATCCACGAACTCCGCGTAGAGCCGCACCGCTCCGTCCCGATCGCCTTCCGCCTCGCGGATCTCCGCGCGGTGGAACAGCACCGGCCCGCGGAAGGCCAGCTCGAACGGGCTCGCGGACAGACTCCGGTACCACCCATCCGCCTCCACGCCGCGTCCGGCGGCCTGCAGCGCGCGCGCCCGGAGAAAGCGCGCCAACGCGTGGGAGTAGAGCTCGCTGACGAAGAGCAGCGCGTAACCTGCCTCCATCGGCATCGCCTCGAACGAGCGCAGGGCTCGCTGCGCGTCCCCCTCGAGCCAGCTCGCGTATCCCTCGACGCCGCGGGCGAGGTCAACGCCGAGCGTGGGTGCGAAGGCCGGCCCGCCCAGCCCCTCCAGCTCGTCGGCCGCTGCCCGGGCCGCAGCCGGACGGCCGAGCCGCGCCTCGAGCAACCCGATCAGCACCTGCCGAACGTACGGCTCGGTGCCCTCGTGATCGCGGGTGGGATTCGCGTCCTCGCGGGGAGTCGCGGGGAGAGCCCGTGCCTCCGCCAGAAGCCGTTCGAGCTCCTCGTGCGACGCCGGCACCCACGGGAGAAGCCGCGCCAGGGCCGCGTAGTACGCGACGTAAGCCGGCGCGCTCAGGCCGCGGGCGCGCTCGATCTCCGCGTCGGCGGCCCGCACCTTCCCGCCGCCGAGGTACGCGTAGGCCAGCACCAGGTGTCCCATCCCCCGCAATGCCGGCGATCGGCCGGAGTCGATCCAGACACGGACCAGTCGCTCGACGTCGGCGAGATCCCCTCCGAAGCTGGCGACGCTGTACAAGGCCAGCTGCAGCGTGACGTCCGGGGCGCTCTCCAGTCGCGCGAGGACCTCCACCTGGCGGCGTTCGTCCCCGTGGACGAATGCCTGGAGGGGCTCCACCTCGAGCGCGCGCTCCCCTCCTCCCGCCAGCGCGAGGTAGCGCGAGACGAGGGAATCCATCGACGAGAGTCGGCCCGCGCCTGCATCGAGCCGGATCAGGTGGATCATCGCGGAGGTGTTCCCGGGATCGAAGTGCAGCACGCGCTGGAACGCCTGCCGCGACTCGTCGGGAGTGCCGCCGCGCACGTAATTGTAGTGGAAGACCACCTCGCCGAGGTCGAACCATGCCTGCACGTCGTCGGGCCACCGTCCGAGGATGGAGCGATACAGGCGATCCGCGGTCGCCGCATCCCCGCCACGGAACGCCACCGACGCCTCGAGGAGCGCGCGGTCCCGCTCAGAGAGGCGATCGGCGTGGCGCAACGCCTTCGCGGACGCCTCGGCGGCGAGATCGGGGAGGAGCACGTACTCCGCCGCTCCGGCGAGTCGGTAGTAGGCGAGAGCGAACAGGCTGTCCTCCGCGACCGCCTGCTGGAAGGACTCCACCGCGCGCTGGTACTCGCCCGCGCGGAATGTCTGTTCGCCCGTCAGGTATGCCTTGAGGGCAGGGAGAGAGGACGTCGTCACTGCGGCGATCCGTTCGACGCGCGCCCCGGGATCGCCGTGGAGATTCCCGAGAATGCCCGCTGCGACTTCATCCACGACCTCGAAGACCTCTTCCGCCGTCCCCTCGCCGCTCGCCTCCGCGACGGCCTCCCTCCGCCCGGTATCGTAGAGGACGGCGTCGATCCGCAGGCGGTCGCCCGCCTCGACGATCTCTCCCAGCACGAAGAGCCCCGCGCCGAAGCCTCGCGCGATCTCCGCCGCCTCCGGCGGGTCGAGATCCCTCAGACCGGATCGTTCCACGCGACCGAGCAGCGCGCGGGAGTCGACCGCGCGCAGGTCCCCCGCGCCGTCGAGCTTCCGCCCGAGGAGATTCACCATCCCCTCTCCGAGATACGCGAGCTCGGCGCTTCCGCGGACGGTGAAGGGCATCGCCGCCACGACCGAGCGCGACATCCCGCTCCCGCTCGCCGTCCCGTTCCCGATGCCGGGTACGCCCTGCCACAGGAGCAGGGCCGCGCACGCGAGGACGAGCGCGGCGGCGAGAAGGCCGGCCGTCCGGTAGGAGGTCTCCGGGATCCACCGACCCGTGCGGAAGGCGGGGCCGGGCGGCAGCCCCGCCAGGGCGTAGAGCCGCCAGCTGCCCGGCACTCCCTTGAGCTCGTGTTCGCCTCGGTCCTCGAACTGGAACCCCGCGCCGACGACCAGCTCTCGCACCGTGCCCGACACGAGGATCTCCCCCGGCGACGCCACGCTCTCTACGCGCTGCCCGATGTGCACCCCCAGGCCGCCGATGTCGCGGCCGGTTCCCCCGATCTCGCCGGCATGCAGGCCTGCCCGGATGTCGAGACCGAGCTCCCGGACCGACGTGCGGATGGCGTGCGCGCAGCGGATCGCGCTCGCGGGGCGCGCGAACGCCGCCACGAACGCGTCGCCGGCGGTGTTCACCTCGCGTCCGCCGAAGCGTCGCAGCTCCCTGCGCACGCGCGCGTGGTGGTCCGCCTGGAGCTTGCGCCAGTCGCGGTCGCCCATCTCGGCGGCCAGCCCGGTGGAGCCCACGATGTCGGTGAACAGGATGGCGGTGACGGAGCGCTCGCCGCGCATGACCCTCCGGGAAAGGCGTGACGCTGGCCGGAGCGGTGCAGGGTCAGGCGGAGGCGGTCAGGGCGTCGCGCCTCTCCCGGCCCGTACGACTCGAGTGCGTTGGCTTCGAACTCTTCGCGCGTGAACCACGCAGACTCGAATTCGGGGTCCGATTCGAGCCCGGCCTGCTCGAACAACCAGGGCGGGTCGGGGTCGCCGACCGCGTGGGACGCGGGTCAGGCGGAGAAGGAGGTGCCGCACCCGCAGGTGCGGACGGCGTTGGGATTGTCGAACTCGAACCCGCGGCCGGTGAGGCCGTCGGTGAACGTCAGCGTGGAGCCCTGGAGGATGCGGGCGCTCTTCGCGTCCACGAGCACGCGCGCGCCCTCTCCCTCGAGCACGACGTCGCCCGGGCGGGGCCCGCCCGGCTCGAGGCGGAAGACGTAGCTGTACCCGGCGCACCCGCCGCCCTTGACGCCCACGCGGAGCGATCCGTCCGGCAGGCCCTCCCGGTCGAGCAGCTGCCGGGCGCGGCGGAAGGCGGCGCCGGTCACGAGGAGGGGCGCGGCCTCGGAGGCCGGCCCGGGGGTCTCGGCGGTCGTGGTCACTCCCGGAATCTACGCCGCGAAGCGGCTCTCGGCCACCCGCAGCAGGCGCGCGAGTGTCCGGAATTCCTGCGGCAGGAGCGAGGATTCGAGGGCGCGGAGCTCCTCCCCGATCTCGTGGAGCCGCTGCGCCTCCTCGCAGCGCAGGATCTCCTCCTGCCAGACGCGGAACTCCGGCGTCCCGGTCTCGCCCAGGTCCCACACCGGAGCGAAGGTGCGGCGGTGGTAGGCGCAGAGTCCGTGCGCGCGGATGCCCTCGAGGTGATCGGAGGTGCCGTAGCCCTTGTTGGAGCGGAACCGGTAGTGCGGGTAGTCCTCGTCGAGCGCGCGCATCAGCCGGTCGCGCGCCACCTTGGCCACGACCGAGGCCGCCGCGATGCTGCGGCAGCGTGCGTCCCCGTCCACGAGCGCGCGGTGCAGGTACGCGAAGTTGCGGATCCGGCGGCCGTCGACGAGCACGATCGTCGAGCCGTTCGAACCCGGCGCGGGATCCGCACCCGTTCCGGAACGAGCGATCCGCTCGTCGTCCACCGCGTCGTCCCCGGCCTCCGGCTGCTCGTCCGCCCCGTCCTGGGCCGGATGCACGTCGGCCCGCGGCGCGCCCCCCTCCAGCCCGTCGAGCGCCAGCCGCATCGCCTCGACCGAGGCGCGGTAGATGTTGAGCGCGTCGATCGCGGCCGGCGACGCGACGCCGATGGACCACTCCAGCGCCCGCTCGCGGACCTCGTCGAACAGTCGCTCGCGCGTCGGCTCGTCCAGCTTCTTGGAGTCGTCCAGGTCCCGGATGCGGCAGCCGTGCGGGAGCACGACGGCCGCCGCGACGACCGGCCCCGCGAAGGGCGCCCGTCCCGCCTCGTC
>DATBJZ010000075.1:0-12336 GCA_036556125.1 Gemmatimonadota bacterium | reverse complement strand
GACGCGGGTCGCCTGATCGCGGCGCGCAGCGCCCTCCAGGTCGCGGCTCCAAGCAGGCCGCCCGCGAACCCGAAGGCGAGGTGCGTGGCCAGGGGAAGGAGCACGCCGCCCGCGAGCGAATCGTAGACGAGCGGCGAGACCTGCTGGACGACGGCGCGCGCGACCGGCTTCGTGGCGTGGGCGAACGCAGCGAGGAGCGCGATCGCGAGAGGCCAGCCCGCGACGCGCGGGGCGGCCTTCCAGCCGGCGTCGAACACCGGGCCGGGCAGGAAGTAGAAGAGCGGGTCGAGCGGCTCGGCCCGCCAGCCGGGCAGGAGCGAGAACGCCGCGGCGCTCGCGGCGGACACCGTGGCCGCGCCGCCCAGGCGGCTCGAGCACCGCGCGAGCGCGAGCAGCGCCATCGCCTCGAGGCCGTGACGGCCCGGCAGGTTCAGCGGCACCCGCACGGTCTCGTGGAGCCAGACCTCGAGGCAGCCGAGGGCCACGAGCCACAGGAGGTGGAGCGCGGTCACGGCGGCGCTCCGGTCAGCGGCTGCGGACGATCTCCCGAGCGACGCTTCGCCAGTCGGCGGTGTCATCGGTCTCCTCCTCGACGAGCAGGACGGGCCGGCCGCCCAGCAGCACCGGCCGGGGCCAGTCGCCCGCGTTCACGCGGGCGGCCGCGGGCACGCTCCGCCCGTCCAGCGTTCGCACGTCCTCGATCCCGGCCAGCGCGCGCAGCGCCCCGGCCGCGTGGGTCCCCGTGAGCTCCCGGAGCCCGCGCAGCCAGAGGAACCGTCCGTCGGCGCCGCCCGCGCGCAGTCCGACGGCGGCGAGCGCACCGATGACGCCGCCGCCGTCGCCGGTGACCGGGTCGAGGCGCAGCCCGCCGCGCCGCGCGAGCGCCCGCGCCTCTCCGGCCGTCAGGACGCGCCGCTTGGCCGCCTGTCCGAAGGCGGCCACGCCGCCCCCGGCGTCGGCGCCGGCCAGGCAGAGGCCCGCGTCCGCCCCGGGGGCGCTGGTGCCCCGGAGGAACGCGCGGCAACGCGCCGCCAGGGCCTCGTCGTCCACGCCCGGGCCCAGCCGCACCAGCAGGCACGCGGCGCTGTTGTGGGACGTGTAGGGGATCCGTGGGTGGACGAAGAGCTGGTGCCGGGTCACGCCCAGCAGCGTGACCAGACGGTCGCGCTCGAGCAGCGACCCCAGCTGGCGGGCGCGAAAGCCCGTGCCGCGGGACTCCGCGTCGTCGGTGTCGTCCACGCCGACGAGACGGAGGTCTCCGCGCGGTGCGCGGCCGGCGGACGTCGCGGGGTCGCTCGTGGGGCCCGCGCCTGCGGGGGGGAGACGGACGGCGGGGTCGGATCGGTGCGATGCTATAGTACCATAGTCTACCCTAGGTCAAGGCGGACGAACCCCCCGGCGTGCGCCGCCGCGGCCAGTCCGGCGGAGTTCGGCCGGGGACCGCGGACCCGCCGGCCCCCCGGTCGAATCGGCGGGCGTCGCGCGTGCCGGCCGACGCGTTCGATCGACGGGCGTCGGCGCCGGCGGGCGCGGTCAGGCCCGCCGAGCGGCGAGCCGTCCCGCGATCAGCAGCACCACGCCGGACACGGCCGTGAGGATCAGCACGAGCGCCCGCGCGGTGGCGTCGTCGCCCGTGGACACGGCCGTGTAGATCGCGAGCGGCATCGTGGTCGTGCGCCCCGGGATGTTCCCCGCCAGCATCAGCGTCGCGCCGAACTCGCCCAGGGCGCGGGCGAAGGCGAGCACGAGCCCGGCGAGGAGACCGTTGCGCGCGAGCGGCAGCGTCACGCGGAGCGCCACCTGCCACTCGCCCTTGCCGAGCGTGCGCGCGGCGTCCTCGAGGTTCCGGTCCACGGACGCGATGGCGCCCTGCGCCGTCTTCACCATCAGCGGGAGCGCCATCGTGGCGGCGGCGATCACGCACGCGGTCCAGGTGAACGTGACGTTCAGCCCCGTGGCGTCGTGGAGAGGACCGCCGAGGACGCCGCGCCGCCCGAAGGCGAGGATCAGGTAGTAGCCGGTGACGGTGGGAGGGAGCACGAGGGGCAGCGTCACCAGCAGGTCCAGGAGGCCCCGCCCGGGGAAGCGTCGGCGCGCGAGCACCCAGGCGAGGCCGGTCCCGACCACGGCGACGATCGTCGTGGAGGCGAAGGCGACGAGGACCGAGAGCCGGAGCGGCTCGAGCAGCCCGGTCCTCACGCGAGCGCGCGCAGGGCGCCGCGCACCGCCTCCTCCACGCGCGCGATCTCCGGCTCCCCGTGCGCGGAGCACGTGAACGCCGCCTCGAACTGCGAGGGCGGGGCCCACACGCCCCGCCGGAGCAGGCCGTGGAAGAAGCCCGCGTAGCGGGCCGCGTCGGAGCGGCGCGCGGAGGCGTAGTCCGTCACCGGGCCCTCGGTGAAGAACGGGGTCAGCATCGCCCCGGCGCGGTTCACGGTCAGGGGAACGCCCGCCTCCTCCGCCGCCGCGCGGAGCGCGCGGGCGATGCGATCGGCGGCGGCGTCGGCCCGCTCCCAGGCGCGCTCGGCCGCGATCGCCTCGATCGTGGCCGCGCCGGCCGCCGTCGCGACGGGGTTTCCGGAGAGCGTGCCCGCCTGGTACACGGGACCGGACGGGGCGACGAGCGCCATCAGGTCGGCGCGCCCGCCGTACGCGGCCGCCGGCAGCCCGCCGCCCAGCACCTTCCCCAGGCACGTGAGGTCCGGGACCACGCCGGTGAGCGCCTGCGCCCCGCCGGGGTGCACGCGCCACCCCGTCATCACCTCGTCGAAGACGAGCAGCGCGCCCGCCGTCCGAGTGACCTCGCGCAGGGACTCGAGGAAGCCGGGGGCGGGCGGGACGACGCCCATGTTCCCCGCCACCGGCTCCACGATCACGGCCGCGATCCGGCCCGGCAGCTCCTCGAAGACGGTGCGGACGGCGGCGGCGTCGTTGTAGGGCACGACCCGGGTGTCGGCCGCGGCGGCGGCGGGGACCCCGGGGGAATCGGGCAGCCCCAGCGTGGCGACGCCGGAGCCGGCCGCGACCAGCATCGAGTCGGCGTGTCCGTGATACCCCCCGGCGAACTTGACCACGACGTCCCGGCCCGTGGCGGCGCGGGCCAGGCGCAGGGCGCCCATCACCGCCTCCGTGCCCGAGCTCGTGAAGCGGACGAGCTCGACGCTCGGGAACGCCTGGCGCACCAGCCGGGCGAGCCGGATCTCGCCCTCCGACGTGGCACCGAAGCTCGTCCCCCTCGCCGCCGCCTCGCGCACCGCGCGCACGACCGCGGGATGCGCGTGCCCGAGGAGCAGCGGCCCCCACGAGAGCACGAGGTCCACGCAGCGGTTCCCGTCCACGTCCGTGATCCAGCCGCCGTCCCCGCGCGCCGCGACGAACGGGGTTCCGCCGACGGCGCGCGCCGCGCGGACGGGGCTGCTCACCCCGCCGGGCATCAGGCCGAGCGCCTCCTCGTGCACGGCCCGCGAGCGCGGGCGCGGCGGAGAGTCGGGAGCGGCTTCGCGCCGGGTCGTCACGGGACCGGAGCGGCGGCGGGCGGGCCGTCCGGCACGGCTCGGCCCGCGTCGTCGGCAGCCGCCGTGGAGGGCGAGCCGGGCGCACCGGCGCGGGTCACGAACGCGGCGGCCGCGGCGGCCGCGCGCTCGCCTTCGCGGATGCAGTCGGGGACGCCGACGCCGCGGAAGGCGGCGCCGGCCGCGAACAGCCCCGGGGCGGCGCCGAGGAGCCGGTCGATCTCCGCCACGCGCCGGAGGTGTCCGACCTCGTAGCGCGGGATCGCCGCCGGCCAGCGGTGGACGCGGCGCAGCGCCGGTGCGCCCTCGAGTCCGAGGAGCGGGCGGAGCGCGTCCAGCGCGAGCTCGACCGCCGTGTCGTCATCGCGCGCGGAGGCGGGATCGAGGAAGGCCCGCAGCAGCACGGAGCCCGCCGGCGCGCGGGCGGGGAGCTTGGAGGAGGCCCACGTGCAGGCGACGAGGGGGCTTCGCTCGTCCGCCGGCACCACGAACCCGGTGCCGCGGAGAGCGTGGCGGACGCGATCCCGGCGGTAGCCGAGCTGCACGGTGAGGCTCCCGGCCGCGGCGATCGAGCGCAACGCCGAGGCGAGCTCGCGGTGTGCCGGCTCGACGATCGCCGCGGCCGGCCGGGGCGGCACGGCGAGGACGACGGCCGTCGCCGGGACCGAGCCGCCGGCGGCCAGCGCCACCTCCCAGCCGCCGCCGGCCGCGGGCCGGACCGCGGCGACGGGCGCCGGGGCCCGGCGAAGCTCGGGCGGGACCCGCTCGAGGAGCCGCTCGACGAGGGAGCCCATCCCGCGCCGCAGCGAGAGGAACGCCGCCCCGCCGGTCCGCGGCTCGCGCAGCAGGCCGAGCACGAGGCTGCGGCGCTCCCGCTCGATCTCCCCGAGACGGGGGAACGTGGCCCGCAGGCTGAGGCTCTCGGCGCTTCCGCCGTAGATCCCGCGGGCCAGCGGCTCCACCAGACGGCGCGACGCCTCGTCTCCCAGACGGCGCCGGAAGAAGGACGCGAGCGACTCGTCGCCGGGGTCCGCGCCGGACCGCCGGCGGGCCGCCAGACCGCCGCGCGGCACGAGCGGCTCCAGCGCGGCACGGAGCTTCGCCCGCGGGGAGAGCAGCCCCGTGCGGAGGAGCGGCCCCAGCCGCGTCGGCACCATCGCGGTGAGCCCCTCCGGCAGCGGATGCAGCCGGCCGCGGGAGAGCACGAAGGCGCCGCCGCCGCCGGCGGCGACGAGCTCGTCGCCCAATCCGACGCGGCGGCAGAGAGCCTCGGCCCAGGGCTTGCGCGCCAGGAACGAGTCCGGGCCCGCCTCGAGCAGGAAGCCCGCCTCGTGCTCCGTCGCGATCACGCCGCCGAACCTGCGAGAACCCTCGAGCAGGAGCGCCGGCACGCCCGCTTCCACGAGCCCGTGCGCGGCGGCCAGCCCCGTGATCCCGCCGCCGACCACGACGACGCGCCGGCCTTCCGTCACGCCCCCGCGACCCTCGTCCGCGCCTCCCCGGGCGAGCCTTCGCCGGCATCCGGCCGGGCCGCGGCGCCTCGATCATCCACGTCCTCCGGGACTCCGGTGCGGAGCGCGCCGCCAACGAGGTCCGCGAGCGCCTCGATCAGGACGGGGTCGTCGTTGAGCGACCGCGTCCGCGCGAAGGCGAGGCCCAGGTTCCGGGCGAGCTCCCGGTAGACGACGTCGACGTCCCAGAGGATCTCGACGTGATCGCAGAGGAAGCCGATCGGGGCCAGCACGACCGCGCGGCGGCCCTCGGCGGCGAGGCGCCGCAGAACGTCGCCGGCGTCGGGGCCGAGCCAGGGCTCGCCGGTGCGCCCGGCGCTCTGCCAGGCCTGCCGCCATGCGATCGCGGGCAGACGCGCCGCGACCGCGTCGATCGTGCGGCGGACCTCGCCGGGGTACGGATCTCCCGCCGCGAGGACGCGCTCGGGAAGGCTGTGCGCGGTGAAGACGACGACGGCCCCGTCGCGGTCCGGCGCGGGCAGGCGGCCGAGCGCTTCCTCCACGCGGGCCGCGAAGGCGTCCGCCAGGCGGGGGTGGTCGCACCAGCTGCGCACCGTCCGCCACCGGAGCGCGAGACCCGCCGCACGCGAGGCCTCCTCGAGCCGCCGCAGGTACGCGCCGACGCTCAGCTGCGAGTCCTGCGGCGCCATCGCGATGGCCACGCCGCGGCCCGGCCGCTCGAGCGCGATCGCCGAGCAGGCCTCCGACAGGAAGGGATGCCAGTGACGCATCCCGACGTGGACGCGGAAGGGGGGGTCCGGCCCGAGGCCGGCCGCGGCCGCCGGCGCACCGTCGTTCAGGCGTCGTTCGAGAGCGGCCGCCTGGGCGCGGGTGAGATCGAGGAGGGGAGACCTGCCGCCGATCCGGCGGTAGCGCTCGCGGACCTCCTCGACGAGCTCGGGAGCCGTCGGGCGCCCGCCGCGCACGTCGAGGAGGTAGGGCTCGACGTCCTCGAGCCGCAGCGGACCGCCGTACGCCATCAGGAGGACGGCGGTGTGACCGTCCGGCGGCGACGCGGGGTCGTCAGCTCGCATCGCGGTCTCTTACCCGCCTCCGCCGCCCCGCACCCCCCGCACCTGCGCGCCCGCGACGACCCCCGCCGGAGCCGCCGCGCGATCGGCGTGCACCGCCTCCACGACCGCCGCGACGGTCTCGATCGGCGTGTCCGGAAGGATGCCGTGGCCCAGGTTGAACACGTGCCCGGCGCGCCCGCCCGCCTGCTCCAGGATCGCGCGCGTCCTTCGCACCGCCTCGTCGCGCGGTCCGAGGAGCGCCACCGGATCGAGGTTTCCCTGCACCCTGGCTCCGGCGCCGAGGCGCTCCCAGGCCTCGTCGAGCCGCACGCGCCAGTCGAGCCCCAGGACGTCGGCGCCGGCCGCCTGCATCCGCTCGAGGAGTCCGGCCGTGCCGGTGCCGAAGTGGAGGACCGGAGCGCCGGCCGCGCGCGCCAGCGCGATCGCGCGGCGGCTGTGCGGGAGCACGCGCCGCTCGTAATCGTCGGGCGACAGCGCCCCCACCCACGAATCGAAGAGCTGCACCGCGCGCGCGCCGGCTTCGACCTGCGCGCGCAGGAACGCCCCCGCGAGCTCGGCCAGCCGCGCCAGGAGGTCGTCCCAGGCGTCCGGGTGGCGCAGCAGGAACGTCTTCGTGCGCGCGTGCGTCCGGGAAGGGCCGCCCTCGATCAGGTAGCTCGCAAGCGTGAACGGGGCGCCGGCGAAGCCGATCACGGGCAGGTCGAGCGCCGCCGCCACGCGCTCCACCGTCCGCAGCACGTAGTCGAGGTCGCGCCGAACGTCCACGGGCCGGAGCGCCCGCGCGTCGTCCGGCGTGCGGACCGGGTTCCCGATGACCGGCCCCTCGCCGGGCTCGAAGCGCAGGCGGGCGCCCATCGGAACGAGCGGGAGCAGGAGGTCGGCGAACACGATCGCGGCGTCGAGGTCGAACAGCCGCAGCGGCTGGAGCGTGGCCTCGGCGGCGAGCGCCGGGTCGCGGCAGATCTCGAGGAGCGAGTGGCGCTCGCGGAGCGCGCGGTACTGCGGCAGGTAGCGTCCGGCCTGCCGGAGGAGCCAGACCGGCGTCGCGTCCACCGCCTCCCCGCGGCAGGCCGCGAGGAAGCGGTCAGGACGCACCGAGCGTCTCCGCCTCGAGTCCGGCCCGCCGCGGACCGACCAGCACCGCGTCGCCGCGGACCTCGACCGGGTACGTGGCCACCGGGGACGTGGCCGGCAGCGCGAGCGCGGCGCCCGTGCGCAGGTCGAAGCAGGCGTCGTGCCAGGGGCAGACCACGGTCGTCCCCACGAGCTCGCCCTCGCTGAGCGGCCCGCGCGCGTGCGGGCAGCGGTCCGCGATCGCGTAGAGGGCGCCGTCCACGTTGAAGAGCGCCACGGCCTCGCCGCGCACGTACACCAGCCGCCGTGCGTCGGGCGGGACGTCGGCGAGGCGCGCGACCTCGACGAAGCCGTCCTCGTCCGCAGGCTGCGTGCGCTCGGCCGGCGCCCCGACGCCCCCGAGCGCGTCCAGCGCCTCGCGCAGGTTGCACTGAACGCACGTGAACGTCGGCGTGTCGCGGAGCGTGTAGGCCGAGGCCGGGCTCTCCCGCAGCTCGAGGACCAGATCCAGGAACTCCGCCGCGTCCTCCCCCTCGAACGCGACCACGAACTCCTGGTCGTCGAGTCCGTACGAGTACGTCGTGTTGAGCTTGATCCGCGGGTACTTCCGGCCGACGCGGATGTGGTCGTCCATCATCGCCTGGCGCTCGGCCATCGGCAGCGCGTACCACGCGCGGGTCTTCACGAACGGGTACACGAACAGGTACTTCCCCGCCCCGGGATCGATCGTCGTCCGGTCCCCGAGGTGGTCGCCGATGTCGTAGATGGAGCGGCGGGTCATCGCGAGGTAGCTGTACGGCAGCGTCAGGTACGGACCCAGGGGCGTCGAGGCGACCGCCGTCGCGAAATCCTGGAGCACCTCCACGTCCCGCGCGACCTGCCAGAGCAGGAGGTCGCAGTCGCCGCGGGTCCCCACCAGGCTGTAGGACCGCAGCAGCAGCCCGCCCCCGAACCGGCGAACCGCGTCCACGAACGCGGTCTTGGCGCGCTCCCGGTCCTCCGCCGGGAGGCCGCGCCACCACGGCTGCACCTTGTAGAACGCGAAGCGCACGAGCTGGCGCCGCTCGGGCGGCCGCGGCGACGCGCCCGCCGGACCGCCGGCGCCGGTGGTCGTGGGCCCCCCGGTCACGCCGCGCCGCCCCCCTCGACCAGCCAGCCCGCCGCCGCCGTCGCGAAGTACGTGATCACGACGTCGGCCCCGGCGCGGCGGATCGCGGTCAGCGTCTCCAGGACGACGGCGCGCTCCTCCAGCCATCCCCGGCCCGCGGCCGCCCGGATCATCGCGTACTCGCCGCTCACCTGGTAGGCGGCGAGCGGCGCGTCCACGCGCTCGCGCACGGCGCGGACCACGTCGAGATAGGGGAGCGCGGGCTTCACCATCACGGCGTCCGCGCCCTGCGCCAGGTCCTCCGCGGCCTCGCGCAGCGCCTCCCGCACGTTCGGCGGGTCCATCTGGTGGGCGCGGCGGTCGCCGAACGCCGGCGCGGAGCCCGCGGCCTCGCGGAAGGGCCCGTAGAACGCGGACGCGTACTTGACCGCGTAGGAGAGGATCGCGGCGTCGAGGCCGGCCTCGTCGAGCGCGCGGCGGATCGCGAGGACCTGGCCGTCGGCCATCGCCGAGGGCGCCACGACGTCGGCTCCCGCCTCGGCGAGCGAGACCGCCGTGCGCGCCAGCGCGTCGAGCGTCTCCTCGCGCGCGGGCCGGCCCTCCCGCAGGATCGCGCAGTGCCCGTGGTCCGTGTACTCGCAGAGGCACACGTCGGCGATCACGGCGACCTCGGGCGCCGCGTCGCGGCAGGCGCGGATCGCGCGCTGCACCACGCCGTCCTCGATCCACGCCCCCCGCGCCTCCGCGTCCCTCGTCGCCGGGACGCCGAAGAGCAGCACGGCCGGCACGCCGGCGCGCGCGGCGGCCTCGACCTCGGCGCGGACCGCCTCGACGCGCAGGCGGTGCACGCCGGGCATCGCGGCGACCGGCGCCCGTGCGGGCCCGTCCTCGGCCACGAAGAGCGGCTGGACGAGATCCGCCGCTGCGACGCGCGTCTCGCGCGCGAGGCCGCGCAGCGCAGCCGTGCGCCGGAACCGGTCGAGCCGGCCCGCTGCGCGTCCGGTCTCGACGTCGACGCGATCGGCTGTCCCGTGAAACGGATCGGCCATCAGGGCTCCCGCAGGCTCCTCAGGGCTTCCAGCAGGCCCGGAATCGTGTAGCGGCGCGCGACGGCGTGCACCTCGAGCCCGGTCTCCCGCGCCGCGCGCGCGGTGACGGGGCCGATGCACACCACGGCGACGCCGGGGGGCGGCGCGCCGAACCGCGCGACGTGGCCGCGGACGGTGGACGGGCTCGTGAACGTCACGACGTCCACGGCCGGCGCTTCCTCCCCCGCGCTGGACTCCGTGGCGCCGCCCGCGTCCCTGTCCGGCTCCGGCGACCCCCCGCGACCTCCGCCGGCGGCGCCGACCGCCGTGGTGCGGTAGGCGGGCACGTCGTCCACGACCGCCCCACGCCCGAGCAGGATCTCGCGCAGGGCGGGCCGCGCGAGGTCCGCGCGCAGGCACAGCACGCGGGCGCCCGGTCGCAGGGGGAGGTCGCGCGCGAGCGCCTCGGCCACGTACTCGCGCGGCACGAAGTCCGGGCGCACGCCGCGCCGCTCCAGGGCGGCCGCCGTCGCGGGCCCGATGGCCGCGACGCGCGGGAGGCCCGGCCGCCTTCCGTGCTCCCCGTCCTCGAGCTCGCCCTCGAGCCCGAGCGCCTCCAGCCGGCGCCACGCGTGGCGCACGCCGTTGGCGCTCGTGAACACGACCCAGCCCCACGCCCGGAGGTTCCGCAGCGCGGCGTCCAGCGCGGAGGTGTCCTCGAGCGGCGCGACCTCGATCGCCGGAGCGAGCACGGGCTCGGCGCCCAGCGCGCGAAGCGCCTCGGCGAAACCTCCGGCGTCCGCGGCGGCGCGGGTCACGAGGACGCGCAGCCCCGCGAGCGGCGCGGCCGTCGCGCCTCCCACGGCGGGAACGACGTCGGCGCTCACGCCGCCGGCACCTCGGCCGCGAGCCTCCGTCCCAGCTCCTCGGGCGCGGCGGGATCGCCCCTGCCTCGCCCGCGGTGCACGACCCTCCCGTCGGGCTCCCCCACGAACGTCCTCATCTCCAGAGCCCCGTCCCGAACCTCCGCGAGCGCGCCGACCGGCGCGGAGCAGCCCGCCGCGAGGGCTGCCTGGAACGCGCGCTCGGCCGCGGTGGCGGCGTGCGCGGCGCGGTCGTGCAGCGGCTCGAGGAGACCCGCGACGGCGTCGTCGGCGGATCGGCGCTGCACCGCGAGCGCCCCCTGCCCGGGCGCGGGCAGCATCCGGTCCGGCCCCAGCACCTCCGTCGCGCGCCGCTCCAGGCCGAGCCGGAGCAGCCCCGCGAGCGCCAGCACCACGGCGTCGCACGCGCCCTCGTCGAGCCTCCGCAGCCGCGTCTCCACGTTGCCGCGCAGGGGGACGATCACGAGGTCCGCGCGCGCGCTCCGGATCTGCGCCTCGCGGCGCAGACTGCTCGTCCCCACCCGCGCTCCGGGGCGGAGCGCGTCGAGCCCGCCGCCGTGCCTCGAGACCAGCGCATCGCGGGGATCCTCGCGCCGGGTCACGGCGCCGAGCACGACGCCGGCCGCCGGCGCCGTGGGGAGATCCTTCAGGCTGTGGACGGCGAGGTCCACGGCGCCCGACGCGAGCGCCGCCTCGATCTCCGCCGTGAAGGCGCCCTTCCCGCCGAACGCCGGGATCGGCCGCTCGCGGTCGCGGTCGCCGGCCGTGGAGATCGGAACGAGCTCGCAGTCGAGGCCGCGCCAGGCGGCCCGCAGGGCGTCCGCGACCGCTTCCGCCTGACGCAGCGCGAGCGCGCTGCCCCTCGTCCCGATGCGGACCCGGGTCGGGACGGGTCCCGGCGGCGAGGGGGGCGATCCGCTAACCCGCGGCCTCCTCGAGGGAGAAGAGCCGCCCCACGGCCCCCGCCAGCGGTCCCTCGCCGCGCTCGGCCTCTTCGCGCAGGCGCAGGGTCGGCTCGCGGAGCAGCCGGTTCACCAGCGTCTGCGTGAGGAGCGCGACGGTCTCGCGCTCGTGCGCGTCGAGCGCGGGCAGGCGCCGCAGCGCCCGCTCCAGCTCGCGTTCGCGGATGAGCTCCGCGCGCTGGCGCAGGGCCAGCAGCATCGGCGTGGCGCGGGCGGAGCGGAACCACTGCGCGAAGCGCGCCGCCTCCGCCGCCACGCGCTCCCGGGCGGCGGCGAGCTCGGCCGCGTCCGCCGCGGCATGCGCGCCGGCGAACGCCTGCAGGGTCCCCAGGTCGTGGAGGCGGACGCCGGGAAGAGCGGCCGCCGCCGGATCCACGTCGCGCGGCAGGGCGATGTCCAGGAGGAGCAGGGGGCGCCCGCCGCGGGCGGCCATCACGCGTTCCAGCGTCTCGCGCAGCAGGATCGCGTGCGGCGCGCCGGTGGCGGAGACCGCGAAGTCCGCTTCGACGAGCGTCCGCTCCAGGTGCAGGAAGTCGAGCGCCTCGCCGCCCAGCGCCCGCGCGATCGGACGCGCGCGCTCCGGATGGCGGTTCACCACGCGGGTGCCGCGGACGCCGCGCACGCGCAGGGCGTCCGCGACGAGCTCGGCCATCTGACCCGACCCGATCAGCACCGCGCGCCGCTCCGCGAGCGGGCCGAGCTCCCCCTCCGCCAGGGCGACCGCGGCCGAGCCGATGCTCGCCGCCTCCCGGCCGACGCCGCTCGCCATCCGCGCCCGCCGGCCGGACGCCACCGCGGCCCGGAACAGCGCGCGCAGGACGACGCCGGCCGCACCGGCGCGGCGCGCGTTCGCGTAGGCGTCCCCGACCTGGCTCAGGATCTGCCATTCCCCGACCACCATCGAGTCCAGTCCCGCGGCGACCTCGAAGAGGTGCCGCACGGCGTCCTCGTCGAGCGCGGTGTAGGGCGCCTCGCCCAGCTCGTCGCGCGGCACCGAGGCCGCGGCGGCGAAGCGGTCCAGCACCACGCGCGCGGCGGCTTCGGGGTGGTCCACGACGGCGTACGCCTCGACTCGGTTGCACGTGGCGAGGATCGCGGCCTCGAAGAAGCGCGGGCCCGACGCGGTGACGGGGACGAGGAGCGAGCGCTGGGCGTCCGGGGTGCGGCTGAAGCGCTCCAGCACGGCGACCGGGGCGGTGCGGTGATTGATGCCGGCGAGGATC
>DATBJZ010000074.1:0-9902 GCA_036556125.1 Gemmatimonadota bacterium | reverse complement strand
CCAGATGCCTGCGCTCCACGACCGGCGCCTCCACCAGGATCGCCAGCCGCTCCACCACGTTCTTGAGCTGCCGCACGTTGCCCGGCCAGTCGCGGCGGGCCAGCGCCTCGAGGGCGTCGTCGGCGAACCGCTTGGGCGGCTGGTTGTTCTCCTGGGCGTACACCGCCAGGAAGTGACGGGCCAGGTCCGGCAGGTCCTCGGGTCGCTCACGGAGCGGCGGCACGTGGAGCGGCACGACGTTGAGACGGTAGTAGAGATCCTCCCGGAACGACCCCGCGCGGATCTCCTCCTCCAGGTTCTTGTTCGTCGCCGCCAGCACCCGTACGTCCACGGAGATCGGTTCGTTCCCTCCGACCCTCTCGATGACGCCTTCCTGCAGCGCCCGCAGGACCTTGGCCTGGGCCGGGGCGCTCATGTCGCCGACCTCGTCGAGGAAGAGCGTGCCGCCGTGGGCCGACTCGAACTTCCCCTTGCGCTGCGCGTGGGCGCCCGTGAACGAGCCCTTCTCGTGTCCGAAGAGCTCCGACTCGATGAGCTCGCCGGGGATCGCCGCGCAGTTCACCTCCACGAAGGGGCCGCGCCGGCGGTCGCTCATCCGGTGGATCGCCCGCGCCAGGAGCTCCTTCCCCGTGCCGCTCTCACCGGTGAGGAGGACGGACGCCCGGGTCGGGGCGACGCGTGACGCGCGCTCGAGCACCTCCCGGATCGCCGGGCTCGTGCCCACGATCGGCTCGCCCCGCGGCCGGGAGCGCAGCCGGCGGTTCTCGACCAGCAGCCGCCGCGCGGCCGCCGCATTGCCGAGCGTCGTGAGCAGCCGGTCGGTGTCCAGCGGCTTCTGGAGGTAGTCGTGCGCGCCGCGCTTCACCGCCGCGACCGCGCTCTCGACGTTCCCGTGGCCGGAGATCATCACGACGACGGCGTCGGGATCGAGCGCGCGGATCTTCGTCAGCGCCTCCATCCCGTCCACCCGCGGCATCTTCACGTCGAGGAGGACCACGTCGGGAGCGGCCTCACGGAAGCGGACCAGACCCTGCTCCGCGTCCCTGGCGAGGGTGCACCGCCAGCCCTCGAACTCGAGGATCTCGCGCAGGCTCTCGCGGACGCCCTCCTCGTCGTCGATCACGAGCACCGACCCCTCGGCGGCCGCGCCTTCTGCGGCCGTGGCTTCCACCCCGGCGTCGGCGGCCGGCGCGGGCGGGGTCATGGAGCGGGGGGAGTCGAGCGGCAGGTTCAAGGGTGTCCTCAAAATAGGATACCGGGCCGGCGAGGGCACGCCGTTCGGAGGGGGTGGGTCCGCGCCATCGCACCGACCGGAGCGCGGAGCCCTTGCGCCTGCAATGGTTACCCCACCGCGCCCTCGCGGTTCGGACGGCGTCGAGGAGCCCCCGGCGGATCCCGTCGACCCCCCTGCGCACCCGACGCCGGCGCTCCGTCGGCCGGCGCCCCTCCGAGCTCCCGTCTCCTGCGGAGCTCGTAGAGGGCGAGGCTCCCCGCGACGGCGGCGTTCAGCGACTCGACACCGCCCTCCATCGGAATCGCCAGGCGCCGCGCGGCACGGCCGAGGAGCCGCGGGTCGAGTCCCGCGCCCTCGTTCCCCACCGCCAGCGCCGACGCCGCGGGCGCGCACCAGTCGCCGGCGAAGAGGGGCTCGCCCGAGGGATCCAGGGCCACAAGGGGGATCGCGTGCTCCTCCAGCCAGGCGAGCGCGGCGTCGGCCGCGACGTGCACCGCGACGTCCAGGTGGAAGAGGCTCCCGGCGCTGGAGCGCACGACCTTGGGATTGAAGAGATCCACGGTCCCGGCGAGCGCGACCGCGGTGCGGCCGCCGGTCGCCAGCAGGGTGCGCAGCAGCGTTCCGGCGTTCCCGGGATCCTGCACGCGATCGAGGACCAGCACCGCGGCGGCGGCCGGCGTCCGCGGCAAGCCCACGTCCGGCCGCTCGACGACCGCGAGCACGCCCTGCGGGTGGACGCTCTCGGCGACGCGGCGGAACGCGCGCTCGTCCACGCGGTGCACCGGCACGCCCGCGAGCCGGCCCTCCGCTTCCCAGCGCCGCACGTCCTGCGCCGCGGACGGCGCGGCCACCAGGTCGGTCACCTTCCACCGGCTCGCGAGGGCCTCCTCCACGACGCGCGGACCCTCCGCGACGAAGCGCGCACGGCTGTCGCGCACGGACTTGCGGGCGAGGCTGCGGAGCAGGGCCTCCTTGCGCCGCGGGAGGGCGGAACCTTCCGGCACGATTTTTCTATCAGAGGGGTGCGGACGCACGGGCGCCGGGCGTCGCCCGGCAAATGGCGGTTTCCCCAACGCCGGCGTCGCGTAGAGATTTCATCCTGTCCCGGACGCCGGGCGGCAGGAACGCGTTCCGCCGGCCGGACGGGATCGCGCGGCAACGTCGAGGAGGCATCGATGAACGTCCAGCCGAGTACGAGGGCACGGACGCGGACGCCCCGGCTGCGGGCGTTCGCCCTGGCCGCCGCCCTGGCGGCGCCGCCGGCGCTGGTCGGCTGCGCGTCCGCGGGGCCCAACAAGGGGCAGCTGAACCTGGTCTCGCTGCAGGAAGAGTGGCAGCTGGGTCAGCAGCTCAACCGCGACATCTCGCGTCAGATGCCGGTGGACCAGGATCCCGAGGTGGTCCGCTACGTGAACCAGATCGGGCAGCGGCTCGCCGGCACCACGTACTACCGCGAACTGCCCTGGACCTTCCACGTCGTGGACGACCCGGCGATCAACGCGTTCAACATCCCGGGGGGTCACATCTACGTCAACACGGGGCTGATCCGCGCCACCGACAACGCGGCCGAGCTGGCCAGCGTGATCGGGCACGAACTCTCCCACGGAGTCGCGCGTCACGGCACCGAGAACCTCACCAAGCAGTACGGGTTCGGCATCGTCGCCAGCCTGGTGCTGGGCAACAACCCTCCGCTCTACCAGCAGCTCCTCGCCCAGATCGTGGGCGGCGGCGTGTTCGCGAAGTACAGCCGCGACGCCGAGCGCGAGGCCGACCGTCTCGGGATCCAGGCGATGTACGACGCGGGATACGACCCGCACGGCGCCGTGACCATGTTCCAGGAGCTCCTCGCCGCGCGGAAGAGCGCCCCCTCGGGCGTCGAGCAGTTCTTCAGCTCGCACCCCATCACGGAGGAGCGGATCGCGAACGCGCGCGCTCAGATCGCGACGCTCCCTCCCAAGCCCAACCTGATCGTGGACGACGGCCGCTTCGACCAGGTGAAGGCGCGGCTGGCCGCCCGCTAGCCCTTCGGAGGCGGCGCGCTCATCGTACGCGCCGTGCCGTCCCGCCCGCCTCCCGGTCCCGACTCACCTCCTCCCGTCGCGCTCACGATCGCCGGCTCCGACTCGGGCGGCGGCGCCGGCATCCAGGCCGACCTCAAGACCTTCCACGCGCTCGGCGTCTACGGCGCGAGCGCGATCACCGCGCTCACCGCGCAGAACACGCTCGGCGTGGCGGCCGTGCACGTCCCGCCCGCGGACTTCCTGTTCGCGCAGATCTACGAGGTGGTCACCGACCTGAGGCCGGCGGCCGTGAAGACCGGCATGCTGGCGTCCCGCGACGTCGTGCTCGCCGTCGTTCGGGCCGTGGATCAGCTCGCGCTCTCGCCGCTGGTGGTGGACCCCGTGATGGTGGCGACGAGCGGCGACCGTCTCCTCGACCGCGACGCGGAGCGCGCCGTGCGCGACGAGCTCGTCCCCCGCGCCACGATCGTGACGCCGAACGCCTCCGAGGCCGCCGTCCTCGCGGGGATCGACGTCGGCGGACTGGAGGACCTCGAGCGTGCTGCGCGGGTGCTCGTGGAGGAGCGCGGCGCCCGCGCGGCCCTCGTGAAGAGCGGCGACCTGCCGGGCGACCGCATCCGCGACGTGCTCCACGACGGGGAGCGCCTTCACGTCTACGACGAGCCCAAGCTCCGGACCCGGAGCACGCACGGCAGCGGCTGCACGCTGGCATCCGCGGTGGCCGCCTACCTGGCGCGCGGCGAAACGCTGACCGACGCCGTGCGGCGGGCGCGGGCCTTCACCCGGCTCGCGATCGAGCGCGCGTTCCCGCTCGGGGCCGGCCACGGCCCGCTGAACCACTTCGTCGCCGAGCCGGAGCCGGGGGATCGCTAGACAAGACCCTCCCCTCCGGTAGATTCGGCTCGTGTCCCCTGCAAAGGTCCGATCCGACGCTCGGCTCGCCCGTGGAGCCCGCGGGGCCGGAGACCGCGGCGGAACCGCGAAGCCTCGTCGAGGCGCGAGTGTCGCGATCGCCCGAGGCCGCGCCCGGGCGTCGCGCTCGCCGAACGTCCCGACCTCGTTCGCCTACCCCCTGTCCGCCCTGCCTGCCGTGGACGCAGTGGCGCTCGAGGAGCGCGCCGCCGCGCTCGCCACGCGCAGCCTCAAGCGCGAGACCAAAACCTGGGCGCTCGAGACCGCGCTCTCGATGGTGGACCTCACGACGCTCGAGGGCGCCGACACGCCGGGGCGCGTCCGCTCCCTCTGCCGCCGCGCCGTGCGGCCCGATCCCGGGGATCCGTCCCTGCCCCACGCGGCGGCGGTCTGCATCTATCCGTCGCTCGTGCCGACCGCGGTGGAGGCGCTGAGGGGGACGGGCGTCCGCACGGCGGCCGTCGCCGGCGCGTTTCCATCCGGTCAGAGCCCGGTTCGGCTGAAGGCCGCCGAGGTCCGCGGCGTCGTCGCGCGGGGCGCGGACGAGGTGGACGTGGTGATCCGCCGCGGCGCGCTGCTCGCCGGAGACTACCAGGGCGCGTTCGACGATCTCCTCCGCCTCCGCGACGCGGCCGGCGAGGCGACGCTCAAGGTCATCCTCGAGGTGGGCGAGCTCGGAACCTGGGACGCCGTCCGCAGGGCCGCGATGCTGGCGATGGCCGCCGGCGCGGACTTCGTGAAGACGTCCACGGGCAAGATCGCGCGGGCGTCGAGCCTCCCCGCCGTGCTCGTGATGCTCGAGGCGGTCCGGGAGTTCCACGAGGCGACGGGCCGCCGGGTGGGCGTGAAGGCGGCCGGCGGCGTCGGCACCGCGAAGGACGCCTTGCGCTACCTGGTGCTCGTGCACGAGGTGCTCGGCCCGGAGTGGCTGAGCCCGGACCTCTTCCGCATCGGCGCGAGCACCCTGGTGAACGACCTCCTGATGCAGATCCGCAAGGGCCGGACGGGCGTCTACGCGGCGACCGACGACTTCCCCGTGGACTGAGGACGATGGCGCGAAAGGATGGGGGGATGCGCAGCGGTCGTGCGGGGCGGCGCGGAGGACGGGGGGGCCGCGGCGCCGGGTCCGGCCCGGTGGCGAGCGTCCGCCGGCGTTCGGGGACCGGACGCGGTCGAGAGGATCGCCGGGGTCCCGGGACGGCGCGACGCGCTTCGGGGATCCGCCGGGGCGCCCTCGTCGTCCGCGCGGCCGACGAGGCCGTCGCCGCCGATGGGCGGCGTCCCGACCGCTCGGGTCCGCGCTCCTGGCCCAACGCCCCGGCGCCGGAGTCCACCGACCACGTCCGGATCGCGCCGCGCTACGGACTGTTCATCGGCGGCCGGTTCGTGGAGGCGCGGTCGCGGCGCCGCCTGCCCGTGCTGAACCCCGCCACGGAGGAGACGCTCTCCGAGGTGCCCGAGGCCGGCGCGGCCGACGTGGACCGCGCGGTGAAGGCCGCGCGGCGCGGCTACGAGCGGTACTGGCGGCGGCTGCGGCCGTCCGAGCGCGCGAAGTACCTGTTCCGGATCGCGCGCATGGTCCAGGAGCGCTCGCGCGAGCTGGCGGTCGTGGAGTCCCTGAACGGCGGCAAGCCGATCCGCGAGTCGCGCGACGTGGACCTGCCGCTCGCGGCCGCGCACTTCTTCTATCACGCCGGGTGGGCGGACAAGCTGCCGTGGGCGTTTCCGGGGCTGCGCCCCGAGCCGCTCGGCGTGGCCGGCCAGGTCATCCCCTGGAACTTCCCGCTCCTGATGGCGGCCTGGAAGGTCGCCCCCGCGCTCGCCGCGGGGAACACGGTCGTCCTCAAGCCCGCGGAAACGACGCCGCTCACGGCGCTGCTCCTCGCCGAGATCGCCCAGGAGGCGGACCTCCCGCCCGGCGTCCTCAACGTCGTGACCGGCGCCGGCGCCACGGGGGCCGCCGTCGTGCGCCACGCCGGCGTGGACAAGGTGGCGTTCACGGGCTCGACCGAGGTCGGGAAGGAGATCCGCCGCGCAACCGCCGGCACCGGGAAGCGCCTCACGCTCGAGCTGGGCGGAAAGGCCGCGAACATCCTCTTCGAGGACGCGGCCCTGGATCAGGCCGTGGAGGGCGTCGTCAACGGGATCTACTTCAACCAGGGCCACGTCTGCTGCGCGGGGTCGCGGCTCCTCGTGCAGGAGAGCATCCACGACACGCTCGTACGGAAGCTGCGGCGGCGCGTGGCGACGCTCCGCGTGGGGGACCCGCTCGACAAGAACACCGACGTGGGCGCCATCAACTCGCGGGCGCAGCTGGACAGGATCCGGGGCTTCGTCGCCGCGGGCGTCGAGGAAGGCGCCGACCTGCACCAGCCGCCGTGCGAGCTGCCGGAGCGCGGCTTCTGGTTCCCGCCGACCTTCTTCACGGGCGTGGCGCCGTCGCAGCGCATCGCGCGTGAGGAGATCTTCGGCCCCGTCCTCTCGATCCTCACGTTCCGCACGCCGGAGGAGGCCGTGGCCAAGGCCAACGCCACGCGGTACGGGCTCTCCGCCGGGGTGTGGACGGAGAAGGGCTCGCGGATCCTGTGGGTCGCGCGCCGGCTGCGCGCGGGCGTCGTGTGGGCGAACACGTTCAACAAGTTCGATCCCGCGTCGCCGTTCGGCGGCTACAAGGAGTCGGGCTTCGGGCGCGAAGGCGGCCGCCAGGGCCTGCTCGCCTATCTGAGGCTCGCGTGAGCCGCCGAACCCGGACCGCGCCGGCGCGACTCCCCGTCCGCAAGACCTGGAAGCTCGCGATCGGCGGCGCCTTCCCGCGCTCCGAGTCGGGCAGGAGCTATCCCGTGCCCCGCGCGGACGGCTCGGTGGTCCGAGCGAGCCGCGCGTCGCGGAAGGACGTCCGCGACGCCGTGCGGGCCGCGCGGCGCGCGCTCGACGCGTGGAGCGGGATCACGGCGTACCTCAGGGGGCAGGTCCTCTACCGCGCCGGCGAGCTGATGGAGAGCCGCCGCGCGGAGCTCGCCGAGGCCGTCGCCGGCGCCGGCGCGTCGCCGCGGGCGGCCGCGCGCGAGGTGGAGCGGGCGGTGGACCGGTGGATCTGGTACGCGGGCTGGACCGACAAGTTCGCGCCGCTGCTGGGCGGGGTGAACCCCGTCTCCGGTCCGTTCTACGCCTTCTCCGTGCCGGAGCCGGTGGGCGTCGTCGGGGTCGTCGCACCCGAGGAGCCCGCGCTGGTGGGCCTGGTCTCGCGCGTGGCGCCGGTGCTCGCGGGCGGCAACACCGCGGTCGTGGTGGCCTCGTACGCCAACCCGCTCCCGGCGATCACGCTGGCCGAGATCCTCGCCACGAGCGACGTGCCGGCGGGCGTGGTGAACGTGCTCACCGGACTCGACCGCGAGCTCGTCCCCGTGCTCGCCGCGCACCGCGACGTGGACGCGCTGGACGCCGCGGGGGTCCGGAGCGAGCTCGCCGGAGCGGTCGAGGCGGCGGCCGCGGACAACCTGAAGCGCGTGCACGGACTGGGGGCGGCGGTGGGAAACGTCACCGGCGGGGCGCAGTCGCCCTGGCGGATCGCCGACTTCACCGAGACGAAGAGCGTATGGCACCCCGTCGGGCCGTAGCCGGGGCGCCGGCTCCGTCGCCGTCCGCCGTGATCCGGACCGATTCCGACTTCGACCGACCGGGCCGGTTCGCCGCCGGGCCGGACTTCACCCAACAAGCCATCGGGAGCAGCCCGCCGTGATCCGACTCCGCTTCCTCGCCGCCGTCATCGCGGCGCTCGCGTTCCTTCCCGCCTCCGGCGAAGGACAGGCCGCCGCCGGAGGGCAGAGCGCCACCTCCGCACCCGCGTCCGTCGTGGCGATCCGCGCCGGCCGCCTCATCGATCCCGAGACCGGCGAGGCCGTCCGGAACCAGACCATCCTCGTCGAGGGCGAGAGGATCGTCGCCGTCGGACCCGACGTGGACGTGCCGGCCGGCGCCCGCGTCGTGGACCTCTCCGATCAGAGCGTGCTCCCGGGTCTCTTCGACGCCCACACGCACATGCTGCTGACGGAGAAGAAGCAGCGGGACGGGAACAACTACTTCTTCACCACGCTGACCGAGCCCACGGCGTACCGCGCCGTGCAGGGGGTCGGGAACGCGCTCGCGATGCTGCGCGCGGGCTTCACGACGATCCGCGACATCGGCAACGCCGGCAACTACGGCGACGTCGCGCTCAAGCAGGGGATCGACGAGGGCTGGGTCGAGGGGCCGACGATGGTCGTCTCGGGGATCATCATCGCGCCGTTCGGCGGGCAGTTTCACCTGCAGCCCGAGAAGCCCGAGCTCGGCGAGCCGGAGTACCTCTACGCCGACACCCCCGACGAGATCGTGAAGGCGGTCCGCCAGAACGCCCACTTCGGCGCGGACTTCATCAAGATCGTGACCGACGACCAGCGCTACGTCTACTCGGTGGAGGACATCAAGCGGTTCATCGAGGAGGCCGGGGCGATGGGGATGAAGGTGGCCGCCCACGCGTGGACGGACGTCGGCGGGCACCGGGCCGCGCTCGCCGGCGTGGCGTCGATCGAGCACGGGCTCACGCTGCCCGACTCGACGCTCCAGGTGATGAAGGAGAACGGCGTCTACCTGGTGGGCACGGACTTCACCGAGCTCGCCTCGCGCGAGATGGGTCGGGACCTCTTCACGCCGGCCGTGGACCGGCTCCGCCGCGCGTACCGGATCGGCGTGCCGATCGCCTTCGGCACGGACGTCGTCTTCGACGTCCCGGGGTACGACCGGGGGACGCTGACGATCGACTTCATCTCGAGCTTCAAGGCCGCCGGGATCCCCGCGCCCGACATCCTGAAGATGATGGTCGGAAACGCCGCCCGGCTGCTCGGGGTGGAGAAGGAGCGCGGCTTCATCCAGCCCGGCCTCTACGCGGACATCATCGCCGTGCCGGGCAACCCGCTGGAGGACATCGACGCGCTGCGGGACGTGACGTTCGTGATGAAGAATGGCCGGGTCGTGAAGGACCGGACGACGCCTGCGCCGCGGCCGCTGCAGTTGAATTAGGACCCGCCGCGGGCCGCCGCGGCCTCCGGCCGGGCGGCCGCTCTTCGGACGGGTGGATCGGGCGTCGCCCCGACCCACCCGTTCGCGTCCCCGGCGGTCCCCGGATTTCGCGACGTGAACCCCGGCCGGGCCGGCAACCGTTGCGGGACCCGGAACTCGGACAGCGACGCCGCCATCCTGTCAGTCCGGCACATCTCGCCCGTTTTTTTCAAGGATTTCGGCGCAGGAAGCCGCTGAAGCCTCGGCACGGGCGTTGCTTCTCCATTCCTGACGCGCGCCTGCAGGTGGGCGGATCGCGCCATTCCGGCAGACAAGGAGAGTCTTGATGAGCAAGGTCATCGGCATCGACCTGGGCACCACGAACTCCGTGGTGGCGGTCATGGAGGGTGGGGACCCGGTCGTGATCCCGAACGCCGAGGGGTCGCGGACGACGCCCTCGGTCGTTGCGTTCACGAAGGACGGCGAGCGGCTGGTGGGCCAGGTCGCCAAGCGTCAGGCCATCACGAACCCCGAGAACACGGTGTTCTCGATCAAGCGGTTCATGGGCCGCCAGTACAACGAGGTGGAGCAGGAACGGAAGATGGTTCCGTTCAAGGTCGCGCCCGGGAAGAACGGGCGGGCCGAGGTGCAGATCCAGGGCCGCAACTACTCGCCGCCCGAGATCTCCTCGATGATCCTCC
>DATBJZ010000073.1:0-5486 GCA_036556125.1 Gemmatimonadota bacterium | reverse complement strand
TGAACGTCCTCCACTACGACATCGGCCTGGAGCTCCCCGCCTCCGGGAAGCTCGTGGCGGGGCGGACCGGAGTCCTGGTCGAAGCGGTGGCACCGCTCGCGACCGTGCCGCTCGACTTCGTCGGGATGACCGTGGACAGCGTCCGCGTCGCCGGCGCGGCCGCCGCGTTCCGGCGCGACGGCGGCAAGCTCGAGGTGGACGTCCCGCCGCTCGCCGCCGGGGCGCGGGCGGAGATCGTCGTGTGGTATCACGGCGAGCCGCAGGACGGGCTCGCCATCGAGCCGCGGCCGGACGGCGGCCAGGCGGCGTTCTCCGACAACTGGCCGGATCGGGCGCGGTTCTGGTTTCCGGGCGTGGATCACCCGTCGGACAAGGCCACCGTGGACTTCACGATCGACGCGCCGGCGGAGATGGAGGTCGTCGCGAACGGCTACCTGCGCGACGTGACCGACCTCGGGGGCGGCCGCGAACGGACGCGCTGGTCCGCGACCGCGGAGCTGCCCACCTACTGCATGGTGATCGGCGCGACCGACTTCGCAATCGCCGACGCGGGACGCGCGGCCGGCGTCGAGATCACGCACTGGACGCTGCCGGCGGACTCCGCGGCCGGTGCCGCCGCCTTCGCCCGCTCCGCCGAGATCGTCTCGTTCTACGACTCGCTGTTCGGGCCCTTCCCGTACGAGAAGCTCGCGCACGTCCAGTCGGCGACCCGCTTCGGCGCGATGGAGAACGCGAGCGCGATCTTCTACTCGCGCGACGGCGTCGCGGCGGCCGGCCGTGCGGCGGCGCCGGGCGCGGCCACGGGCCGTCCGGGGGCGGCGCCCTCGCCGACGACCGACACGTCGCTGTCGGCCCTCGTTGCGCACGAGACGGTGCACCAGTGGTTCGGCGACGCGGTGACCGAGGCCGACTGGCACCACCTCTGGCTCTCGGAGGGGTTCGCCGACTACTTCGCCGCCGTCTTCTTCGAGCTGCACGGCGGACCGGAGGGCCGGGGCCCGGCCGAGCTGCGCCGGCGGATGCGCGAGGCCGCCCCGAAGGCGATCGCCCGCTGGCACGAGAAGGGCGACCCGATCCTGGACCCGTCCCAGACCGAGTACCTGGAGCTCCTCAACCCGAACAACTACGAGAAGGGCGCGTGGGTCCTGCACATGCTGCGGGCGCAGGTCGGCGACGAGGCCTTCTTCCGCGGGATCCGCGACTACTACGCGACGTACCGGGACGGCGTCGCGTGGACGGCCGACTTCCGGCGCGTGATGGAGGAGGCGTCGGGTGTGGAGCTCGAGTGGTTCTTCGACCAGTGGATCCGCCGGCCCGGCCACCCGATCCTCGAGCTGTCGTTCGAGCGCGACGGCCCGCATCGCGGGCGCGTGACGGTGCGCCAGGCGCAGCGGGGCGAGCCGTTCCGCTTCCCGCTCGACCTGGAGCTGGGCTGGCGGACGGGGACGCGGCGCGAGCGGGTGGTGGTGGAGGGCAGGGAGGCGACGTGGACGCTCGACACGCCGGACCCGCTCGAGACCGTGGTCCTCGATCCCGACGGGTGGCTGCTGCACGAGATGGTCTCGACGGCGGACTGACGGGCGGGCGCGGGGGCCGTGCCCGCGCGCGCACCCGGACGCGCCTCAGCCGCCCTCCGCCTCCGCCTGCTCCTCCCAGAACTCCTGGATGTGCTCGTAGATGCCCTCGGGGAACTGCAGCTCGCGGTAGACGTTGCAGCTCTCCGGGTCGTCCGGCGTGGGGCAGATGGGGAACTCCTGCTTCGCCTGCCACTCGAGGATCCGCTCGCGCCGGGGCGGACTGTAGTCCTTCTCCCGGAGCTGCAGGACGAGAGCCCGCGCCCGCGTCCCGCTCTGACCGGGCTGGCCGGCGAGGAGCGCCACCAGCTCGTCGTCCTGGAGGAAGTGCCGCGCGATCATCGCGAACACCAGCCGGCCGTAGTGGCCGACGTCGGTGCGCGCCTCGAGCGCGTCGAGCAGGTGCGCCATCATCGGGGAGGCGCGGAGGGCTTCGCGGCCGCCGGAGGCGGACGGACGTCCCTCGCCTGAGTTCGCGTCGTGCATGGCCGACCTCCTAGCCCGCCCTGACGCGGCGCTCCAGGCGCGGCCCGGCCAGCCGGATCTCCGTGTCGCGCGGCGAGGTGGACAGGCTGCGCGCGCCGTCCTCCGTGACGGCCACCGTGTCCTCGATCCGCACCCCCCAGTCGGCGTCCGGATCGTAGAGCCCCGGCTCGATCGTCACGACCATTCCCGGCTCGAGCGCGATCTCGTCGCCGGCGCGGAACGTGGGGAAGTTCGGCCGCTCGTGGACCTCGAGGCCGAGGCCGTGACCCAGCGAGTGCACGTAGCCGCGCACCGCGCGCGGGTCCTGGCGCACGGTGGGCCAGCCGCGCGTCTCGAAGAACTCGCACGACGCCGCCTGGAGCTCGCGCGTGCTCACGCCCGGCCGCACGCGGCGCAGCGCGTCCTCGAAGCATCCCGCCACGTCGTCGAGCGCGCGGCGGACCTCCGGCCGCGGCGGGCCCAGGCTCCACGTGCGCGTGATGTCGTGGTGCCAGCCGTTCTCGGCGCGCGGGAAGTAGTCGAAGAGCAGCACGTCGCCCCGCCGCAGCACGTGCGCGTCGTCGCCCTGCGTGTGCGGCACGGCGGCGTCGCGGTTCGCGGAGAGGATGAACCCGCCCGGGCTCTCCAGGCCTCTGCCGTGCGCCCGCTCGGATGCGAACGCGCGCAGCCGCCCGATCGTGAGCGGGGCGCCCTCGTGATGGAGCGCGTCGCCCGACGATCGGGAGCGCTCCAGGAGCGCGCGGACCTCGTCCACGACCGCGCAGGCGCGGCGGGCGACGTCCTCCAGGGCCGCGATCTCGTCCGCGCCCTTCGTGAGACGTGCGGCCTGGACGAGGGTGAGATCGCCCTCGTCCACGATCTCCAGTCCCGGGACCGCCTCCCGGACGCGGCTCCAGAAGGAGAACGCGGTGCCCACCTCGTCCACGCCCGCGAGCGCGACGCGTCCCGACACGCCCAGGTCGGAGAGCACGCGGCGGTAGAGCTCGACCCGGGCCGCACGCGGCGAGGTGGCCGCCTGGAAGATCTCCTTGAGGGGCCACCGCGACGACGGGATGCAGGCCAGCCCCGTCGCGTGCGCCGCGTCGCGCTCCAGGTCGCTGTGGAGGAGGAGCGGAGGCTCGCCGCGCTTCTTGAGGACGAGCCCGGTGAGGTGAGCTCCGCCCACGAGCCAGCGGAAGGCGGCGTTCACCTCGGCCGTGCCGTCGGCTCCGATCACGATCAGCGCGTCGAGGTCGCGCGCCTGCATCAGGGCGTCGAGATCCTTCTTCAGCTGGACCTCCGGGGAGGGGACGTGGTCCGGCGCGGGCAGGGTGCGAGTGCGGCCGGCCGGGGGCGTGATTCTGGACCGTGCGCGCGGACGGCGCAAGCGGCGTCGCCCGGGGGTAGCACCTGACCCTTCGATCGCCCATCTTGCGGCCGATGCTCGAACCCCAGCGCATCCCGCACTCTTGACCGGCGCGCGGCTCTCTCGGGCCGTCCCGCCCCGGATCGTCCGCACGGCTTCCGCGATCGCCCTGAGCCTGCTCGCCGCCGGCGCCTGCAGTGCAGACGGAGAATCGGCATCCGCGCGGCCGGAGTCGCCGCGCTCGGACTCCGCCGCCGGCGGGATCACCGCGGCGGGCCAGGTCGGGGCCCGGCGCGCCGCCGCCCCGGACACCTCCTCCCCCGTGCAGCGCCGCTTCCGTGCCGTCCTGGCCATCATCGGCGATCTCCGCGAGGAGGCGCTGCTGAAGGGCCGGGACGTGCGCGTGACGGGGTCGGGAACCACCCTGGTCGTCTCGGGAGAGGTGCCGGGCGCCGCCGCCCGCGATCGCGCGCTCGAGATCGCGCGGAGTCGCGCGGCGGGCTTCACGGTCGTGGACTCGCTGCGGATCGCGGCGTCGTCGGCGCCGAACGGAGCGCCCTAGTGGCCGAGCGCCGGACGATCCACCGCCACTCCGCGGGCGGCGTGCTCTACCGCCGGAAGTCGGGCCGCATCGACGTGTGCATCATCCAGCCGCGGGGCACGGTCCGCTGGCAGCTGCCGAAGGGCTGGATCGAGGAGGGCGAGGATCCGGAGGTGGCGGCGGCGCGCGAGGTGCGCGAGGAGACCGGGTGCCGCGGAACGGTCGAGGGCCTGCTCGACGAGATCGAGTACTGGTTCTTCGGCGACGAGCGGGGGGAGAAGGTCCGGATCCACAAGACCGTGACCTTCTACCTGATCCGCTACGAGGAGGGCGATCCCTCCGGGGCCGATCCGTACGAGGTGGCGGACGTGCGCTGGCTGCCCGCGCCCGCGGCGCTGGTGAAGATCGAGTTCGAGAACGAGCGCCGGGTCCTCCACAAGGCGCTCGAGCGGTTGGGTGCGCAGCCGTCCGGCGGCGCCCCCGCCGTCGCCAGCGAGGCCGAGGCCTCCGCGCCCGACGCCGGCTGAGCGCGGCCCCGCCGGGGGCGCCTCACGCGTCGAAGTAGTCCTCCAGGAACTCCCCCTCGATCGAGTAGACCAGCGTCAGGACGCCGTAGCGCGCGGAGAGATACCGGCCGTCCGCGTCGAACCGCGGGCCGATCGCGACGCGGTAGACGACCTCGGGCGCGGCCGACTCCAGCGTCTCGCCGCGGGACTCCACGACCTGCTCGACCGCACGCTCGAGCACGAAGAGCTCGGTCTCGGGCGGCGCCTCGAGGAGCTCCACGTACTCGTCCGGGATCTTGTGCGTGCCGTTGATGTACTGGCGCGCCAGCTCGGCGATCTCGTCCTCGGCGTGCGGCCAGAAGGCGAACGGGAGCGCCACCGCGCGCTACGCCTCGGTGCGCCAGACGCGCCACACCCCGTGCGCGCGCGCCACGTCGGTCCCCGCCTCGTCGGTGAGGACCCCCTCCACGAAGGCGCTCCGGCCGCCCAGCCGCAGCACGCGGCCGACCGCGCGGACGCGGCGCCCCCGCGGCGGGGCCAGGAACTGACAGGAGAGCTGCATCGTCGCCGCCCGCGCGATGCCCTCACGCTTCCGCAGGGTCGCGATCGAGTGCCCCATCGCGGTGTCGAGCACCGAGAGGAACACCCCGCCGTGGATCCACCCCTCCATGTTGCGGTGCTCGGGGGCGAGCTCGAGCTCCGACGTGCAGGTGCCCGGGCCGTCCGAGCGGGACAGGATGCCGAGGCGCTCGTCGAACCGCGGCTCGACGCCCGAGCGCTCCCAGGGGGCGTCAGACATCCTGGGCCATCGGAATCCGGGTCGTGAGCCGCAGCAGGACGACGCCGGACAGGATCAGCGCGCCGCCGGCGTACTGGCGGGCCGCGAGCGTCTCGTGCAGGAAGGCCGCCGCCAGGCCGGCCGTGACGACGGGCTCGAAGGTGCTCACGATCGCGGTCGTGCCCGCCCCCACCCGCGCGATCGAGCCCAGCATCGCGACGATCGAGAGCGCGGTCGAGACCGTGGCCATGAACGC
>DATBJZ010000072.1:0-10171 GCA_036556125.1 Gemmatimonadota bacterium | reverse complement strand
GTCCGCACCCGGCGACGCCCGACCGAGCGCGCCGGACGCCGAGTCCCCCGCCCCGCGGGCGAGGGGAGAGCGTCCTCCCGCGCCGGCAGGCGTCGAGCGCGAGACGCCGCCGCTCCCCACGCCGCGTCCGCCCGCGGCCGTCGCGGAGAACGAGACTCCTCCGCGAGGGGCCTCGGCGACGCCCACGCGACCGCCGGCACGAGCCGCGGGGGACGAGCCCGCCCCGGACGGGGACGCGCGCGCGGCGGCGCCCGGCCCGGCTCCCGCCCCGCCGCCGGCTCCCGCGCCGGCCGCCGCTCCCCCGGATGTGCGGCCGGCCGACGTGGAGCGCCGCGAGGTCCCCCCGGCCGCGGAGGACCCCGAGCCGGAGATCCGCCGGACGCTGTCCCGGCTGCAGCGTGCGATCGTCAGCGAAGACCTCGGCGCGCTCCGGGAGGTGTGGCCCGAGCTCGGCGAGGGGGAGGCCCGGAACTTCGAGCACTGGTTCGACACCGCCCGCGAGATCCGCGCGCGGTTCGACGTTCTCTCCCTCGAGCCCGAGGACGACGGCGTCCGCGCGACGGTCCAGACGACGTACGAGTTCTTCAACGAGAGCACCGGCCGCGAGGCGACGCAGACGGTGCGTCAGGTGTACGACCTGCGGGAGCGGGGAGGAAGCTGGGTCGTGCTGTCCGGACGCTAGCGGCGGTGGGGCGCGCCTAGGGGGCGTACTCCAGGCCGAAGGTCGGGATCACGCCCGTCCGCAGGCCGCCCTGGTTCATCGGCACGAGCACGTTCGTCACGATCACGATTCCCGCGCCGGTGCGGAACTTGAACCCCAGCGACCCGTCCACCTGCTCGTCGCGGCGGTTGGGGATGTTGGTGCGCCGGATGCTCCGGGAGAACGGCGCCTCGATCCGCGTGCGCTCCGGGAACGTGACCTTCTCCTCGCCGACGGGGAAGACGCCGAGCACGTCCACCGCGAGCGTCACCCATTCCGCCAGCCGGTGGTCGAAGCCGGCCACCAGGCCCACCTCGTCCGAGCCGACGGCCCCGCCGACGATCTCGTAGCCCGCGTTCGCGTGCGGCGCGAAGTCGCCGAACCTGCCGGACACGATCAGCAGCCCGCGGCCGCCGAAGTCGCCGGTGCCCAGGAAGTCCTCCTCGCGGCCGGTCGGGATCCGCAGCTCCCCGAGAACGCCGAAGTTCCACGGCTCCGACCGGACGAGGTGCGCCTTCACCCGTGCGGCGATGTCGCCGAGGCCGCCGGCCTGCTCCGACGCCTGGGCGCGGGCCTCCAGGATCGGGCTCTCCGGGGTGCCGCCGAAGAAGTGGGCGGTCTCTCCCTGCGTGGTGGGGCTGATCGTCGCGAGCGAGGACCCCGCGAGGTCGATCTGCACGATCGGGACGGCGAGGCTCAGGTCCACGCGGTCGGTGAGCCCGAACGTCGTCGAGAGGGCGAGCAGGTCCGCCTCGAGGTCCAGGTCGAGCGCGAGGTCGATCTGGTCGTTCTCGAACTGCGGCACGCCGAACAGCGTGCAGTCCCCGCCGAACGCCTCGTCGCAGCCGGGGAAGTCCACGTTCGAGTGCAGGAACGTGAGCTGGACGTCGTCCAGGTCCACGCCGCGGATGCGCTTGAAGCCGAGGCGCGAATAGTTGACGGCGGCGTTCAGCCGCCCCCGGCCGATCGTCTCGGCGCGCTCGGCGAAGACCGGCCCGAAGCTGTTGGTGCTCGCCTGCGGGATCCCGCCGACGAACGTGAAGGTCTCGCTGCTCACCGTGGAGCTCAGCGGAAACGAGCCGATGTTGGCCGAGATCGCCCGGTTGAAGAACTCGAGCAGGCTCCCGTTGGTCTCCGACTCCGACGGGATGAAGTGATCGCCGTGGACCTGCGTCTCCGGCAGCCCCGCCGATCCGCCCAGGAACAGCGGATTGTCGCCGCCGCCGAAGACGAAGAGGTCGTTCAGGGTTTCCTGGAGGCTCTGGGCGCCGGCGGCGGGGGGCCCGAGGAGGAGCGCCGCCGCGGCGGGGACGAGGAGCCGCGCGCGCGGGCCTGCGGAGGTCCGGGGCATCGTGCGCGCAACCTGCCGCCCGCGCCCACGTCCAGCAAGGCCGGACGGCGACGCGACCGTGCGGGCGGGGCGCGCGGGCCCCGCTCTAGCTGTCCGCCGCCTCGGCCGCCGCGCCGCCCTCGGGCGCGTCCACGTCGCCGATGTCCACGACGACCTTCCAGCTCCCGTCTGGCTGCCGGCGCCAGATCGTGACGTAGCTGCCGCGCGCGGACCCCTCGGCGCCGGTGAACTCCCACCGCCCGATCGTGTAGCCGAGGTCGCCCGAGGCCGCGATGTCGCCCTCGGTCGGCCTCCACGTCATCGAGTTGCCGGGCGTCTCCAGCAGGTCCCGCCAGGCTTCGCCCACCGCCTCGCGCCCGCGCTGCATCGAGGAACCGTCGAAGAACGTGGCGGAGTCCGCCACGAACTCGAGGAAGCCTTCGAGGCCGCGGCCGGAGGCGGCCGCGGAGAACGCGGAATCCGCCTCCATCAGGACGCGGGCGTCGGCGGCGGCGCCCGGGGCGTTGGGGCCGCCCGACGCGTTGGCTCCGGCGGCCCCGGTCGCCGTCGACGTATCGGCTGGCGCCGCATCGTCGTCGGCTCCCCCGCCCGTGCAGGCGGCGAGCAGCGACAGCAGGATCAGACCGGCGGGGCGGAGCGGCGTGCGGGCGGTCATCGGGAGCTCCGGAGAATCGTCACGGACGGTGAACCGGACACGAGGGTCGTGGTCGGACGCCGAGTCTCGGCCGCGAGCCGAACGCAGGCAACGGGGCCGGGTCGGAAGGCGAGATGGGCGTGATCAGCGACCGCTCGCCGTCGCGGGCACCGAACCTGTGCCGTGCCGCGAGGGCGACCCTCAGAACCGGTACCCCACCTCCACGCCGGCGAAGGCGTTGCGGCCCGGGGAGGGCTCGAAGAAGCGGCCTCCCGCGGCGTTCACGACGACCGAGCCGCTGTACTCCTCGTCGAACAGGTTGTTGAGCCCCGCGAACGGCCGCACCTCCCACGCGCCGAGGTCGCCGGTCCAGCCGCCGCGGACGCCGACCACCACGTAGGAGTCGTTCTTGGTCGTGTTCGCGTCGTCCACGTAGAAGGCGTCGCTGTACTCGGCCTCGACGTTCGCGAACAGCCCGCGCCCGTCGAGGTAGCCGAGCTGCGCGTAGGCGCGGTGGTCGGGCACGCCGGGGATGCGATTTCCGTCGAGCGTGTCGGTCGCCGTGCGGAACTCGTCGAAGAAATAGTGGGCGTACGTGTAGGCGAGTCCCGCATTGAAGACGTCGTTGAGGCGCGCCCGCAGGCTCGCCTCGACGCCGTTGTGCCGGGAGGACCCGGCGTTCCGGAAGAACTGGCGCTGCGGCTGGTCCGGCACCTCGAACGGAATGAGCTCGTCGCGGATGTCGATCAGGTACCCGGCCAGGTCGTACGTCACGCGCTCGCCGAGAAGGCCCTTCACGCCCACCTCGTAGCTCGTCGCGCGCTGCGGCTCGAGCTCCGGGTTGAAGCCTCCCGCCCCCGTCGGCCGGTTCGCCAGCTCCGTCGTGGTCGGCGTCTGGAAGGACGTCGCGACGTTGCCGTAGAGGTTCACGGTCGGCGTCGGGCTGAAGCGCAGGCCCACGAGCGGGCTCACGCCCAGGCCGAGGAGGTCCACCGCACCCTCGTCGAGCGTGCGGCTGCCGGAGTCGTCGCTCCCGTCCTCGATCAGCCGGTCGTCCACCTCGAAGTGCACGCGGTCGTACCGCACGCCGAGGGTGAGCTCCAGGTTCGCCGCGAGCTCCGCCTCGTTCTGCGCGTAGAAGCCGAGGCTCGTCACCTGCTCGTCCTGATCGAGCAGCCGCTCGTCGCCGGGATCCCCCGCGTCGTTGTTGAAGTTCTTCCGGTCGTCGCTCTGGAGGTCGAGGTCGGCGCCCAGGATGAAGCGGTTGCCGCGGCCCAGGAACGAGCCCTCGTTCGTGTACTGGAGGCCGCCGCCGCCGGCGAAGCGCTCGAGGTCGATGAACGCGAACGGCAGGGGATTCAGCACGTCGCGCGTGAGCGCGTAGGCGCGGGCGAAGAAGCCCTGACCCTCCCCGATCGCGCGGCTGTAGCTGACGCCGCCCTGGAGCTGCTGGTGCTCCTCGCCGGAGCGCGTGTCGACGTTCAGCTGCCGCGCCTGGTGCGGGGCCGAGTCTGCCTGCGCCTTCGTCAGCGAGCCCGGGCTCTCGGCGGTGGGCGTGTCGTTGTAGTTCACGATGAACGCCCACTCGGAGCGGTCGTCGGGCGCCACCGTCACGCGCGCGTTCACGAGGTTGGTCTCGAACCGGCTGTGGTCGCGGAAGCCCTCGTAGTCGGTGCGGTTGAGGTTGAGGACCCAGCCCACGGCCGACGAGCGGCCGGCGAACGCCGCCTGATACTTCTGGAAGTCGAACGCGCCGCCCGTGAAGCGCGAGGACAGCGTGGGCTCGGACGGCGGCGTCTCGGTCCGGATGTCCACCACGCCGCCGGCCGCGTTGCCGTAGAGCGAGGAGGACGGGCCGCGCAGCACCTCGATCCTCCCGGCGCTCGACAGGTCGATGTTGCTGCTCACGCTCTGGCCGTCGGCCAGCGTCTGCGGGATGCCGTCGAGGATCAGCCGGACGCCGCGGATCCCGAACGCGGCGCGCGCGCCGAAGCCGCGGATCGCGAGCCGCTCTCCGACCGAGAAGTTGTTGCGGTCCTGCGCGAGCACGCCCGGGACCCGCTCGAGGGACTCCTCCAGCGTGAGCGTGCGCTGCCCGAGCTGGATGTCCTCCTCGCCCACGACCGAGATGGCGGCCGGCGCGCGCAGCGCCTCCTCCTCGGCCCTCGTCACCGTCACCACGACCGGCTCGAACGCCACCGTGTCGCCGAAGGACGTGTCGGCGGGCGCCGCGGCGAGCGTGTCGCCGCCGGTCGTGTCGGCGGGCAGGCCCGGCTCCTGGGCGGATCCGTCCGAGGCCGTCCCGAGCAGGCCGCAGGCGAACAGCAACGGCGGGAGGAGGGACGCGCGGACCGGCGGGGATGCGGACGATGCGTTCCGTCTCATCGAGAACCTCGGGCTGAGGGGTGGCGAATCCCACGTGCAAGGCAGGCCGCGTGCCAGCCGCGAGCCGCCGGTCGGGAGTCCGCCTCCGACCGGCCAAGCTCTTTGCCGGCAACCCGATGCACATGCGTGCCCGCGCAGCCGACGGGCCGGCGCGATGGGCGCGGGTCGGGTGAGATCGCCCGTCGGCGGGTTACCTGACCCAGGGTTCGGCCGGCGGCGCTTCAGAGCCCTCGGCGGACCGCCGCCGGACGGTGGCCGGACTGGAATGTCGGCCGGACCGCACCGTCAGCCGGCCCGCAGCCTGGTCGCGAGGCCGATGTCGTGAGCGAAGTCCTCGAGCCGGCTCCCCACCGTTCGCGAGCTCCTTCCGCCGATGCGACGACCGGCGAGCCTCTGCAGCGGCCGGTGCGCACCGAGATCCACGAACTCCGCTTCCAGGCCGCTCGCCGCCAGACACGCACGCACCTCCCCGCGGGTCCGGTAGAAGGTGTCCGCCACGCTGAAGCGGTAGTACGTCCGGATCTTCTCCCGCAGGCGGATGCCGCCGTCCGGCCACCAGTGCGGCTCCACGCCCAGGAGGACGAAGAGCGAGATCAAGGCCGCGCGGACTCGCGTCTTGGGGAGCCAGTGGACCACGGGCATGAACAGGTGCGGCTCGACGACCCTGCGGTGCGGCGGGTAGACGTGGAACCCGCGGCCGTCCCGGGTCACGCGGCGCCACTCCGCCGCCGCGGTCTCCAGCTCGGCGACGTGCTCGAGGGTCTGCCACGACGTGACGAAGTGGAACGACCCGTCGGCGAACGGCGCCCTGCCCGCCGGATCGAGCGGGTGGAGGCACGCCTCGGGCCGTTCACCGCTCGTGCGGAAGAGATCGGCACCCCGGGCGAACGGCCCCGGATCGACGTCCACACCCACGGCGTCGTATCCCCGCTGGCGCAGCCAGAGCACGAACGCCCCGCGCCCGCACCCCCAGTCGACGAGCCGAAAGTCCCGGCGTGCGATGCCGAACGCCGACCGGCACGCCTCGATGCGCTCCACGAGCGCCGGGTGAGGCCGGTACGCGCCGAACTCGGCGGCCGTGAGCGGGTCGTTGTTGCTCATCGCCGGCCTCGCCCCGGTCTTCGACCGCGGATGGGCCGCGCGCTAGCGGATGCCGGTGTCGATGTCGATGTCCAGGCGCTTGGTCTCGCCGGCTCCGAGCTGGACCTCGACGGGCAGCAGGTGCTCGGGAACCGCGGCCCCGTCATCCGGACGCTCCGCGAGGGAGTCGCCGGGGAACGGAAGGGTGATCGGCGGAGGCGCCGCGGTGTCGCCGGGGACGGGGGGTTCGGGGAAAGCACTGTCCGGGGGGACGGGGGCGCCGGGATCTCCGGGAGAGCCGGGGGCGCTGCACCCCGTCGAGTCCGCCACGCTCGGTGCGTCCCCGGGAACCACGCCCCCCGGCCCGCCTGCATCCGGGGGCCAGATCGGGTCGCAGGGTGCGGGCGGATCGTCGGGCGGACGGCCCGGGTCGCCGGGTGCGGGCGGGACCGGCGCGGGATCCACGGGCGAGGGCAGGACGCTGTCCGGAACGCCGGGATCCGTACCACCGGCGCCGGGTGGAGACGTGCCGGTTCCCGTCGAGTCCACGACGCTCGGCGGCTCACCCGGCGTGCCGCCGGCGGCGCCGTCGTCGCCCGGATCGGCGATGCCGGATCCGTCGCCTGCGGATCCCGAGTCGCCCGGCGTCGGATCGCCGCCGCCTTCGCCGAGTCCGCGCCACGTGGTGTCCACCAGGTACACGCCGGCATCCAGCTCGACCGCGTACCGTCCCTCGTCGTCCAGGGCGACGCGCCGGACCACGGCGCCGGCCGGGTCGAGGATCAGGATCTCCACGGCCGCGAACGTCTCGGGACCCGGCGCGCAGGACGGGTCGGGCGGGACCTGCTCGACCGGGCACAGCGGGCCGATCGTGACGCGTCCCTCGAGCCGGCCAGGTCCGTCGGATCTCCCGAGCAGATCGCCCGCTCGCGGCGCGTCGTCCCCGGAACCGCCGGAGCAGGCGAGGAGCGCCGCGACGGCCGCGAGTCGGATGCGGATCACGAGGGCTGGTCGGCGGGGTCGGGAGCCCTGAGCGCGATCGCCCGGCGGGCGGGCCCCACCGGCCGCGCGTAGCCCTCCCACCCGCATTCGGGGCACCAGCGCACGCCGACTCGGCCGAGGAAGAGCAGCAGGCTTCCGGCGCGGCGTGACGGGCCCATGCGCATGGGGAGCGTCTCGCCGCTGCACTCGGGGCAGCCGGGGCCGTTCGGGAAGAGGTGGTAGATTGCCCAGACGGCGAGGAGCAGCTTCGAGCCGAGAACGGCGAAGACGAAGACCACGTGCAGGAGGGCCGTGCTCATGGACGCAAGGTCACACGCCGCCGGGAGGGGAGCAAGGCGGTCCGTGCCGGGCCTGGTGGGAGCCCTGCTCGTCGCCGGCGCGGCGGCCGCCGCGGCCGGGCTCGCACCGGGGGCCGCCGGCTGTGCTCCGGGCGCCGACGCCGTGCGTGATCCCGTGCGCCCGGATCCCGGGCTCGCCCTCACCGTGGACGGGATCGACTACCGCGGCGACCTGGCGATCCTCGAGTCGTTCCCGGTCCAGCTCGCGGCGACGGTCAGGCTCGAGAACGTCGGCGATGCGGAGCGCACCCTCGAGTTTCCCGAGGGCTGCGTGCTCCTGCTCCGGGCCTATCGAGGCGGCGAGAGAGTGTGGGATCAGTCGGAGGACGTGGGCTGCACGCAGGCCGTCGTGCCCGTGACGCTGGCGCCGGGCGAACGCCACGAGGCCCGTGCGCACGCCAGCGCCTACGACGTCCTGGACGGCGGTCTGCCGGACGGCCGGTACCGCATCACCGGGTACCTCCGTCCGGACGGCGCCGAGGTGGAGGTGGAGCTGGGTAGGGCGGACCTCGCGATCCCGCGCGGGGAGGGCGAGCCGCGCGTCCAGTGATCGCGTCGGCCGGATCCGGTGCACGGGCTCGGCGGATGCGACCGTCGCGCCGGCCGCGCCGTGTCGGTCCCGCTCACGCGGTCGACCACGCGAACGAGGCTCGCGGCCGGCGAACTGCCGAACGAACCGATGTCCTCGCGTGGTGCGGCCCGGTGGCGACGCGGCGCCCGCAGCCGTAATTTGCCCCGTCCCGAGGGGCCCGTAGCTCAGGTGGTTAGAGCGCGCGCCTGATAAGCGCGAGGTCGGTAGTTCAACTCTACCCGGGCCCACCAGCCTTCGCGGAGTCCCCGCTCCCGCGCCGCCCGCCCCGGGGCCGTAGCTCAGCTGGGAGAGCGCCTGCTTTGCAAGCAGGAGGTCACGGGTTCGATCCCCGTCGGCTCCACTAATCCCGTCCGCCTCGATTGCAGCGAACGGCGAGGCGGCTTCCGTCTCGACGTGCAGCGCCCACGGCGCGGCGGCCGAAGGTCTCCCCGCGGTCAGCCGACTCGCGGCCCGCGCGTCCCCGTCCAGAACCAGTACGCGAACGCTCCGGCCAGCAGCGCGAGGCCGAGCCAGCCGATGGCGACGTTCAGCCGCAGCGCCTCGACGAGCAGGAGGACGGCGGCGATCAGGGACAACAGGGCGGGAACGTTCACGGAAACCTCACGAGATAGCCGTGAAGCATCAGGTAGTGCGGACTGATGTTGAATCCGCCCAGAATGGCGCCTGATTTCGTGCTCACGCACACCTGCATGCCTGGCCCGACGGTGAACCCCGTCGTGAGGTGCAGGTTGGTGACCGCGACGCTAGCCGGGGGTTCCTGCGTCAGCGTGAAGACGAGCACGTTGTGCTCGTTGCCGTTGACGGGGTTTCTCACCCTGAGGTAAGCGTCCTGCCTGGACCCGGGCGGCAAGGTCTCGTCAACGGTCGCGTGAAGCGCAACGTCCGTCACCACGAGAAACTTCCCCCGTGGGACCGTGAACGGCAGCCGGGCCCCGTCGGGGTACACCCGGCGCAGCGCTGCGAAGGCAGCCACGTCGGAGCACATCCCGAATTCGCCGTTCCCGCTCGACGCGTCGAGCGTGACCAGGTCCGGCACCTTCTGGTTCACGTGCGAAATGGTCGGAGACATCTCGACCGGCAGCTGGGCCGCCGCCGTCGTCGTCACCTGCAGCAGGACCGGAACGGTGGCGTACAGGCCCATCCGGATCGCACGACCCCAATCCCGGAATCCGATCATCCTCCTCCTCGAACCGCCCCGCAGGCCGTGGCGTCCGGAGGTCTCCGCCGGAAGTGGCGGAGGCTCCGTCTGGCTCCGTCCTTCAGCTCCGGTGCTCGCAGTACGGCGGCTTCTCCGGCGAGTATAGCACACAGAACACGCTCTCGTGTCTCCAGCGGGCGTGCCACAGCGAGACGACCGCGCGGTCGTTCGAGGAGAGCCCCGGGTGCTCCTCGCCGCCCTCGATGCGGTGGGTGTGGACGGTGCCGACCCACTCCGGCGGGCCGCAGACGTCCACGCTGAGCCGCGACCACTCGCGGCTCACGCTCACCGAGTCGGAATCGATGTCCCCAGCCGCCTCGATCGCGGCGCCCGACCCGATCCCACCGTCCGCCTCGACCGCCGCATCCGCTCCGGTCCCGGCGTTCGCGAGGCTCCCCCCCGCCGATCCGCCCGCGCTGAGCCGGCGCGCCGCGCGCAGCTCCGCCGCCCGGGCGATCCGGAACTCGCGCCCCTGGCGTCGGCCTCCGATGCACGCGACCTGCTCGCGGGCCGTCTCGACGCTCGCCTCCCACAGCTCGCGCAGGACGGGCCGCACGGCGACGGAGTCGATGACGATCCGGCTGATCCGCGGCTGCCAGCCGCGGTCCGAGGCTTCGGGCGTCTGGGCCTCGACGTTCGAGGTCCCGCATCCGGCGACCAGCAGGACCCGTCCGGCGACCGCGGCGCAGCGGCGCCACGTCGGGCCGGAGCAGGTCTTCCGCGCGGCGGGGCGATCGCGCGCGGGACTCACGGCCGCCCCCGCGCCCCGAGCTCGGCCGCGATCCTCCGTGCGCTCGCGATCCGCTGCGCCCCCGGCGGATGCGAGAGCAGGTACGGCGCGTCGAGGGCCCGCGGCAGCTCGGTCTCGAAGCGTTCCCAGACCGCGACGCC